>NZ_JAKKOM010000011.1:0-149301 GCF_021739525.1 Klebsiella sp. 2019SCSN059 | reverse complement strand
CCGTCCTGATGCCCGGTGGCGGCTACGCCTTACCGGGCCTGGGGTCTGGCCTGGAGGGCGCAAGCATTGTAGGCCGGGCAAGCGTAGCGCCGCCCGGCAAAGCGTTCAGGCCGCGTACCCGTCCTGATGCCCGGTGGCGGCTACGGCTTACCGGGCCGAAGGTCTGGCCTGGAGGGCGCAAGCTCAGTAGGCCGGGCAAGCGCAGCGCCGCCCGGCAAAAGAGTTCAGGCTGTGTTCCCGTCCCGATGGCACAGCCCGCGTTAGCCGAACAGGCTGGAGAGACGCTGGAGCACCAGCAGGGCGCTGTAGTAGTCAAGACGGAAGGTCTCGGTGCCCAGCGGGTAAACGCGTTTGCCTTCGACCGCCGGGAGATGCGCCAGCAGCGGGTTGGCGTAAATGGCATCGACATCTTTCTGGTCGCCGGCGAACAGGAACAGGCTCTGGCCGTTCAGACCGGCGGCCAGATTCTCCCCGCCCAGCTGCACGATATCGTGGCGTTTGCCCTGACTATGGCTGGCGGGCAGGCCGCCCGGCAGCGTCGCCAGGCTAAAGCCCAGCTGTTCGAGCATCTGCCCCTGGGCCGATTCCGGCGTCCAGATATTGGCGCTGTGCGCGGCGGCGGTATAGACGAGGGCGGTGACCGGCTGCGGCGGCAGCTTCATTTTTTCTTTTAACGAAACGAGCTGTTTATTGAAGTCGGCGATGCGCGCGCTGGCCTGCTGCTCATGGCCGGTGATCTGCCCCAACTGGGTAAGCAGCGTTTGCCAGCTTTTATCGTCATAGTTGATGACCAGCGTCGGGGCGATCGTTTTGAGCTGATCGTACAGCGGCAGGGCGGAGTCGCCACCGGTGGCGCTCACCAGGATCAGATCCGGCATCTGGGCGGCCACCGCTTCCGCGCTCGGTTCGCCGATGTACAGCCGCGTCAGCTTGCGGGCTTTGGCGACCTCACTCCACTGGCGCAGAAAGCCCTGGCTATCGGCCACGCGGTTGTTCGGGGTGGTGGCGCCGCTGGCGACCACCGGGGCGTCGATCGCCAGCAGCGAGCCGGTGAGGGTCACGCTGGTGGAGACAATGCGCAGCGGCTGGCTCGGCAGGGTGTGCGTCCCGTAGCTGTCGGTGACCTGGCGCGGCCAGTCCGCCGCCTGGGCTGAGGTAATTCCTAAAAACAACAGCATGCCGGCCAGCGCACCGCGGCGGTAAAAAGAAGAGAAGTTCACGTCATCGCATCCTGATTCGAAGGGTAATAAATGCGTCTCATTTTCAACTTTGCGCCGACAGGATGCAAGCCAAAGTGGCGGCGCGATGACGTAACGCGGTTGACATGACGGGCAATACCTTTTAGGTTAGCCAACCAAAATACAAATGATAATTATTCGTAATATATTTATCGTTTTTGGAGGATGATATGGAAACGTCACTGGCTGAGGATGTACAGAAATCTACCCGGACCTTGTCGCCGGACAGCTTCTTCTTTATGTCGCCGTACCGCAGTTTTAGCACCTCAGGCTGCTTCCGCCGCTTCTCAGCGCCCGCCGACGGCGGCGATGCGCTGAATGGCGAGTTCCAGCAGCAGATGGCCGCCGCCTTTGCCGAGGCCCGGGCGGCGGGGATCCGCAAGCCGGTGATGGTTGGGGCCATCCCGTTCGACACCTGTCAGCCTTCCGAGCTCTATATCCCGGAGCGCTGGGAAGCGTTCTTGCGCCCGGAAAAACAGCGTTCCGCCCGCTATGCCGCGCCGCTGGAGACGATGGAGGTGGTGGAGCGCCGGGAGATCCCGGAACAGGATGCGTTTTTAGCCATGGTGGAACGCGCCGCCGCGCTGACCGCCACCCCGGAAGTGGACAAAGTGGTGCTATCACGACTTATCGATATCACCACCCGCGATCCTGTCGATAGCGGCGCCCTGATGGAGCGACTGATCGCCCAGAACCCCGCCAGCTTCAACTTCCATGTGCCCCTCTCCGACGGCGGCGTGCTGCTGGGCGCCAGCCCGGAGCTGCTGCTGCGTAAAGAAGGACCGCACTTCAGCTCGCTGCCGCTGGCCGGCTCCGCCCGCCGCCAGCCGGACGATGTGCTGGACCGCGAAGCGGGCAACAGGCTGCTGGCGTCCGGCAAAGATCGCCACGAGCATGAACTGGTGACCCAGGCGATGAAGAGCGTGCTGGGCCCGCGCAGCAGCCAGCTGTCGCTGCCGGCATCGCCGCAGCTGATCACCACCCCGACGCTCTGGCACCTGGCGACGCCGATCGAGGGCACGGCGCTGGCGGAAGAAAACGCCATGTCGCTGGCCTGCCTGCTGCACCCGACGCCGGCGCTGAGCGGCTTCCCGCACCAGGCGGCGAAGCGCCTGATTGCCGACCTGGAACCCTTCGACCGCCAGCTGTTCGGCGGCATCGTCGGCTGGTGTGACGATGAAGGCAACGGCGAATGGGTGGTGACCATCCGCTGCGCGCGTCTGCAGCAGCGTACGCTGCGCCTGTTTGCCGGCGCGGGCATCGTTCCGGCCTCCTCACCGCTGGGCGAATGGCGCGAAACCGGCGTCAAACTGACCACCATGCTTAACGTATTTGGCTTGAATTAAGAGGCAAGGATGATTGCATTTACCCGTTGGCCGGATGAGTTCGCGGCCCGCTATCGCCAAAAAGGCTACTGGCAGGATCTGCCATTAACCAATCTGATCACCCGTCACGCGGAAAACGACGCCGTGGCGATTATCGATGGCGATCGACACATTAGCTACCGCCAGTTTAACCAGCGGGTGGACAACCTTGCCTGCTCTCTGCAGCGTCAGGGACTGAAGCGCGGGGAAACCGCGCTGGTGCAGCTGGGCAACGTCGCCGAGTTTTACATCACCTTCTTCGCGCTGCTGCGCATCGGCGTCGCGCCGGTGAACGCGTTGTTCAGCCACCAGCGCAGCGAGCTTAACGCCTACGCCGCGCAGATTAAACCGGCGCTGCTGATCGCCGACCGCGAGCACGCGCTCTTTGCCGACGATAGCTTTCTTCACGCGTTTATCGCTGAACATCCCTCCCTGCGCGTGGCGCTGCTGCGTAACGACGGCGGCGAGCGCGATCTGGCGACGGAGATTAACCGCCCGGCGGATAACTTTATCGCTAACCCAACCCCTGCCGACGAAGTGGCCTTTTTCCAGCTCTCCGGCGGCAGCACCGGGACGCCGAAGCTGATCCCGCGTACCCATAACGACTACGACTACAGCATTCGCCGCAGCAACGAGATCTGCGGGATTAACGCTGAGACGCGCTACCTCAACGCGCTGCCGGCGGCGCATAACTATGCGATGAGCTCCCCGGGGTCGCTGGGCGTTTTCCTCGCCGGCGGGCGGGTGATCCTCGCCGCCGACCCCAGCGCCACCCTCTGTTTCCCGCTGATTGAAAAACATCAGATCAACGTCGCCTCGCTGGTGCCGCCGGCGGTCAGCCTGTGGCTGCAGGCGATCCATGAATGGGGCGGCAATGCCCAGCTGCAGTCGCTGCAGCTGCTGCAGGTCGGCGGCGCGCGCCTGTCGGCGACCCTTGCCGCGCGCATCCCGGCGGAAATTGGCTGCCAGCTGCAGCAGGTGTTCGGCATGGCGGAGGGGCTGGTGAATTACACCCGCCTTAACGACAGCCCTGAGCGGATCATTCATACCCAGGGCTGCCCGATGTGTCCGGACGATGAAGTGTGGGTGGCGGATGCCGACGGCAACCCGCTGCCGCGCGGCGAAGTGGGCCGCCTGATGACCCGCGGGCCGTACACCTTCCGCGGCTACTACAACAGCCCGCAGCATAACGCGGAAGCCTTTGACGCCGACGGGTTTTACTGTTCCGGCGATCTGATATCGATCGATGAAGACGGGTATATCACCGTCCAGGGCCGGGAAAAAGACCAGATCAACCGCGGCGGCGAGAAGATCGCCGCCGAAGAGATCGAAAACCTGCTGCTGCGCCATGAGGCGGTGATCCACGCCGCGCTGGTCAGCATTGAAGACAACCTGCTGGGCGAGAAGAGCTGCGCTTACCTGGTGGCGACCTCGCCGCTGCGCGCCGTCGCGGTGCGCCGCTTCCTGCGCGAGCAGGGGGTGGCTGAATTTAAACTGCCGGACCGCGTGGAGTGCGTTGCCGCGCTGCCGCTGACGCCGGTGGGCAAAGTCGATAAGAAACAATTACGTCAGTGGCTGGCCGAAGGCAAGCTGGGCTGAAGGAGAACAGAAAATGGCAATCCCTAAATTACAGGCTTACGCGCTGCCGGAAGCCAGCGATATCCCGGCGAACAAAGTCAGCTGGGCCTTTGAGCCCTCCCGCGCCGCGCTGCTGATCCACGATATGCAGGAGTATTTCCTCAATTTCTGGGGCGAAAACAGCGCGATGATGGAGAAGGTGGTGGCCAATATCGCCGCCCTGCGCGACTTCTGCAAACAGAACGGCATTCCGGTGTACTACACCGCCCAGCCGAAAGAGCAGAGCGATGAAGATCGCGCGCTGCTGAATGATATGTGGGGGCCGGGGCTGACCCGTTCGCCGGAGCAGCAGCAGGTGATTGCCGCCCTGGCGCCGGATGAAGACGACACCGTGCTGGTGAAATGGCGCTACAGCGCGTTTCATCGCTCGCCGCTGGAGGCGATGCTGAAGGAGAGCGGCCGCGACCAGCTGATCATCACCGGCGTGTATGCCCATATCGGCTGCATGACCACCGCCACCGACGCCTTTATGCGCGATATCAAACCGTTCTTTGTCGCCGACGCGCTGGCGGACTTCAGCCGCGAAGAGCACCTGATGGCGCTGAAATACGTCGCCGGCCGCTCCGGCCGCGTGGTGATGACCGAAGCGCTGTTGCCGCTGCCGGCCTCCAAAGAGGCGCTGCGCGCGCTGATCCTGCCGCTGCTCGACGAATCCGACGAACCGCTGGATGATGAAAACCTGATCGACTACGGTCTGGATTCGGTGCGGATGATGGCCCTGGCCGCCCGCTGGCGCAAAGTGCACGGCGATATCGACTTCGTGATGCTGGCGAAAAACCCGACCATCGACGCCTGGTGGGCGCTGCTTTCCCGCGAGGTGCGATAATGGCGGCGCTGGATTTTCGCGGCCAGACCGTGTGGGTGACCGGCGCAGGTAAAGGGATCGGTTATGCCACCGCGCTGGCTTTTGTGGAGGCCGGCGCCAACGTCACCGGTTTCGACCTCGCCTTTGACGGCGAACGCTACCCGTTTGCGACCGAAACGCTGGACGTCGCCGATGCCGACCGGGTGCGCGAGGTGTGCAGCCGCCTGTTGGCGAACACCGAGCGGTTAGACGTGCTGGTGAACGCCGCCGGGATCCTGCGCATGGGCGCCACCGACCAGCTAAGCGCGGAAGACTGGCAGCAGACCTTCGCGGTCAACGTCGGCGGGGCGTTCAACCTGTTTCAGCAGACGATGGCCCAGTTCCGTCGCCAGCGGGGCGGGGCCATCGTCACCGTCGCCTCCGATGCCGCGCACACGCCGCGCATCGGCATGAGCGCCTATGGCGCCTCGAAGGCGGCGCTGAAAAGCCTGGCGCTGACCGTCGGCCTTGAGCTGGCGGGCAGCGGGGTGCGCTGTAATCTGGTATCGCCGGGCTCTACCGATACCGATATGCAGCGCACGCTGTGGGTCAGCGACGATGCGGAGCAGCAACGGATCCGCGGTTTCGGCGAGCAGTTTAAGCTCGGCATCCCGCTGGGTAAAATTGCCCGCCCGCAGGAGATTGCGAATACCATTCTGTTCCTCGCCTCTGCTCATGCCAGCCATATCACCCTGCAGGATATCGTGGTGGACGGCGGCTCGACGCTGGGGGCGTAAATGGCCTGGAAACGAGCGCTCACGCTGGCGGCGCTGAACGCCAGCAGCGAAAACACCCTGGTGGCGCATCTGGGGATCGTCTACACCCGGCTGGAGGCGGGGCTGCTGGAGGCGGAAATGCCGGTGGATGCCCGCACCTATCAGCCGTTTGGCCTGCTGCACGGCGGGGCCTCAGCGGCGCTGGCGGAGACGCTGGGGTCGATGGCCGGCTGGCTGATGACCGACGAGGGGCAGTGCGTGGTCGGCACCGAGCTGAACGCCACCCATCACCGAGCGGTCTCCAGCGGGAAAGTGCGCGGCGAGTGCCGCCCGCTGCATCTTGGCCGGCAGAGCCAGAGCTGGGAGATTGTGGTGTATGACGAGAAGGGGCGGCGCTGCTGCACCTGTCGTCTGGGCACCGCGGTGCTGGGCTAAGTAGCCACGCTTTCCCCGGCTTGCGCTACGCTTAGCCGGGCTACGTATCGGCGCAATGGGTAGCCCGGATAAGGCGCAGCGCGCCGCCATCCGGGAATATCCCTGCTCGGCTGTACTTAGCAGGGCTACGGTTTCTGGGTCAGGAAGCCGCTGTTTCCCCGGCTTGCGCTGCGCTTAGCCGGACTACGGCTCTGTAGGTCGGGTAAGGCGTTAGCCGCCACCAGACAAACAAACGGCACCGTTCACGATAATCCTTTCATTCATTTTCCTGCCTTAAGTGATCTCGCTAGCAATGTGAGACAAATCTCTGTGGGTGGACGGCATCTGCGCTGTTTCGATGTTGTTAAATTCTGCGTTGTGTTCTAGAAACAAACTGTAACATCCTGATTACCCTACCGGTGGACCACAACAATGAATAATTCAGGGAAATACCTTATCTGGGCACTGCTCTCCGTGATCGGAGCCTTTGCCCTCGGCTACATTGCTTTAAACCGGGGTGAGCAGATCAACGCGCTGTGGATTGTCGTCGCGGCAGTCTGCGTTTATCTGATCGCGTATCGTTTTTACGGTCTGTATATCGCCAAAACCGTGCTCGGCGTCGACCCGACGCGCATGACGCCCGCGGTACGGCATAACGATGGCCTCGACTATGTCCCGACTGACAAAAAAGTGCTGTTCGGTCACCATTTTGCCGCCATCGCCGGCGCGGGGCCGCTGGTGGGCCCGGTGCTCGCCGCGCAGATGGGCTATCTGCCGGGGATGATCTGGATCCTCGCCGGCGTAGTGCTGGCCGGGGCGGTGCAGGACTTTATGGTGCTGTTCGTTTCCACCCGTCGCGACGGCCGTTCGCTGGGCGAGCTGGTGAAAGAGGAGATGGGGGCGACCGCCGGGGTGATTGCCCTGGTGGCGACCTTTATGATCATGGTGATCATCCTCGCGGTGCTGGCGATGATCGTGGTGAAAGCGCTGACCCACAGCCCGTGGGGAACCTATACCGTGGCCTTTACCATTCCGCTGGCGCTGTTTATGGGGATCTATATTCGCTATCTGCGCCCGGGGCGCATTGGCGAAGTGTCGGTGATTGGGCTGGTATTGCTGGTGTTCGCCATTATCTCCGGCGGCTGGGTAGCGGAAAGCCCGACCTGGGCGCCGTTCTTTGACTTTACCGGCGTCCAGCTCACCTGGATGCTGGTGGGCTACGGCTTTGTCGCCGCAGTGCTGCCGGTCTGGCTGCTGCTCGCCCCGCGCGACTACCTCTCCACCTTCCTGAAAATCGGCACTATCGTCGGTCTGGCGATCGGCATTCTGATTATGCGTCCGACCCTGACCATGCCGGCGCTGACCAAATTTATCGACGGCACTGGCCCGGTATGGACTGGCAACCTGTTCCCGTTCCTGTTTATCACCATCGCTTGCGGCGCGGTGTCGGGCTTCCACGCCCTGATTGCCTCCGGTACCACGCCGAAGATGCTGGCGAATGAAAATCAGGCCTGCTTTATCGGCTACGGCGGCATGCTGATGGAATCCTTCGTGGCGATTATGGCGCTGGTGGCCGCCTGTATCATTGACCCGGGAGTCTACTTCGCGATGAACAGCCCGATGGCGGTGCTGGCGCCGGCGGGAACCACCGATGTGGTGGCCTCGGCGGCGCAGGTGGTGAGCGGTTGGGGCTTTGCGATTACCCCGGAAACGTTGACGCATATCGCGAATGAGGTGGGCGAGCAGTCCATCATCTCCCGCGCCGGCGGGGCGCCTACGCTGGCGGTGGGCATGGCCTACATTCTCCACGGCGCGCTGGGCGGGTTGATGGACGTCTCGTTCTGGTACCACTTCGCCATTCTGTTTGAAGCGCTGTTTATCCTGACGGCGGTGGATGCCGGCACCCGTGCGGCGCGTTTTATGCTGCAGGATCTGCTGGGGGTGATCTCCCCGAACCTGAAGCGTACTGACTCGTTACCGGCTAACCTGCTGGCGACGGCGCTGTGCGTGCTGGCGTGGGGCTACTTCCTCCATCAGGGAGTGGTCGATCCGCTGGGCGGCATTAACACCCTGTGGCCGCTGTTCGGTATCGCCAACCAGATGCTGGCGGGGATGGCGCTGATGCTCTGCGCAGTGGTGCTGTTCAAGATGAAACGTCAGCGCTATGCGTGGGTGGCGCTGGTGCCGACGGCCTGGCTGCTGATCTGTACCCTCACCGCCGGCTGGCAGAAGGCCTTCAGCCCGGACAATAAAGTGGGCTTCCTGGCGATTGCCAACAAGTTCCAGGCGATGATCGACAGCGGCAAAATCCCGGCGCAGTACACCGAGTCGCAGCTGGCGCAGCTGGTGTTTAACAACCGTCTCGATGCCGGGCTGACCATCTTCTTTATGATCGTGGTGGTGGTGCTGGCGCTGTTCTCGATTAAAACCGCGCTGGCGGCGCTGAAAGAGAATAAACCGACGGCGAAAGAGACACCGTATGAGCCAATGCCTGAAAACCTGGACGCGATAGTGACCCAGGCGAAAGGGGCGCATTAACCTGTGTGCCGGGTGGCGGCTTCGCCTTACCCGGCGTACTTTTTCTGTGAGATCAGAATTATGTTCGACACCCTTTCCAAAGCAGGTAAGTACCTGGGCCAGGCCGCCAAAATGATGATCGGCGTGCCGGATTACGACAACTACGTCGAGCACATGCGCGTCAACCATCCGGATCAGACGCCAATGACCTACGAAGCATTTTTCCGCGAACGCCAGGACGCCCGCTACGGCGGCAAGGGCGGGGCGAAGTGCTGTTAACCCTCTTTCGGCAGATAGAGGCTGATCTGCTCCTGCTTACAGCCGTAGAGCGCCGCTAGCTTCTCGCGGGTGCGCTTCTGCGGACGGGAGTCCAGCGCTTCCAGCTGTGACACGGCGGACTGGCTGATGCCGAGCTTTTCGGCGACCTCCTGCTGGGACATCCCGCGCAGGATGCGCCACGCAGCCTGCAGGCTGACGTTTTCTTTATGCATCACGTCGCATACTTCGCCTGGCAGCATGACGTTATCATAGGTGTCTGATTCATAAGGAATATCTTCCCAGTCGCTTTCATCCTCGTCGTCGTACTCCAGCAGAGCCAGGCGCATACGAAAGTAATCACTGTAAGGAATGACGACATACTGGTCTTTTCCTTCTTCATCCTTGATGTACTGAATAGTCATATTCGGCATGCTCCTCATGCAGGTAGGTGGTGGTGGTTCGGCGTTTAACCGCCACTATCGATTTTAGAAAATGGCTTATCTGCCGTTTTTGACCAGACAATCTTCATCCGTACCTCCACTGTGCGACCACACAAAATATAAGGAAATAATAAGACTATTAGATAAATTCCGAATTTCTTATGGGGTAGGGTAGAGCGAGAAAAAACGCAGGTAAGCGGCAAAACGCAACCCGTCGAGGCGGCTCGAAAAGGCCTCTGCCGGGCGACAGAGGCTTGCAGAAAATGTGCGATCAGGCGTTCAAACCGCCATCCACGTCCAGCCCGGTGCCGGAGATCTGCCCGGCGGCCGGGCTGGCGAGGAAGGTGACCGCCGCGGCGATGTCTTCCGGCTGGCCGTAGTGACCTAACGCAATAAGTTGACGCTGGGCATCGGCCTGCTCGCCGTCTTCCGGGTTCATATCGCTGTTGGTCGGGCCGGGATGGACGAGGTTAACGGTGATCCCGCGGGGGCCTAAATCGCGCGCCAGGCCGCGGGTAAGGGAGTTGAGGGCGGACTTGGTCATCGAGTAAACCGCGATGCCCGGCTGCGCCACGCGGTTAGCCAGACAGCTGCCGATGTTGATGATGCGCCCGCCGTCTGACATATGCACCAGCGCCTCCTGGATGGCGATAACCACCCCACGAATATTGACGTTGATAAGCGCGTCGATGTCCGCCAGCGTCATGGACTCCAGCGGGCCGCCGCGCGCGATCCCGGCGTTGTTGACCAGAATGTCCAGCCCGCCGAGGGAACGCGCCGCATGGGTGACGGCATCCTGAATCGCCTGCGCGCTGGCGCTGTCGGCCTGCACCGCTTCACCGTGCCGCCCCAGCGCTTTTATTTCATCGGCGACCGCCTGGGCTTTATCGGCCGATTTTTCATACGTAATAACCACGTCGGCGCCGGCGCGCGCCAGCGACAGGGCGATAGCCCGACCCAACCCACGGCTGGCGCCGGTAACCAGCGCCTTCTTACCTGTTAAATCGATCTGCATGATGACCTCGTTGCGAGAGTGGTGAGAATCATCATTAGGTATAGACGGTCGGGGTGATTAACGGCTGAAGTATTCCACCTTCTCAAACGCCGCGCGCAGAACCTCAGGGGTTAACGTCACCGGTAAATAGTGAATCGACTCGCCCGGGCGCAGGGTATGGGCAATGACCCGGTCAAGCTCTGCGCGGTTATTGATATCGACCTCCAGCGCCGCCAGCGTCGCCGGCAGGTTAAAGCGCTGCCAGGCTTGCACCAGCTGCGCCAGGACCTCATCCTGACCGAGCAGGGCGCTTTGCACCAGAATGCCGTAGGCCACCTTGGTGCCGTGGAGGAATTTATCCGTTTGCGGCAGCACCGTCAGCCCGTTATGCACCGCGTGGGCGGCGGCGACCCGAGTGTAACGTTCCCCCAGCCCGCCAACCATCCCGCCGCCGGCGATAACCGCATCCACCACATCGCGAAACGCCTGGGTCAGCTCGCCGCGGCGCTGGTCCGCCAGCGCCGTTTCGCTGCTGGCCAGCAGCACGTCGCGGATCGCCAGCGCGCCGTTAATCCCCAGCCGCACGGTGAGCGGCAGCGCCTCCGGCTGCGGCGCCAGCACCACTGCCTCATACCATTTGGCTAAGGTGTCGCCAATGCCCGCCAGCAGGTACTCCGCCGGGGCGTTGAGAATGATGCGCGGCTCGACCAGCACCAGGAAATTCGCGTCATCGAAGATCTCAAAATTCAGGGCCTGTCCGGCGTCGCTGTACCACACCGACAGCGGCGTCCATGCCGCGCAGGTGGCGGCGATGGTCGGGATGGCCACCAGCGGAACTCCCAGGCGGCGGGCCAGCACTTTCGCGCTGTCGAGCAGCGCGCCGCCGCCTACGCCAATCACTACCGCCCGATCGTCACCTGAGGCCTGCGCCAGCGCCGCCACATCGCGTTCGCTGCAGTGGCCGGTAAAGCGGATCTTTTTTGCCTCCGGCAGGTGGAAGGCCGCCGGCAGAAAAGGTTCGGCGCCGGCCAGGGCGCGCTCGCCATAGACCCACACCGCCCGCGATAGCTGGTCGGCGTTAAAAAAATCGCTTAGCCGCTGAAGGCTGCCAGGGTGGGAGAAATAGTTGGCCGGGCCGGGCACGACGCGGATCTCGCTGTTGCTCATGAAAGCTGTCCTTATAGGTGTTGGGCTAACATGATGTTATGTCTGGACATCCAGATGGCTAATATTATTTCGTTGTATCTTATGCTTTTTACGCAGTTGTCAGCCAGCGGCGGCTATGAAAAATTCGTTAAATCAGAAGATTAATTGCCGCACGGGAGCAGTGATGAGCGCGAATCGCCTTGAGATGCATAACATTAGCCTGGCCTTCTCCGGCTTTCAGGCGCTGAACAAGGTGGCCTTCACCCTTCATGGCGGGTCGGTGCATGCCCTGACCGGCGCCAACGGCGCGGGTAAGTCGACGCTGATGGCGGTGCTGTGCGGCACCCACGCCCATTATCAGGGCGAAGTGACGATCAATAACCAGCCGGTCACTATTCGTTCGCCGCGGGATGCCAAACAGCTGGGGATCCACCTGGTGCAGCAGGAGGTGGACGTGGCGCTGGTGCCGGGCCTGAGCATTGCCGAAAACATCATGCTGGACAGGCTGGCGGAGCCGGGGACGACCTTCCGCTGGTCGCGGGTTCGGCAGCTGGCGCGCGAGGCGCTGGCGCAGCTGGACGTGGCGCTGGACGTCAGGCGCTCTATTGACAGCTGCACGCTCGCCGAAAAACAGCAGATCCTGCTGGCCCGCGCCCTGTCGCACCATTGCCGCTTTCTGATCCTCGATGAACCCACCGCGCCGCTGGATCAGCATGAAAGCGAACGCCTGTTTGCGGTGGTACGCCGTCTGCAGCAGCAGGGGATCGGGGTGGTGTTTATTTCGCACCGCATCCACGAGCTGAAGGCGATCTGCGACACCCTGACGGTGCTGCGCGATGGGCGTCTGATTGAGAGTGGCCCGATGGCGCCGCTGAGCGGGGAACAGATTGTCGAAAAGATGCTGGGCCACGAGCTGAGCGATATCTTCCCGCCGCCGCGTCCGCCGCACGGTGAAGAAGTGCTGCTGCAGGTGGAAGGGCTGCACGATGAGGCGCTGCTGCAGGATATCTCGCTGCGCCTGCGTAAGGGGGAAATTCTGGGGATCGCCGGGCTGGCCGGGGCGGGCAAAACCGAGCTGTGCAAAGCGCTGTTCGGCGCCAGCAAAAGCCGGGTGCAGCGCGGCGAGCTGAACGGCCAGCCGTGGCGACCACGGGATCCCGCCGACTCGGTGGGGCGCGGCCTGGCGCTGGTCCCGGAGGAGCGGCGCAAAGAGGGCATTTTCATCGAAGAGCCGATCGCGATGAACCTGGCGGTCAGCGCCGATAACCACTTTTCGCACTGGAGCCTGTTCGGCCATCGCCAGGCCTGGCGCTGGGCGGAGGAGGTGATAGCCCGCCTCGGCGTGCGCGCCACCGGTCCCGGTCAGACGCTGCGCCGTCTGTCCGGCGGCAATCAGCAGAAGGTGGCCATTGGCAAATGGTTGCGCGGCGATGCCAACGTTTTGATTTTTGACGAACCGACCAAAGGGGTCGATGTGAAAGCGAAAACCGATCTGTTCATGCTGATCGATGGTCTGGCGCGGGAAGGCAAAGGGGTGATTTATGCCTCGGGTGAATTCGCCGAGCTGGTCGGTTTATGCGATCGCATCTGCGTACTATGGGACGGACAGATCGTGGCGGAGATCCCCGGCGCGGAAGCCCGGGAAGAGACACTGCTTTATTATTCAACCGGAGGAGCGGCAGCGTGAGCAAGGCCCTGGCAGTGAACGTGACGGTATCGGGCCGTCAGCGATTTTTTGATTTTCTCTATAAGTGGGGCATGTTGCTGACCGTGGTGCTGCTGGTGGCGGTCTTTGGCTTCGCCTCGGACAACTTCCTTGACCCGTTCAACATCATCAACATTCTGCGCTCGATAGCCATCGTGACGGTGATTGCCATTGGGGTGTCGATTTCCCTCACCATCGGCGGCTTCGATCTGTCCGTCGGATCGACGGCGTCGCTGGCCAACGCCCTGGTGATCTCTCTGTTTGTCTGGCACGGCCTGGGGACCACCGAAGCCATTCTGATCACCCTCGCGCTCTGCACCCTGGTGGGGCTGTTTAACGCCTTTCTGATCGTGGTGCTGCGCATCCCCGACATGCTCGCCACCCTGGCCAGCCTGTTTGTGATTCAGGGGGTGGCAATGACATACAGCTACGGCGGGTCGATTACCGAAAACATGGTGCTGCCGAGCGGCGAGATGGCAGAAGGCACCATCCCGGCGGCATTTGGCGCGCTGGGCCAGGTGCCGACCATCGTCATCATCATGCTGGTGGTGACGCTGGTCGCCCAGCTGGCGCTGTCGTTCACCACCCACGGCCGGCGGATGTACGCCATCGGCGGCAACCCGGAGGCGGCGCGGCTCTCCGGCCTGCGGATCACGCGTTATAAAGTGGCGGCGTACGTGATTGCCTCGCTGCTGGCCGGGCTCGGCGGCATTCTGCTGGCCTCGCGTATCGGATCGTCGCAGGTTAACGCCGGCGGCGGCTATCTGATGGACGCGGTGGCGGCGGCCTGGATCGGCTTTTCGCTGGCCGGCTCCGGCAAACCGAACGCCCTGGGGACGCTGGTGGGGGCGGTGATCCTCGGCGTGCTCTCCAACGGGCTGGTGATGCTCTCGGTGCCGTATTACGCGATGGACATTATTAAAGGGCTGGTACTGGCTGGCGCGCTGGCACTGACCTATTTTCAGCGCCGTACTTAACATTTTACAGGGTAAACCGCATGAAAAAGATCGCACTCTCTCTCATTACGCTGGGTCTGCTGCAGTCGACGGCGGCGCTGGCCACCGCCCCGACGCCGGTGCCGGCGGCCATTGCCGAACACAATGGCCCGATCCGCATTGCAGTGATCCGCAACCTGGGGTCTGACGATAACACCACCCAGTTTGTCGCCGGGGCGCTGCAGGAAGGCAAAAAGCTCGGTTTCAAAATCAGCACTTTCCTGAGCAACGGCGATGACGCCAAATTCCAGGACTTCGTCAACCAGGCGATCAGCCAGAAATACGACGGCATTATTCTCTCCCAGGGGCGTGACCCCTATTCGACGGCCCTGGTGAAGAAGGCGGTGGACGCCGGGATCAAAGTGGCGGTGTTCGATACCGCGGTGAGCGGCGAGATCCCCGGCGTGACGGTCAGCCAGCAGGATGACGCCTCACTGACCGATCTCTCCTTTGGCCAGCTGGTGAAAGACTTCAACGGCAAAGCCAACATCGTCAAGCTGTGGGTGGCGGGTTTCCCGCCAATGGAGCGCCGTCAGGCGGCTTACCAGACGCTGCTGAAGCAAAATCCGGGGATTAAAGAGCTGGAGTCGATCGGCGCCGTTTCGTCCGATGTGCAGGGCGACACTGCCAACAAGGTGGGGGCGATCCTCGCCAAATATCCGAAAGGGAAAATCGACGCTATCTGGGGCACCTGGGATGCCTTTAGCCAGGGGGCCTATAAGGCGCTGAAAGAGAACGGCCGCACCGAGATCAAACTCTACAGTATTGATATTTCCAACCAGGATCTGCAGCTGATGCGCGAAGCCGGCAGCCCGTGGAAGGTGAGCGTGGCGGTGGATCCGAAGCTTATCGGCGCGACCAACGTGCGGCTGATCGCCAATAAGATCGCCGGCGAGCCGACGCCGGCCACCTACGACTTCAAGGCGGCGGCGATCCCGCAGGCGCTGCTGGCGGCCCAGCCGGGGGCGGTGAACGTGGCCACGCTGGGGAAAATCATTCCGGGCTGGGGCCAGACGGAAGACTTTATCGCGCCGTGGTTTGCGACGCTGGAAGCGAAAAACAAATAAAACGAAGCCGGGTGGCGGCGGGGGCGGCCTGTTGCCCTTTCCCACAGGGAGAGGGGGAAAACCAACAGCGCCCGTAGGCCCGGTAAGCGCAGCGCCACCGGGCGAAAGGAATTCCCTATGTCAGCATTACCTTCCCCAGAATACAGCCGCAATATGCGGCTGATCGGCCATAGCGACCAGGGCGGTCGTCCGGACGGCGTCCAGCTGATGGTGCATCGCGGATTCGCCTATATTGGCCATATGGTGTCGCAGGGTTTTTCCGTGGTCGATGTTCGCGATCCGACCCGGCCCACCACGGTCAACTATATTGCCGCGCCGCCGGGCACCTGGAACGTGCACCTCCAGGCGCATGACGATCTGCTGCTGGTGATCAACGCCCGGGATCTGTTTGCCGATGCCCGTTTTGCCGATGAGAAGGTGTACTACACCCGCTCGGTGGGTGACACGGTCAGCGATGTGCAGGACAAAGGCTGGAGCGCCGGGCTGCGCGTGTTTGATATCTCCACGCCGGATAAGCCGCGTGAAATTGGCTTTCTGTCGCTGAGCGGTATCGGCATTCACCGCATCTGGTACGTCGGCGGCCGCTGGGCGTATGTGTCCGCGCTGATCGACGGTTTTACCGACTACATCTTCCTGACCATCGATCTGGCCGATCCGCGTAAACCGCAGGTTGCCGGGCGCTGGTGGTTGCCGGGGATGCACCAGGCGGGCGGTGAAACACCGGACTGGCCGCAGGGTAAACGCTATGCGCTGCACCACGCCATTATTGCCGGGGATACCGCCTACGGCAGCTGGCGCGACGGCGGCCTGACGCTGCTGGATGTCAAAGACCGTACCCAGCCGACGCTGATCAGCCATCGCAACTGGAGCCCGCCGTTCGGCGGCGGAACGCATACCGCGCTGCCGCTGCCGGATCGCGATCTGCTGGTGGTGCTGGATGAAGCGGTGCTCGACAATCAGGAGGACGGCGAGAAGCTGATCTGGCTGTTTGATATTCGCGAGCCGGCGAACCCGGTGAGTATCTCAACTTTCCCACAGCCTGACGAAATCGACTATGCGGCGAAAGGGGCGCACTTCGGTCCGCATAACCTGCATGAGAACCGGCCGGGGAGCTTTGTCAGCTCAACGCTTATCTTCGCCACCTATCAGAATGCCGGCGTGCGGGCGTACGATATTTCCAACCCGTATCGTCCGCTGGAGACCGGGGCGCTGGTGCCGGCTGCTCCTGAGAGGATGATGGATACCCGTCCCGGCCGCCCGCGGGTGATCCAGTCCTGCGATGTGTTTGTCGATGCGCAGGGCATTATCTACAGCACCGATTACAACGGCGGGCTGTCGGTGATTGAGTATCTGGGGTGAGGACAAGGTCAACGCAAAAAGGCAATGACAATTGCCTTTTTCTGGCTGATGACAAACCTGTTTCGTTATTGTGCTCGCATGTCTGCCGGGTGGCGGCTTTCGCCTTACCCGGCCTACGAAAGACTGCAATATCAAACCGTCATGCGGTTATCTGTAGGCCCGCGCAAGCGCAGCGCCGCCGGGCAATCCCAGAAGATTGCACTTTTTAGGCTTTGCTCCCTCTCCCTGTGGCAGAGGGCCGGGATGAGGGCAAGGTCAACGCAAAATTGTGCTCGCATGTCTGCCGGGTGGCGGCTTTCGCCTTACCCGGCCTGCGAAAGACTGCAATATCAAACCGTTATGCGGTTATCTGTAGGCCCGCGCAAGCGCAGCGCCGCCGGGCAATCCCAGAAGATTGCACTTTTTTAGGGTTTGCTCCCTCTCCCTGGGGGAGAGGGCTGGGGTGAGGGCAACAGGCCGCGCTCAGCTGTACTGGCGCACCCGCGCCAGCAGCTCGTCGACGCTGTCGATACGCTCGGCCAATACGATCAGCGCTTTGCCCAGGGTAATGGCGTGGCGCAGGCACTCATGCCGCATAGCGTCATCCTGGATAGTGTCGATATCCGCGACGTGCGACAGCCCGACGCTGCGGCGGATCAGTTCGCTGCCGCAGAAGCCGACCGCGTCCGCCCAGACCTTTTTCAGAAAGGCGGAGGCGTAGCCGGGGTAAGCCAGCGCCGCGTCGCGGGTTTTCTCCGCCGCCAGCGCCTGGAAGCGCTCGGCAAAGGTGGTCCACAGCTGGTGGATGTCGTTCAGCCGCTGCTCGCGCGCGGCGGCGGCGTCGCGAATGCCGAGCTGGCCCGGCAGGCCGCAGTAGTTCAGCAGCAGGTTGCCGATGGCGGTGCCGATATCGAAGCCGATGGGGCCGAAGTAGCCGAACTCGGCGTCGATGGCCTTCAGGCTGCCTTCGGCAACGAAAATCGACCCGCTGTGGATATCGCCGTGCAGCAGCGCTTCCGCATGGGCAAAGAAACGGTGCTTCAGCGCCGCCACCGCTAGCTTAAGCTGGGCGTCGTCGCGCAGGGCGGCGACATCGGCCTCCAGCTCCGCCGGGTAGTTATTGCGCGCGTGGATCTGATACGGGTCGTTAAAGAACAGATCCTCGGTGATCTCGCACATCGCCGGGTTAATAAACTGCGCCACCTGCGCCTTTTTCTCGTGGGGATGGAGATAGAAATCGCTGGTATGAAACAGCACCTGTGCCAGATAGTCGCCAAGCTGGCGGGCCGCCTGAGGGTAGTAGACGTTAGCGATAAGCTCCCCGCGCCAGATGCGGTGGTCAGAAAGATCTTCCATCACCATCACCGCCAGTTCGGGATCAAAGTGATGGATTTTTACCGTGTGCTGCGGGCTGTGCTGATAGTGGGCGACCAGGGTCTGCGCTTCCAGACGGGCGCGGTCAAGGGTCAGCGGCCAGGATTCGCCGACGCAGCGCACGTAGGGCAGGGCCTGTTTGACGATCGCCCGGCTGACGCCCTGGCGATCGAACACTTTAAACACCAGATTGAGGTTGCCATCGCCCACTTCCTGCGCGCTGACCAGCTCAGATGGGTTGTCGATGCCGGCGAACTGCTGCGCGTAAGCCACGGCGTCGTGGGCGGTGAAGGTATGGTATTGCGACATTGCCTCGATCCTCGAATTCTGATTAAGCCGTTCAGACGTCTATACTTCTGGATTTCATCCTGACACAATGTGATACAACAACGCAACAGGGATTTAACGACATGCAGACATTACAGACCACCAGCCTGCGGGTGAGTGAAAATCAGCTTTTTATTCTCGACCAGCAGGCCTTGCCACAGGAAAAACGCTGGCTGGCGGCGGATAACGTTGCGCTGCTGGTGGACCATATTCACGCCCTGCGGGTGCGCGGCGCGCCGTTGATTGGCCTGTCCGCCAGCCTGCTGCTGGCCCTGCTGGCCCAGCGCGGCCTGAGCCGGGATGAACTCCAGCAGGCGCTGGAGACGCTGCGCGCGGCGCGGCCGACGGCGGTCAACCTGATGAATAATCTGGATCGCATGAAGCAGGCGCTGGCCCGGGAGGATTACCCGCAGGCGCTGGAAGCGGAAGCCCTGCGTCTGGTCGAAGAAGATAAACAGCTGTGCGACCGCATCGCTGAGGCGGGCAGTGCGCTGGTGAAGCCCGGTAGCCGTCTGCTGACCCACTGCAACACCGGTGGCCTGGCGACCGCCGGGGTGGGGACCGCCCTGGGCGTTATCGCGCTGGCGCACCGGCAGGGAAAGGTGGCCAGCGTGTGGGTCGATGAAACCCGGCCGCTGCTGCAGGGCGGACGTTTAACCGCGTGGGAGCTGGGCGAGCTGGGCGTGCCCTATCAGCTGATCACCGATTCAATGGCCGCCAGCCTGATGGCGCAGGGGCAGGTGGATGCGGTGTGGGTCGGCGCCGACCGTATCGCCGCCAACGGCGATGTGGCGAATAAAATCGGCACCTATTCGCTGGCGGTTTTGGCCCATTACCACCAGATCCCGTTCTACGTCGCTGCGCCGCAGACGACCCTCGATCGCCATTGCCCGAACGGGGCGGCCATCCCCATTGAGCAGCGCACCGCGGCGGAAGTGACCGGGGTGGCGGGCAGCTTTGGCGCGGTACAATGGGCGCCGACCGGGGCCGCCGTTTACAATCCGGCGTTCGACGTCACGCCTGCCGGGCTGATTAGCGGCTGGGTGCTGGACAGCGGGGTGGTCACCCCGGCGCAAGTTGCCGCCGGGGCGTTTGCGCCGGACCACGGATAGCGGACCCTGTGCCGGGCCTGGAGAAAACGGTTTCCCGGGCCCGGGCAATCGCCTGGCCGCTACGGCAGGACCATCGCTACCGCCGGGGCGGAGGGCTGGTCGATACGCTGACCCAGCGCAGTGATAGCCGCCTGGAAGGGACACAGCGTACCGACGTCGGTCTGACGGCAGCCCGGCTGACGCCACTCCTGACGCAGCATCGGGTGCTGCGCGTCCGGCGTCTGCAGACGACGCAGGTCGTCGAGGCCTTGCGCCTGGAAATAGACCCGCAGATAGCGTTCCCCGCTCTTCGCGTCGCGCCAGCGCTCCAGCACCAGGCTACTGCCCGGCGGGATATTTCCCCGGCTGTAGCCCGGCAGCTGCCAGCTAAAGTTCATCAGCGTGCGCACCATGGCGATATTGGTGTCATGGGCCACCAGCAGCAGCCAGCGTACGTTCGGATTCGCCTCTGGTTTGACGCCGTCGAGCATGGCGTTGAGCAGCACCGACCCGCGTTTTTGCGCGGTATACAGCACGTCGTTGCTCAGATCGTAGTTTTCCGTTAACAGCGGCAGCAGGGCGGTGATCTGACTGGCCTGGGCGATCTTGCCCCACGCCAGCTGGCTGAGAGGCAGGTTTTCACTCCAGCCGAGACGCAGCGTCTCCACCATATTGGCCATCACGCTCAGTCCGCTAATGGTGGTTTTCCCGCTTTTGCTCTGCTCGACCTGCCACGGGGTGTCGAAGACCGGGCAGGGCTTATCGGCCTGACAAACCGCCTGTTTCAAAAGCTGGATGGCCGGCGCCAGCGCCTGCCGACGCTGCGCCAGATCCCCGGCCTTCTCTTTTACTGCCGCCAGCTGGCGGGCGGGGTCGGTTTGCGTGGCGGCGAATTTGTCGGTCTGAAACAGCGGATCGGCGTCCCCGCTGACGTAATGGATAGCGACGCCGCAGCCGGGGAAGGCGCCATCCACCAGCGCCTGGGCGGTCGCCCGCGTCCGCTGCAGCGGGCTGGCGCGCACGTAAATCGACTCCGCCGTCGGGCATCCCGCCTGCAGCAGGCCAAGCTGGCGATAGTGCTGGCCTTCCTCACGCCCTTTATTGACCACGGCGGCATAGCCATGACCGGTGAGCTCGCCGTCATGGGTGGTCCACTCGGTCCACGGTCGTCCGGTGGCGGCCTCGATGGCTTCCCGGTTGCCGGCCGTCGGCGGACGAATCCCGTGGCGGCTAAGCTCCACCACTTTCTCCAGCTGCCAGTCCGCGGCGGCGGCAGATTGCAGCGCCAGCAGCGGCAGCGCGCAGGCGATAAACAGGCGTAACAGCCCCTGATGTCTTGCAGGCATCATATCTTCTTCCTTAATTCGTTAATCGGTTATGAGGAGAACGAGGTCTGCCGTTCGACGGCATGGCGCCGGGCGACGATGGCGGCAGTGGTAAAACAGAGTAGCGCGGAACCCAGACCGGTACCCACCCAGAACAGCGCCAACGTGCTGAAATCATACAGCGTTTTGCCGTTCTCAAGGATAGCCGTTTTATCAATAATGATCCCGGTGAGAAACTCGCCCAGGCCGGCGCCGGCGTAGCTGGCGATGCCGATGGTGCCGAGCGCGGCCCCCGCCGCTTTGCGCGAGGAGATATCGACGGCGATCAGCCCGCCGAGGAAGCAGGTCAGAGCGCCAATGGTTGCCCCGAAGATAATCATCGCCAGAATATCAGTGTAATAACTGTGCGGCGACCAGAGCATCAGGGCGAAGCCGGCGGTGTTCAGCAGGCTGATAAACCCGGCCATCACGCTGCGGTTGCGCGGGAAAAAGCGGTCGGAGAGCATGCCGGCGATGATGGTCCCGGCGATGCCGGCGATGGCGTTGACGCCGATAATCCCGGAGGCCTCCAGCGTGGAATAGGCTTTATCCTGCTCCAGAAAGAAGATCCCCCAGGAGTTGACGGCGTAGCGGTCGATGTACATAAAGGCGGAGGCGAGGGCGAGGGTCCACAGCGCCGGGTTGCGCAGCGCCAGCAACTGGTTTTTAAACACCGAGCCGCGGGCTTCGGCCTCTTCCTGCGGTTCATCGCGGATGACGTTGATGGACGGGAAGCCGCTGCTCTGCGGCGAATCGTGCATGAACAGCACCAGCAGCACCACGCCGGCGGCGCCGAGCGCGGCGGTGGACAGGTAGCCCATCTGCCAGCCAAACCCGGCGATCACCGCGGCGATCACCATATAGGTGACGGCCTCGCCGATATTATGCGCCGTCGACCAGATGCCATAGAAGGTGCCGCGCTCCTTAACGCCGTACCAGCGCGCCAGCGAGACCGCGCAGGGGCCGACGCCCATCGACTGCGCCCAGCCGTTGATCCCCCAGAAGATGGCCAGCAGCAGGGCGTTGGTGGTCATCCCCATCATCAGGTTCATCCCGGCGCTGAGCAATAAACCGAGGCTCATATAGCGCACCACGTTGGCGTGATCGGCGATAAAGCCGTTGACCAGTTTGCCGATGGCGTAGCTGAAGAACAGGGTGGAGCCGATCATGCCGAGCTCCGTCGGGGTGATCCCCAGCTCCACCAGCGCGCTTTTGGCGACGGTGAACGATAACCGGCAGACGTAAAAGGTGACGTAGGCCAGGGTCATGGCGATAAAGGTTTGCCAGCGCACCCGGCGAAAACGGTGTTCATCAAACGCGGCGCCCGCTTTCGGCGGCGACGCCCGGAAAAAAGCGATAATTCCAGACATAGGTGGTTCTCCGCAGGTCGGAGGCCTGACTGATTGATGTGGTTCGTCCGTGAATGAAGTTATCGTTACTGTGTAGAGTACATAATCAGAAATAGCCTGACCCGTAAGGGTTAATGTAATGGTTGTAGGATCATCTTTTTCAGCTGCGGGTAGAGCGTCTGGCTGGCCAGCAGCAGCGGGTTGCCGCGCTGGATCCCCTCCTGCGCCAGAAAATCGTTGCTGGCGCCGCCCGCTTCGCGCATCAGCACCAGCCCCGGCAGGGCGTCCCATGGGTTCATGTGCGGCTCGTAGTAGCCAATCAACCGGCCTGCCGCCGCCCAGGCGCTCATCAGCGCGCCGGAGCCGTTGCGGACAAACATGCCGCCGTCGCTGAGCAGCGCCTGCAGAAACGGCAGAAAGTCCGCCGGGGTGACGCGATGCGAGGTGCCGACGCCCATCACCCCCTCCCTGACCATCGTCGCGGGGTGCGGACGGATCGGGGCGTCGTTGAGCCAGGCGCCATGGCCCCGCAGGGCGTGAAACAGCTCGCGATGGTTGGGGTCATAGACCACGCCGATGACCGGTTCGCCGTCGGCGACGATCGCCAGCGACAGGCACCAGGTGTGCAGGCCGTTGAGGAAACAGCTGGTGCCATCGATGGGGTCGACCACCCACAGCACCCGCGCGTCGGACAGGCGGGCGCCGCTCTCTTCGCCGAGAAAGCCATCCTCCGGAAACGCGCTCTGAATGCGCTGTTTCACAAAGGCCTCCACCCGCTTATCGGCCACGCTGACCACATCCTGCAGATCGTCGCCCTTATGGTCGACGGTCAGCGCTTCGCGTTGTTGATAGTATTCAAACGCCAGCTCAGCCCCCGCTTTCGCCAGCTCGCAGGCCAGGCGGTAGCGGGCCTGTAGCGCTTCTGATTCCTGAGATTGCATAGTGACTCCCTATTTTGCACACGTGTGCATTTTGCGTGAAAAAAACAGCCCCGAAGGGCCGAATGAGTGTGGCCGGGTTTCACAGAAGATTCTGTGATCGATCCAGCATAAAATGATTTTTTCATTTCGCACTTTGACGAATAATTAGTTTCACCGGCACTTCGCGATGGCGCGAGGGCAGGCTGAAGCGGGCGATCCGCGTCATCAACAGATCCACCGCGTGGTGGGCCAGCAGGGCGGTATTCTGTTGAACGGTGGTGAGCTGATAGGGGTGCCAGTCCGCCTGCGGGATATCGTCAAAGCCGACGATGGCCGGTAGCGGGGCGGCGGCGGGGGCGTCCCGCAGGCCGTCCAGGGCGCCCAGCGCCAGCATATCGGTGGCGCAGAACAGGGCCTGCACCCCGGGGTTTTCAGCAACTAATTCTCTGGCGGCCTGGTGGCCGGCCTGATAACCGCCGCCGTCGCAAAAGCGGCTGGTCACCGTCATGCCCGACGTCTGAGCGATAAAAGCGTCATAACGCTGGCGGGTGCTGAAGTTCTCGCGATTTTCGCCAATAAAGCCAACCTGCCGCCAGCCTCGACGACTGAACAAGCCCGCCACCAGCTTCGCCCCCTGGGCGTTATCGCTGCACACCCGGTCGCAGCCGGCGAGGTCCGCATGACGGTTGATCAGGGTGACGGGGATCTTGCGCGCCAGGTACTCTTCCGCCAGCGACAGCGGCGGCGCGCCGGAGGTGATGATCACGCCGGCGACGTGGTAGCTCAGCAGCTGTTTAAGCGAAGGGGCGAGCTGCTGCGGATCGTCAGCGTTCATCAGCAGCGGCATAAAGCCGTTGAGCGCCAACTGATGGACCAGCGGCGCCAGCAGTTTGCTGCGAAACGGGTTGTCGAAACCGGCGGTGACGATGCCGATAAAATTACTGCTGCCGGTGATCATCGTCCGGGCGATGATATTCACCTGATAGCCCAGAGCTTCCGCGGCGCTCAGCACCTTCTGCCGGGTCTTCTCCGACACCGAGGCGCCGGGGGTGAAGGTCCGGGAGACCGCCGAGCGCGAGACGCCGGCCAGTCTGGCCACATCCTCGGCCTTAATCCATTTTTTATCGCTCATCGTCGTTTCGCGCCGTCTGTTTTCCAGGAAGCCGACGCCCGGGCGGGCGTCGGTCACGCACACTGCCTGAAAAGGTATCACAGAAAGGCGCCGACGCGCAGCGCCTTGCGCCTTATGCCGGGTAGCGGATGTGCTCCACCTCACGCTGTAAAATCACCTTACCGTGGCGAATGGAGGTTAGCACCCGCGCCTGGCGGCGGACGGCCTCGTAGTCGTTTTCCGCATCGAGGATCAGCAGGTTAGCCGGGCGGCCTTCGGCGAGGCCGTAGTTATCGCCCAGACAGAGCGCCCGGGCGCTGTTGTCGGTGACGAAGTCGAGGCAGCGCTGCAGATCGTCATAGCCCAGCATATGGCAGATGTGCAGTCCGGCATCCAGAATGCGCAGGATATTGCCGTTCCCCAGCGGATACCACGGATCCTGAATCGAGTCCTGAGCAAAGCAGACGTTGATGCCGGCGCGATCCAGCTCCGCCACCCGTGTGACGCCGCGCCGTTTCGGCCAGCTGTCAAACCGGCCCTGCAGATGAATGCTTTCGGTCGGGCAGGAGATAAAGTTGATCCCCGAGGCTTTCAGCAGGCGAAACAGCTTCGAACAGTAGGCGTTGTCATAAGAGCCCATCGCGCAGGTGTGGCTGGCGGTGACCTGCGCCCCCATACCGCGCACCCGGGCCTCTTCCGCCAGCACTTCGAGGAAACGCGACTGCGGATCGTCGATTTCATCGCAGTGGACATCCACCAGGCGGCCATAGCGCTGGGCGAGGTCCATCAAAAACATCACCGAACTGACCCCTTTGTCGCGGGTGTTTTCATAGTGCGGAATGCCGCCCACCACGTCGGCGCCCATCTCGATGGCGCGCGTCATCAGCCCCCGACCGTCGGGGTAGGATTCAATCCCCTCCTGCGGAAAGGCGACAATCTGCAGATCGATGAGATCGGCGGCCTCTTTTTTCACCGCCAGCAGCGCCTGCAGGGCCGACAGCGACGGGTCGGTGACATCCACATGGGTCCGGACGTGCTGGACGCCGAAATCGCGCAGCATGCCGATGGTTTTCAGCGCCCGCTGGCGGGTGTCCTCTGGGGTGATGCTCGCTTTGCGCTGGCTCCAGCGGGTGATGCCTTCAAACAGGGTGCCGCTGCGGTTCCACTCCGGCTCGCCCGCGGTGAGGGTGGCGTCAAGATGAATATGCGGCTCGACGAAGGGGGGGATCGCCAGCCGGCCCTGGGCGTCGATATCGCCGGCGTCGGCGGTCTGCATCGCGGTTTGGGCGGTCATGCGCTGAATCAGGCCGTCCTGCAGCTCAAGGGTAAACAGCGCCTCCTGGCGGCGCAGGCGGGCGTTAACAATTTTCATGGTTGGTCCTGTAAATGGTTTTGCGATAAACGCCAGATCACCAGCGCGACCGAGGCGTTGAGATGAAACTGAGGGTGGCTGACCGGGTAGCCGGTCAGTTTTTCAATACGCTGGATGCGCTGATGCAAGGTGTTGCGATGGAGACCCAGCCGGTCGGCGGCCCGCACCACGTTGCCGTTCTCCTGCTGCAGCGTCTCGAGGGTCTCCAGCAGCAGCCACGGCGCTTTACGGCCCGGCTCGATCAGGCAGCCCAGGGTGTCGTGCATAAAATCGTTGAGCAGCGCCGGGTCGCTGACCGCGGACAGCAGTTTGATAAACCCCAGCTGCTGATAGTCGCTGATCCGCTGGGTCGGCCGCAGGGTATCGCAAAGATCCAGCGCCTGTCGCGCCTGCGACAGCGCCCGCGGGTAGCCCTGCAGCTGTCTGACCGGCGCGGAAAGGCCGCAGAGCAGCGACAAACTCTCTTCTCCCTCCGCCAGCGTCTGCAGCCACTGCTGCAGCCACTTTTTCTGCTGAAAGCCTTCCCCCTCCTCATCCGGCAGCAGGAAAAGGAACATGTTGCTGCGCTCCAACAGCGGGAAGGGGTTGCCCTGCTGGTTGAGCTGCAGCTGCAGCTGCTGGCGCACGCTGCGGTGGGCCTGCTGCAGCCAGGCTTCGGCCTGTTCGGGCGGAAACTGGCGAAACAGGCGGGACAGTCCCTCCAGGCGCAGCGCCGCCAGCCGCAGCGGGCGGGTAAAATCGAGCTGCTGGTGGAGGGCGCGCTGGTGGAGCATCTGCAGGTCCGGATAGTCGCCGGTGACCAGTTGCATCAGGATGTCGCGCTGCGACTGCAGGGCGCTTTCGCTGCGGACCAGCGCGGTGCCGACCCGCTCGGTGACAATCACCATCTTCAGCAGGTAGGGCTGCTCGATCAGCGGAATGCCCAGCTCGTCGGCAAGGGCGATCAGCGTGGCGGGAATGGCGTGGATATAGGCCTCGCCGGTGAGGATCACCATCCCGGCGATGCCGCGCTGTTTGCCCTCCATCAGCAGCTGGCTCAGGTTGGCTTCATCCCGGGGATGGTTGATGCCAGTGATAAAGACCAGCTCGCCGCCCATGATCCACTCGGCGATATGCTCATTTTCCGCCACGTAGTACCAGCGTACCGCCCGCTGCAGCCCTTGCTTTCCCGCCCGCAGACGCAGGGCGGAGAGTCCCTCAAGGGCCAGCAGTTCGCTGACCGTCAGGCTCATGGCTCCTGCTCCGCGACGGCGGCAGGCTGACGCTTGCTTAGCAGGGTCAGGGCGATATAGACCAGCGCGGAGACGGTGATCCCCACCAGCGGCGCGATCCACGGCGACAGATAAGCCACCACCGCGCCGGCGGCGTAGGCGCCGAGTCCCAGCCAGTTAAAACGCGGCAGGCGGGCGTTCTGCAGCAGGGGATAGCGTCCGCCGCGGGCGAACCAGTAGTCGGCGAGGATCACCCCGCCGATGGGCGGGATAATGCTGCCCAGCAGCACGAGGAACGGGATCAGCATTTCGTACATACCGCCAATGGCCAGCACAATGCCCACCCCGGCGGCGGCGAGGGTCAGCGTGCGGCGACGTTCGCTGCGCAGCAGATGGCAGGCGGCGGCGGAGACGTTATAGATGGTGGGGCCCTGGATGGTCAGCAGATTGAGACACAGCATGATCACCGCGGCCACCGACAGCCCCTGCAGGATCAGCACTTCGACGATATCGGCCTGTTGATAGACGATAGCGCACCAGGCGCCGGCGACGATCATCAGCCCGTTGCCGACAAGGAAGCTGCCCATGCTGGCGAGAATGGCGGTACGGCTGGAGTTGGCCAGCCGGGTCCAGTTTGTCGCCTGGGTGGCGCCGCTGGCGAAGGTGCCAAAGACCATGGTGATGGCCGCCGACCAGGTCATGGCGTCGCCTGGCGCAATGCGGGTCATCGCCTGCCAGCCGCCGGCGTGGCGCAGCGCCAGATACATGGAGACCACCAGCAGCACGAACATCAGCGGCACCGACAGGCGCGACAGCGCGTCCAGCCCCTTGTAGCCCACCAGCGCGGTGACGCAGAACAGAATGCCAAACAGCACCATCAGCGGCAGGGTCAGCGCCTCGGGCAGGGCGAGGATCTTCACCAGCGAGATAGCGACCGTGGCCGTCCCCCACGCGTACCAGCCCAGCTCGGCAAAGCCAAGGATAAAATCGGCCAGCTTGCTGCCGATCTCGCCGAAGCAGAAGCGGCCCATCAGCACCGTATTGAGACCGCTGCGCGCGGCGATCCAGCCCAGCGATGCGGCATACAGGGCCAGCAAGGCGTTGCCGATGACGGCTATCCACAGCAGATTGACGATGGAAAAGGAGACGCCGAGTTTACCGCCGGCGAACATCGTGCCGGTGAAAAAGGTAAAGCTGAATAACACCATGGCGATGGAAAATACGCCTTTGCGTCCGGCGGCGGGCGCTTCGACGAGGGGAAAATCATTGCTGTTTGACATCCTGGAACCTCTGGCTGGTTAGATGGGCGGTGATAGCCGGAAGTAGCAAGAGATGTGCCAGGAAAAACCGGGCACGGGGAATAGCGAGCGGTGTGCAATATGCACAGTTATTGCAGGATGCAGGGGGAGTAATGCCATTTTAGTGTGCATCCTGCCATGTTTTGCACCAGTCGGGGGCAGAGGAGAGCGGCGACGGTATTCCCGGCGCAGGCGGAGAATTTCAGCCAGCAGAATCCGCCAGCGTTTTGGCGCCAGACAGGAGGGAATCGTAGCTGACTTACCGCGGTTGGTTAAATTGCTGTGAATAAAGGTTATTTAATATGCATTTATGATATAACCATTTGTCTTATGTGTGTTTCCTGAAATATTGTTCCCTCCGGTTAGCGGTGTTAGTATCGGGTAAATAGCCATTTAGACGGCTAAATAAATCATCGCTAACCTAAGGAACTGCTATGTGGCAAGAAAGACTCGCGCAACTGGTTACCACCTGTCATTGGATCGGCGCGAAAGGCTGGGCGCCGGCGACCGGCGGCAATATGTCGGTGCGTCAGGATGACACCTGGTGCTGGCTAAGCGAGTCGGGCCGCGACAAAGGCAGCCTGACGACCGAGGATTTCCTGCAGGTGGAGATCGCCACCAACCAGGCCCCTTCCGGACGGAAACCGTCGGCCGAGACCGGCCTGCACACGCTGGTCTATCGCCTGTTCCCGGAGGCCAACGTGGTGCTGCATGTGCATACCGTCAACGCCACCGTGCTGTCGCGCATCGAAAAAAGCAACACGCTGGCGCTGCAGGGGTATGAAATGCAGAAAACCCTCAGCGGGCAGCACAGCCATCTCGACACCGTTCCGGTCGCCATTTTCGATAACGATCAGGATATTGACGCCCTGGCGGCGCGGATTGCCGATTATGCGCAAACCCGCCCGCTGCGCTACGGCTTTCTGCTGCGCGGACATGGCCTGACCTGCTGGGGGAAAGATATTCAGGAGGCCCGCCGACAACTGGAAGGGCTGGAGTTCCTGTTCGAGTGCGAGCTGATGCGCCGCCGCTACGAGCCCTGAGCCGGAGCAGGTATGGATTTTTATCTTGGTATCGATATCGGCACCTCCCGGGTGAAAGCGGTGCTGTTTGATCAGCATTTCACCGCGCGCGCCAGCGCCGCGGAAAACACCTCCCCCCGCCTGTCGGCCAATGGCTACGCGGAACAGGATATGACCCAGCTGTGGCATTCGGTGCTGGCTATTCTGCGCCAGATTGCCCGCCACCCGGCGCTGCAGGCGGGGCGGCTGCGGGCCATCGGCCTCGCCGGGCAAGGGGAGGGAGTCTGGCTCAGCGATGAGCAGGGCGAACCGGTGGGCCCGGGGATCCTGTGGAGCGATACCCGCAGCCACGCGCTGATGAGCGACCTGCTGCGCCGGCCCGGCTTTGACCGGCGCTATTTCGCCGATACCGGCACCCACCTGCAGCCCTGCAATACCAGCCTGCAGCTGTACTGGCTGAAACAGTATCAGCCGGAGCGGCTGGCGGCCGCGCGCTATCTGTTTTTCGCCAAGGACTGGATCCGCTTTCGCCTGACCGGCGTGGCGGCGCTGGAGCTGACGGACGCCAGCAGCTCGTTACTCAATCAGCAGAGCGGCAGCTGGTCCTCGGTGGTGATGAACGAGATGGGGCTGGACGAACTGCTGCCGCTGTTTCCCCCGCTGCTGGCCCCGGATGCTCCGGCCGGCACGCTGAGCGACGCGGTGGCGGCGCTGACCGGGCTGCCCGCCGCGACGCCGGTGGCCGCCGGGGCGCTGGATGTCTGCAGCGCCGCGCTGGGCTGCGGCGCGGTCAACGAAGGGGACATCTACACGATCCTCGGCACCACCTGCTGCACCGGGATCGTCTGCCGCGGCCCGCAGACGGTGAACGAGGCGACGCGCTTTGTCACCCATACCGAAGCCGGACAGGTGATCTCGCTGTTTCCGATGCAGGCCGGTACGCCAAACATTGACTGGCTGCAGCAGCATATTTCGCTGGACGCCGATCTGGGCCGGCTGGAGCAGGCGATCGCGGACGTGGAGCCGGGCAGCGGCGGCGTCTTCTGGCAGCCCTACCTCAATGGCGAACGCGCGCCGTTTTACAGTCCCGACGCGCGGGCCGGCTTTATCGGCATTAGCCCGCACACCACCCGCGCCGAACTGCAGCGCGCGGTGTTTGAAGGCCTGGCCTTCGCCATTGTCGATGCGCTGCAGGGTTATCCGCAGGGCGGCGAGCTGTATCTGACCGGCGGCGGCGCCGCCTCGGCCACCTGGCTGCAGATTATCGCCGACTGTACCGGGCGCACGGTGGTCTCCAGCGCCTTTAACGAACTGAGCGCGCGCGGGGCGGCGATTCTGGCGGCCCGCAGCGTCGCTGCGCTGGCCGAGACGCCTCCGCTGGCGCAGACCCGCTATCAGCCGCGCCCTCAGGCGCATGCCCGCTATGCGGCGCTGTATCCCGTTTATCGCCTGCTGCGCGAGCAGATGCTGCCGGTATGGCAGGCCAGGCAGGCCGCTCTTCAACGTCTTTCTCAGGAAGTTCAACCATGAAAATCGTTTTTACCGCCGAGCATGCTGGCGACCTTAGCGCCTTCCACCAGCTGGGCGAACTGCTGGTAGAGGGATGGGCGCTGGGCAAACCGAAACTCAGCGCCGGCCAGCTGATTGAGCTGGCCCACGACGCCGAGGTGCTGGTGACCAGCTATGATGAAGTGACGGACGCGGTGATGGCCGCCTGTCCGCGCCTGCAGGTGATCGCCTGTACCCGCGCCAATCCGGTGAATATTGATACCCAGGCCGCGCAGGCGCGCGGCATCCGGGTGCTCTACACCCCGGGGCGCAATGCCGATGCCGCCGCGGAGCTGACGCTTGGCCTGATGCTCAGCCTGGCGCGCCACATTCCGCAATCCCATGCGGCGCTGAAGCGGGGGGAGTTCACGCAGGCTGATAATGCTGCCGCCGCCACCCAGCAGGGCCTGCGGCGCGATGTGGTCTGGGACGTGAGCCCGGAAAGCCCCTATGAAGTGTTTAAGGGCAGTGAACTGCGCAATAAAACGTTGGGGCTGGTGGGCTATGGCAACATTGGCCGCCGGGTGGCGCGTATCGCCCGGGCGTTCGGCATGGCGGTGCGGGTGGTGGATCCGTTCGTCGCCGCAGAGGATATTAATGAGCCAGGGCTACAGAAAACGACCCTCGAGGCGCTGTTCCGCGACGCGGATATCGTCAGCCTGCATCTGAGCAGCGGACCGCACAGCGACGGGCTGGTGAATGCGGCGCTGTTAAACAGCATGAAGCCCGGCGCGCTGCTGATCAATACCTCCCGCGCGGCGGTGGTCGACGAAGCGGCGCTGATTGATGCCCTGCGTCACGGCCCGCTGGGCGGCGCGGCGCTGGACGTGTATCACCGCGAACCGCTGTGGCGCGATCACCCTTTTGTCACCGAGTTCGATAACGTGATTATTACGCCGCATATCGCCGGGGCTACCCGGGAGAGTATCGCCAAACACACGGCGATGATTGCCGCCGATCTTCAGCGCTATGTCGCCGGAGAGCCGCTGCTGTACCAGTGGCGTTAAGCCGCTTGCGCCGCCGCGCCTGCGGCGGCGCGGGTCCAGAGTCAGGGGCGATGGGCCGCCATAAAAACCTGGGTCTGTTCCCAGTCCACCACCCCGGCATCCGATCCCATCCCGGTCGCCACCAGCGCGGCCACCGCCGAGGCGACGTCGCACGCCGCTTTCACGCTGAGTCCGCGCGCCAGCGCGGCTATAAACCCGCCGCAGTAGCTGTCGCCGCAGCCGGTGGTATCCACCGCCTCGACCGGCCACGGCGCAATATGCTCCAGCGCGCCATCGCGGCCGATAAGCCAGGAGCCGTTCTCGCCGTCTTTCAGAATGCAGGTGCCCACGCCCAGCGCAAAGAAAAAGCGGGCGATGGCCTCCGGCTGCGTCTCCCCGGAGAGAAAGGCGGCTTCCTCCAGGGAAGGCATGAAATAATCCACCGACGGCAGCAGGGGCCGCAGCAGTTCCAGAGTGTGTTCATTCGGGGCGATAAGATCAAAGCTGGTGGTGACCCCGCGCGCTTTGGCCGCCTGCAACAGCCGCGCGCTCTGTCCCTGGTCCATTGCCGCCAGCAGTCCGGTCCCACCGTGATGCAGGAAGCGACAGTCAAGGACGGCGTCAAATTCCGCCTCACTGACGAACAGGGCGTCAGACGCGCCCCGGCAGTGCAGGGCCGGACGTTCGCCGTTGGGGCGAATCGGCAGAATCGTCGCCGAGGTCTCCTTCAGCGCGGTGCGCTGGATAAGCGAGCAGTCGATGCCCAGCCGGGCATAGCTGGCGAGGATAAAGTCGGCTTTTTCATCTTCGCCCAGGCAGGCCACCGCTGCGGTGCGGATCCCGAGCTTCGCGGCGTTAATATTGGCCCCCGCGGCGGTGCCGGCGGGGTTGAGGCGAATTTGCTCAATAAAGGCGACGCCGCCGCGCGGCGGGATCGCCACCACCGGGCGCCCGGCGATATCCAGAATAGTCAGGCCGACAAACACGGCGTCAAAGGTTGCCATCGTTCTCCCGTTTAGCGATGCGTTTGGCGCAGGCGCGCCTGCCAGAAGGATAGGGCGAGGGCCACCACCAGAATCACCCCGACCAGCGCGTCCTTCACCAGATAATTGAGCCCCATCAGATTCAGACCATTATCAATAACGGCGAGGAACAGCACGCCGCCCAGCGTGCCGGCGATGCTGACCCGGCCCAGACGGTTAAAGGCGGTGCCGATAAACACCGCCGCAATGGCGTCCATCAGATAAGACTGCCCGGCCAGCGGGGTAAATTGCCGCAGGTTGGCGGAGAGGATCACCCCGCCGACGGCGCAGAGGGCCGAGGCGGCCACCAGCACGCCGAGCATGGTCAGGCGATCGCGGATCCCGGCGATGCGCGCCGCTTCGCTGTTCTGACCGATGGCGCGGATATATTTGCCCCACAGGGTACGCTCGGTGACCAGCCAGGCCGCCAGCCACAGCGCCAGCACGATCGCGACCGGCGTGGGGATGCCGCCAAGGTTACCCACCGCCAGGTCGTGATACTCGGGGGCCATCCGCCGATAGGCTATCGCGCCGCCGCCATCGGTATAGATGCGTTCGGCGCTGCTGGCGATAAACCAGGTGCCGAGGGTGGCGAGGAAGGGGCGGATCCGGCAGATGAGGATCAGAAAGGCATTGAGCAGGCCAATCAGCACCCCGCCGAGCAGGGCGCAGCCCACCGCCGCCTGCCACGGCAGATGCCAGGTTTTCAGGGCGACGAGGGCGAAGGCGGCGCCAAAATCGAGCGCGACGCCTACCGACAGGTCAATCGCGCCCGCGCTGACGATCAAGGTCATCGCCATCGCCACAATCAGCAGGATCGCGCTGCCCTGCAGCAGGTTGGCCCAGTTATCCACGGTTAAAAATACCGGATTCGCCCAGCCGAACAGGGCAATGGCCAGCAGGGTGATGACGCCGAATCCGGCCCGCGACAGCCAGGCCAGCGGGCTGCTGACCGTCTGTTCCGCAGGCGCTGGGGTTTTCAGGGTGATTTGGCTCATGCCTCGCCTCCTTTGTGTCTGACCGCCGATGCCGCCAGCACCACCAGGATCAGGCCGCCTTTAATGGCGCCCATCCAGAAGATATTGACTCCCAGCAGGCCGAGCCCGTTAGAGAGGGCGTTAACCAGAATCGCCCCCAGCAGCGCGCCCCAGATGGTGACCACCCGACGACGCGAGAAGGCGGCGCCGATAAAGGTCGCCAGCACGGTTTCCAGCAGCAGCGGCGTGGCCGTTCCGCTGGAGCTGCCGGAGCCCTGGCTGAGCAGCGGCAGAATAGCCAGCCCGGCGGCGATGCCCGCTAACAGCCAGACCAGCAGGGTTAAGCGGCGCACGTTCAGGCCGCTCATCTGCGCCATATCGCGATTGCCGCCCACCGCCTGCACATGCTGGCCGAAGCGGGAGTGATGGAGCAGGAACTGGAACAGGATAAACACCCCCAGCAGATAGACCAGCGGCCAGGGCAGGCCCAGCACGCTGTTATCGCGAAAGGCGACCATCAGCGGATCGCTGACCGCGATGCGCCGCTGGCCGGTCAACAGGTCCGTCAGGCCGGTAAACGCCACCGAAGTCGAGAGGGTGGCCAGCAGCGGCGGCAGGCCGGCCGCCAGCACCAGGAAGCCGTTGATCGCCCCGCAGAGCAGGCAAACCGCCGTCAGCAGCGCCAGCAGCAGGAGATACGGCGTGTGCCATTCGGCCAGCCCAAGGCTGAGCAGCGCGACGCCGAGCACCGCGGTCGCCGGCAGGGAGAGGTCGATGCCGCCGGAGACCACGTCATCTCCGCCAACGGCGATGACGCAGACCAGGCCGAAACAGAGGATCGCCAGCGGAACGCTCTGGACCAGCATCAGGCTGATATTTTGCCAGCTGAGGAAGTAGGGCGACTGCACGCTCAGCCACACCAGCAGCGCCAGAAACAGGATCAGGGGGAATTTTTCAATAAGCGTCGCCAGGCCCGGACGGCTGCGACGCTGGATAGCGGTACTCATGGTGAAGGCTCCTGTCCGCCGTTGATCGCCACCAGCAGGGCGTCGAGGGTCAGCCCGCGGGTGGGCAGATTGGCCGCCAGCGCGCCGCGCCAGAGGACGAGGATCCGGTCGCATAGTCCGAGTAATTCGGTGGCGTCGCTGGAGGAGACCAGCACCGCCCGTCCTTGATCGGCCAGCTGGCGCGTACGTTGATAAATATCGCGGCGGGCGCCGATATCAACCCCAAGGGTGGGTTCATCGAGAATAAACAGCCGGGCATCGGTGCCGAGCCAGCGGGCGAGGATCGCTTTTTGCTGGTTGCCGCCGCTCATGTAGCGTACCGGCAGGGCCGGGCGTCCCGGGCGGATCGCCAGCTGTGCTATCCAGTCGCGCGCTTTCTGCTCGGCAAGCCCCCGCCGCTCCCAGCCAAAGGTGGCGGTCTCCGGCAGCGAGGCGAGATTAATGTTGTCAGCGGTGGTGAAAGGCAGGATCAGCCCCTGATGACGGCGGTCACGCGGGACCAGCGCCATTCCGGCGCGGATCGCCTGCTTTGGCGTACGGATACGTCGCGGCTGGCCGTCGAGGTGGATCGTACCGCGCTCCGCCGGGCGTAAGCCGTAGAGTAAGTCAACCAGCACATCGCGCCCGGCGCCGAGCAGACCGGCGACGCCGACGATCTCCCCCGGGTGAATATCAAAAGAGAGGTCCTGTAGCTGCCGTCCGTCGCTCAGCTGGCGCACCGAGAGTAATGGAGCCGCCCCGTTGTCTGCCGCCGGGCGCTGGCGCGGGGTATACAGCTGGTCGATTTCCCGGCCGACCATCATGGCGATCAGCGCCTCGGTATTCTGAAGCAGGTCGCGGTCCGGGTAGCCGACCACTTCCCCGTTGCGCAGCACGGTGCCGCGGTCGCAGAGGGTGGCTATCTCATTGAGGTAGTGGGAAATATACAGAATGGCAATGCCCTGGTCGCGCAGGCGCAGAATGGCGGAGGAGACCAGACTGGCCTCCTGGGCCTCGAGGGGGGCGGTGGGCTCGTCGAACACCACCAGCCGCGCCGCGCCGTCGATCAGCGCGCGGGCGATTTGCACCAGCTTGCGCTCGGCCAGGCTCAGATCCCGCACCAGGCGTTCGGGGTCGATCGCCAGCTGCCAGTTTTGCTGGAAAAATTGCGCCGTGGCGGCCTTCATCCGTCGGCGATCCAGCGCCCACCAGCGGGTGCGATACTCCTGACCCAGAAACACCGATTCCGCGACGGTAAAGTGCGGGATCAGGTTGAGCTCCTGGTGGATCACGCGGATGCCGGCGGCTTCGATGGCTGCCGGGTTGCCGAGGGGCAGCGGGCGACCGTCGAGGGTCGCGCTGCCGCTGTCGGCCTGATAGACGCCGGCGAGGATTTTGATCAGCGTCGATTTACCGGCGCCGTTCTCGCCAATCAGGCCATGAATTTCCCCCGGATTGAGGCGCAGGGTAACCGCATTAAGCGCCGTTACGCTGGCAAAACGTTTGCCGATCTGGTCCATGACCAGACCCGCGGCGGGGCGCTCCCCGCCAGGGTGTTGATTTATCACTGCAGTTCGCCGTATCCCAACTGTTTATACACCGCTTTCGCTTCCTGCGGACCTTTCACCGGTATGACCGGGATAAAGGTTTGCACCGGCAGTTTCTGACCGGCAAAGTAGCGGGCCACGTTATCGGCGGAGGTCTGGCCGATCAGATGCGGCTGCTGCGCGACGTTAGCCACGAAGGGGCTGCCGGGCTCCGCCATGATCTCCAGTGTCTCCGGGCCGGCGTCGATGGCCGTCACTTTCACGTCCTTATCACGACCGGTCTCTTCCAGCGCCTGGACGATACCGATGGCCGGTTGATCCCAGCAGGCGACATGGATGGCATCCAGTTTGCCTTTCGGATACTGGCTGAGTAATTCGAGGGTTTTCTTCCGCGCGTCTTCCGGCGAGTTGGCGAACTGTTCCGCGAGCTCAGGCTGGATAATATGAATATCCGGATAATCCTTAAGGACATATTTCCACTGATCGTAGCGAATTCCGCAAATACGCAGCGCGCTGGAGAACGCGTTAAATACAGCCACATTACCTTTGCCGCCTAATTCGTCCGCCATGTAGCGACCGATGGTGGAGCCCAGAGTGTAGTTATCGGAGGTGGAATTGTTGACCGAATATTGTGAAACATGATCCACGGTGAATACCGGGATGCCGGCATCACGTAATGCTTTAAATTTGGGTTCGACGGCGCTGTCACCGAGAATACTAATTACCGCGTCCACCTTGCGTGACAGTAAAATATCGTGATTATTGGCATGAACCTGATTATCCCGGCCGCCATCGACGCCAATGACTTTGCCCCCCAGCTTCTCCACTTCCTCTGTCGCGCCTTTGAAAGCCTCGCGATCCCAGAAATGCTGGGTGCCTACGACGGCAACGCCAATGGTTTTTCCCTGTAAGGAAAGGGCGTCAGCGGCGGTGACGCTCAGCGAGGCAAGGGAAAGCAGTCCCAGCGCGGCAGGCAATAATTTTCTCTTCTGCGACATTGTTATTATGATCCTGTGATGAAGGTGGTTGCGGACCGGTAGCATGACAAGAAGCACCTCGCCACCTCAAATACAAAATAAGTCTAAGTTATGCCGGCAATGTTATATCGCGGAAACGCCAGAGAAAAAGTTTATTTTGTCATGAAGAACCTGAAAATATTTCATGATGCCGGGTAGGCCTTTTTATTTTGTGGTTTTATTTTTGGTTTGTTCTGTGTTTATTTAGCGGATAAAGACAATTTTCTTAATATTATGAGTGCATGGGAAATACGGCCTCTACTGCTAAAAAGAGAAGATTGCGCGGGCTAACGCTTTTTTTAGCAGAGCAATATCTGGCCGGGTAAGAAATATTACCGCATTTCCCCGCTTTATTTTAACGAACCTTAGGCTGAGAAGAACGCGGGCGCTATGAAGAAACAGCATAATTATACGGTGATGCACTGGGGAACCTGGCAGGTGGAGAGCCGCGAGGGCGAGATCGTGGCGGTTAAGCCGGTGCCCTGGGATAAAAACCCCTCACGCATCGGTCAATCGCTCCCCGACGCGGTGACCAGCCAAACGCGCATTCGCCGCCCGGCGGTGCGCGTCGGCTATCTGCAGCACGGGCCGACGTCACGAGAAGGGCGAGGCAAGGAGCCCTTTGTCGAAGTCAGCTGGGAGGTGGCCCTGGACCTGGTGGCTCGCGAGCTGCGCTCGGTCAAGGCGCGCTGCGGCAATGAGGCGATTTACGGCGGCTCCTACGGCTGGGCCAGCGCCGGGCGCTTTCACCATGCGCAGAGCCAGCTGCACCGTTTTCTTAAGGGCTTTGGCGGGTATACCGCCAGCACCAATACCTATAGCAGCGCCGCGGGCGAGCGCATTCTGCCGCATATTCTCGGGCCGCTGAGCCCGCTGCACCGTCAGCATACCCATTTTTCCGAGCTGGCGCGGGAGTGTCAGCTGTTTGTCGCGATTGGCGGTCTGCCGCTGCGCAATGCCCAGGTCAACGGCGGCGGCGCCAATGACCATATGCTGCCGTACTGGCTGGATAAGATGCAGGCCAACGGCACGCGGTTTATAAACATCAGTCCGGTGCGCAATGACCTCAGCGCGGTGGCCGACGCCGAGTGGCTGGCTATTCGGCCGGGCACCGATACCGCACTGCTGCTGGCGCTGAGCTATGTGCTGATCGCTGAGTCCCTCTACGACCAGGCGTTTGTCGCCAGCCATACCGTCGGGTTTGCCCCCTATCGCGCCTATCTGTTGGGCGAGCATGACGGTGTGGCGAAAACCCCGGCGTGGGCGGCGGCGATAACCGGCCTGGACGCGCAGCGCATCGCCGACCTGGCGCGGGAGATGGCCCACCACCGGACGATGGTGAATATCTCCTGGTCTATCCAGCGCGCCCGTCAGGGGGAGCAGGCCTACTGGGCGACGGTGGCCCTGACCGCGCTGCTGGGACAGATCGGCACGCCCGGCGGCGGCCTCGGGTTTGGCTATGCCTGTACCAACCTGGCGGGCGCGGTGCGAAAAGCGTTTTCCGGCCCGCGCTTGCCCGCCGGGGAGAATGCGGTGGACGGCGTCATCCCGGTGGCCCGGCTGTCCGATATGCTGCTGCACCCGGGAGAAGCCTATGAGTTCGACGGTCAGCAGCTGCATTATCCCGACATCCGTCTGGTCTACTGGGCGGGAGGCAATGCGTTTCATCATCATCAGGATATTAACCGACTGTGCGAGGCCTGGCGCCGTCCGGAGACGGTGGTGGTGCATGAGCAGTACTGGACCGCCCAGGCCAAATTCTCCGACATCGTTCTGCCGGCTACCACCTCGCTGGAGCGAGAGGATATCGGCAGCGGCGGTCACGACGGGTTTATGATTGCCATGAGCGCGCAGATCCCGCCGGTGGGCGAGGCGCGTGATGATTACGCTATTTTCCTCGATCTTGCCGGGCGGTTGGGCTTCGGAGAACAGTTCAGCGAGGGGAGGGACGCCGGGCAATGGCTGCGCCATCTCTATGAGGAGTCAAGACCGCGGGCGCAGGAGGAGGGCATTGCGCTGCCCTCGTTCGAGGATTTCTGGCAGCAAGGGGTGCTGGAGTACAGCGCGCCAGCGCGGCCGCAGGTCTTTCTCGCCGATTTTCGCGCCGATCCGCAGCGCTATCCGCTTTCCACGCCCTCCGGCAAGATTGAACTCTTTTCCGCTACCGTCGCCGGGTTTGGCTATCGCGAATGCCCTGGCCATCCCTGGTGGGATGAGGAAGAGGCCGCCCGGCAGCGACAGGAGGCGGCGCGCTGGCCGCTTCATCTGCTCTCCAGTCAGCCGCGCGCCCGCCTGCACAGTCAGTACGACCACGGCAGCGTCAGCCGGGCGACGAAAATTCAGGGACGCGAGCCGTTGTGGATGCATCCGCAGGATGCGCAGGCAAGAGACATTCGCGAAGGCAGCGTGGTGAAAGTGTATAACGACCGTGGGGCGATTCTCGCGGGCGTGCACCTGAGCGAGCAGATTTTGCCGGGGGTGGTACAGATGTCCACCGGCGCGTGGTATGACCCTCTGGATCCGAATGAAAAAGGATCCCTCGATAAGCACGGTAATCCCAACGTGTTAACCGCGGATCGCGGCAGTTCGCGCCTGGGACAGGGCTGTAGCGCCCAGAGCTGTTGGGTGGAGATCGCCCCGTGGCGAGAGGAACTGCCGCCGATCACCGCCTTTGACCCGCCGAAGTTTATTGCGGTTTAGGTGTCAGGGATCGCCGGCGGCGGGTCGGCTATCCCGGAGAAGGCGCGGTATGCGCCGCCTCCGGGAAAGCGCGCGCCAGGCGTTTTAAGGCTGATGACAGGGCGACGTTACGCCAGCCGTGGGTAGGCGCTGGCGATATCGTCGCCGGTAAACTGGGCGATCCAGCCTTCCGGGTTATCAAAAATGCGAATGGCGGTGAAGTTCGGTTCTGAACCCATATCAAACCAGTGCGGAGTGTGGGCGGGAACCGAAATCAGATCGTTCTTTTCGCACAGCACCTGGAACACCTCGTCGCCAATGTGCAGGCAGAACAGGCCGGCGCCCTCGACAAAAAACCGCACCTCGTCTTCGCCATGAGTGTGTTCGTTCAGGAATTTTTCCCGCAGCGCCTCTTTCTGCGGGTTATCGGCGCGCAGGCTGATGACGTCCCAGCTCTGATAGCCCTTTTCGGCCACCAGTTTGTCAATCGCATGCTGATAGGCGGCAATCACTGTTTCTGCGCTGGGGGCCGCGCCGAGATCGCGGTCAGCCTGCCAGCGCTCAAAACGGACGCCTTTGGCGTTTAGCTGCTCCTGAATCGCTTTGGCGTCGGTGCTGTGCCAGACCGGCGTTTGCGGATCTTTCACGGAAAAAAGGGTTAATGCGCTCATGCTGGGATCTGCTCCGGATGAATGTCGTCAAAACGCTGAACCTGAGGGTGACGGCTTGCCGGGTCGCGGTCGCCGCGTACCAGCTGGACAGTGCGCAACCCCGCGGCTTCGGCGGCGTCGAGTTCCTGATGGATATCCGACAGGAACAGGATGGCCCCGGGGGCGTGGCCCAGGTGTTCAGCAATATTGCGGTAGGACTGCGCTTCGCGTTTGGCGCCTACCAGGGTATCGAAATAGCCCGTAAACAGATGAGTAATATCACCTTCATCGCTGTAGCCAAATAACAATTTCTGCGCTGCCACGGAGCCAGAAGAAAATACATACAGATCAATGCCCTGTGCTTTCCATTTCTCCAGCGCCGGCAGCACGTCCGGGTAGAGATGGCCGGTAAAGTCGCCGTTGAGGTAGCCATCGCGCCAGATGATCCCCTGCAGCGCCTTCAGCGCAGTGGATTTCCGATCTTCGTCCATAAAAGCGAAGAGGGTAGCAATCAGGTCGGCGGTGCTGGCGGCGGGGGCGTCTGTCTCGCGGCGCAAGTTGTCGAGGATCGTTCTCACCGGTTCAGCGTGCTGCTGAGCGGTCACAAAGCCGGCCAGTCGTTCGCGGGCGTAGGGGAACAGCACGTTATGCACGAAGCGGATATCGCTGGTGGTGCCTTCTATGTCGGTCACGATGGCGCGGATCATGGTTTCTCCAGAGTGGGCGTAGCGTGGAATAACATTAGCATTTAGACGTCTAAGCGTCTTGATTGCCAAATATTAACATCGTGTTATAGTGGCTTCAACAACAGCATTACAATCGGTACAAAAAGAATGAGTAATAACCCATTGATTCCAGAGAGTAAACTTCCGTCACTTGGCACCACCATTTTTACCCAGATGAGCGCTCTCGCCCAGCAGCATCAGGCCATAAACCTGTCGCAGGGCTTTCCCGATTTCGACGGCCCGCGCTATCTTCAGGAGCGTCTGGCGTACCACGTGGCGCAGGGGGCGAATCAGTATGCCCCGATGACCGGCGTGCCGGCGCTGCGTGAGGCGATCGCTGACAAGACGGCGGAGCGGTATGGATATCGACCCGACGTCAACAGCGATATTACGGTCACCGCCGGGGCGACGGAGGCCCTGTACGCGGCGATTACCGCTCTGGTGCGCCGCGGCGACGAGGTGGTCTGTTTCGATCCCAGCTACGACAGCTATGCTCCCGCGGTGGCGCTGGCCGGCGGCGAATTACGCCGTATTGCCCTTCAGCCGCCGCATTTTCGCGTCGACTGGCAGCAGTTTGCCGCGACGCTGAGCGACAAAACCCGGCTGGTGATCCTCAACACCCCGCACAACCCCTCGGCCACGGTCTGGCAACGCGAGGATTTTGCCGCTCTGTGGCAGGCGATTGCCGAACGCGAGATCTATGTTCTCAGCGACGAGGTCTATGAGCATATCAACTTTGCCGAAGACGGCCACGCCAGCGTGCTGGCGCATCCGCTATTGCGCGAGCGGGCGGTGGCGGTCTCTTCGTTTGGCAAAACGTTTCATATGACCGGCTGGAAGGTTGGCTACTGCGTGGCCCCGGCGGCCATCAGCGCGGAACTGCGCAAGGTGCACCAGTATCTGACCTTCTCGGTAAATACCCCGGCGCAGCTGGCGATCGCCGACATGCTGCGCGAGGCGCCGGATCACTACCGAGAACTACCGGCCTTTTACCGTGAACGCCGCGATCTGTTTATTGAGGCGCTGCGCCCCAGCCGGCTGGAGCTCCTGCCCTGTGAGGGGACCTATTTCCTGCTGGCGGACTACAGCGCCATCTCCGACCTTGACGACGTCAGCTTCTGCCGCTGGCTGACGACAGAGGTTGGGGTGGCGGCGATCCCGCTCTCCGTCTTCTGCGCCGACCCGTTCCCGCACAAGCTGATCCGCTTGTGCTTCGCCAAACAACCGGAGACCCTGCTGGCCGCGGCGGCGCGTTTGTGCGAGCTGTAGTTACTTTATGGTCCACGCCTGAGAGAACTGGCGGTCGGCGAACATCTCTGCCAGGCCGCTAATTTGCTTCAGGCGCAGCACCTCATCGGCATCCATTCCCAGCTCTTTGCCGATCTTCTGCGGCGTCCAGCCGAGGCGGGTTAGCTCGCGGACAATATCTGACATGGCGTGGATTTGGTGGCGTCCGCGCGCCCGGTTGTGGCGTATTGTCGCTGCCATCAGCCCGTCGCGTGTGGCGTTTTCATGCGTCAGGCAGGTGACCGGTAGATAGCCTTTCAGCTTTTTTTTCAGCGACGCTTTGCTGCAGGCCAGCTCATGGCGGTGAAAACCGTCGACAATCGCGTACCCCTGCGGTCCCTGCCTGATGACCACCACCGGCTGGGTAAAGCCATCGGCCTCCAGCGAGGTCTGCAGCAGGCGCTTCTCCGGCGGCGCCACGTTATTCGGATTATAGTCGTTGGGGATAACCTGCTCCTGTTTGACCCACAGCACACAGTCAACGGGCTGCGAGCGGAAGGGGCTGTGTTGGTGGAGCACCTGGCGAAACGCGTTGATAGCCTCGATACGCGCTTCGTCATCCAGCATTTGCAGGAAATCCTCCAGCGCCTGCGTTAGTTGTTGTTGCATAATATCCCCCATTGTTGGCGATGTTTTTCCATACGTTTTCGGTAGCGCTGATAGTGGCTGCTTTTGGTTGGGCTGAAGGAGAGCTGGCGGCACCAGTAGTCATTATTGAGTAGCACTTTGCAGATCCGTCGCCAGGAGGGGATATCTTTGGTGCCAACGTCCGCGGGCTGAGTATCGGGGATCTCTTCCATGCCTTTTTTCTGGTACCAGCGCAGGTAGACGGCGATCTTATTACGGTAATGCTCGGCGGTGGTTTCCGGCATGCTGTCGAGCAGAAACAGCGCATAGCTTTTCCATGTCAAATGGTCCGGTTTGTCGATTTTTCGGTGACCGTAGAATTGATTATCATGCCCGGCATAGACGCCGCCGCTGTGCGCGCCGCTCACCCGCTGGCACATCGCGGCCCAGCGCTCCGGCTCCAGCACATGGTACAACCATAGCCCCTGGCGCTGCTCCGGACCGAAGGGTTCGCAGATGCGCATATAGCGCAGCGGCACACCGGCCTGATACATCAGATCGTAAAGCGGGTTATAGGGCTGGCCGCTTTTAGCAAACCAGGTCCAGATATCGGCGGTTTTCCAGTCATAGATCGGGTAGATGTACCAGGCGTGGCCGCCCGGCGCCGAGGTGGTCCACGGTTTATCGTCGGCGAAGCGCTGTTTTCGCTGAGAAGAGATGGTCATAAAGCGATTCAGCGACTCATCTGCCCGAATACCCACCAGCACGGCGGCGGGACGGCGCTGTGAAAACCACTCGGCAAAGTGGCTGACGAAGGCTTCAAAGCTCATCCCCGGCTGATAAAACGAAAAATAGCCCGGGTGGGTAATGGCCCAGGAGGGGGGCTGGCGGACCCAGGCGGTGCCGGGCTGCCAGCATTGCCATTGCGGCTTATACTGCGTCAGGGCATTTTGGGTAGTGAGCGGCAGGGCGACCCAGTAAAAGGTATCGATAACATCCTGATAGAGGGCGCGCAGTTTTTCACAGTGAGCGATGGTGCAGGAGAACTGCGCTTCCCAGTCAATAAACAGCACGCTGATTTTCTTACCCTGTAACCGCGCTGCCTGCGCGGTTAAATGGAGCATAACGGTAGAGTCTTTTCCGCCAGAGAAAGAGACGCAAATGCGTGAAAAATTATCCATAACCCAATCGATCCGCTGCTCCGTCGCCTGCAGCACCGATTCCGGTAAGGGATATTTGATAAACGACATGACCATTAATCCTTTAATACTAGAGATTCCCGTTCGCTCAGTATAAACGATGATGCGTGGGAAATTAATGGTCGACTTTCCCTTCCTTTGGGGAGGGGCAATAAGTCGGAACGTTATTTGCTGTTATTGAGTAGGGGGCGTGATATCTCTCTGTCATTCATTAAAATGGTGATTAATTCAGATAAAAAATGATTTTGTGCGGATGATTGATGGTAGTTAATATATATCGTAATGTCTGGAAAAAGTTCGTTTATATCGAGGACGTGAAGTTGCATGGCTGGCGAAATAAAATCATATAAATAGGACGGCAAGAAGCCAATCAGATCGGTTTTATTGATCATGTTAAGAATGGTCATAAAAGAGTCGCTGCGAAAGGCAATATTACGCGGGTTCAGCCAGGGCGTGCTGCTTTGCTGAACGCGCTGGATAACGGGATCGTTGGTAATATAGTGGGTGAAAAACTCCTGCGCCAGCGCGTCAACTGAAGTGAGCGCCTCGCGCCGCGGATGGTTCGTCCGACACACCGCGAGGGTCTGCACCGTCTGATAGGGCTGACAGATGGTGGCGCGGTTGGTGATGGGCATTCGGGTGAACACCAGGTCAGCCTGGCGATATGCCAGCAGCTCCTCTGCCGATTCGGTGGTGGTCAGGTTATGGTGTTCAATTTGCAAGTTGGCCTGATGACAAAGCTGGTTAATCATAAAGTGGCTGTTTACTGAACAGAACAGCGGGGGGCCATATATTACAATACGTTTACGCAGATCGGAGCGGTTATTGAGATTGATCGTTTTTTCCAGCTGCTCCAGATTTTGCTGCAGGTGGTAATGAAGATTCACGCAGGCGGTGGTGGGCGTCATTCCCTTCCCGACGCGCACAAATAGCGGATCGTCTAACTGCTGACGCAGACGCTGCAATGACTGACTTACCGCTGACGGGGTGATAAATAACATCGCCGCCGCTTTGCTGATGCTTAAATGCTGATAGATACATTCAAAAATAACCAATAAATTTAGATCGAACTTTTTCAGATCGTAAAGATTTGCCATTAACACAGTCCTGTTTATTGCCAGTGTAAGTTAAAATATTTCTAACGATAATATCTTGCGTCTTAGTATTTGCGGTGTGAATTTAATTGTGGGCAAATAAAATTAAGTTTTGCTTAATATATCTTACTATCGGCAGTGGCACCAGCGGTCGGATTCGCCAGGCGCCACACCGGGACGAAATTACTCTTTTTCACCCATCATAATAGACAGCTTCTCTTTATCCGGCAGGCCGACCACCTGCTGCAGCATATTATCCTTATTCATATAATAAATAGCTGGCGTGACGTTGGCCCCCAGATCGTCCATCAGCTGCTGATTGACGTTGAGCATTTTCATCTTCTCCGGCGGGATAGCCTTCGGTATCGTCAGGGCCATTTTGCCGTTCGATTGCTCGTAATCGTGCCAGGTTTTCGCCGGATCTTTACTGGCGAGGATCGCCGCGGCGGTGGCCGGGCTCTCCGGCTTGATCACGCCCACCAGCAGGGTGCGGATCTGCACTTTACCGGCCTCCACCCAGGGACGGGACTGCTGCCAGAACTGTTTGCAGTAAGGGCAGAAGGGATCGGCAAAGACATACAGCACGATGGGGGCGTCTTTGTCGCCATCCTGCAGCCAGTGGGCGCTGGCCATCTTCTTCCACATCTCCTGTCCCGCCGGCGTGTAGAGCGCTTTTTGAAATAACTGCTCGCTGAGGTTGTTGCCGTTTTCGTCGTACATATAACCGGAAATGGCATGTTTGCCGTCAGGCGTGAGGTAGATGGCGACGCCCATATCCTGGTATTTCCCCAGCCAGCCCTTCATTCCCCCCGGCGCGTCAAAGGGTTTGATGATGGTAATGCCCTGTTTTTCAATTGCTTTTACCGGGGCGGGCAGTTCTTCCGCATAGCTACAAAAAGGCAAAAGGCTGAGCAACAGCAGACGTTTTAACATGAGTATTCCTTGTAAAATCAGCAGGAAAGGAAGAAACATTGCCAAACCTATTACAGTTATAGGCAGGATCAGCAGAACGACGGATTGCCCTTTCCTGGCGTGGGTGATGTAATCCTGGATGCTGTTACATTAAGGTAATGTAGAGCGCAACACATAGCCAGTCTGACTGGCGCTGAACCTACCTTCGGGTATTTCAGGTAACGGGGCCGCCTGAAAGGGTGGCCTTTTTACTTTTGTCGCGGCAAATGATGCGAAAAACAGCGAACTGCGCTGAACGCGTCGACAGGTTCACATTGTTGTCTTGTTCCGGTTGTTAGATAACACTTATTGATTCGATAATGTAAACGCATTGGTCGGGTCAGGAAAAATTCGTTAACTTAGACCTCAACGAAAACACGGAGGAAGTATAGATGTCCTTAATTAACACCAAAATCAAACCGTTCAAAAACCAGGCATTCAAAAATGGTGAATTCATCGAAGTCACCGAGAAAGACACCGAAGGCCGCTGGAGCGTCTTCTTCTTCTATCCGGCTGACTTCACCTTCGTCTGCCCGACCGAACTGGGCGACGTGGCTGACCATTACGAAGAACTGCAGAAGCTGGGCGTAGACGTTTACTCTGTTTCTACCGATACCCACTTCACCCACAAAGCGTGGCACAGCAGCTCTGAAACCATCGCGAAAATCAAATACGCGATGATTGGCGACCCGACTGGCGCCCTGACCCGTAACTTCGACAACATGCGTGAAGATGAAGGTCTGGCTGACCGCGCCACCTTCGTGGTTGACCCGCAGGGTATCATCCAGGCGATCGAAGTTACCGCTGAAGGTATCGGCCGTGACGCGTCTGACCTGCTGCGTAAAATCAAAGCGGCGCAGTATGTTGCTTCCCACCCAGGCGAAGTGTGCCCGGCGAAATGGAAAGAAGGCGAAGCGACGCTGGCTCCATCCCTGGACCTGGTCGGCAAAATCTAATAATCACGGCGTCTTTCGCATCATAGCGGCGTTGGCTGCGCTTAATCACCCCGGTCACTTACTCGTGTAAGCTCCCGGGGGTTCATAAGCTTGCCGCCTTGCTCTAACGCGAAATACTGGTGAATTAAAATTTCCGTCGTTTTTCATGCCATAGCTGCGTTGGCGTCGCCTGCTCACCCCGGTCGCTTACTTCAGTAAGCTCTCGGGGATTCTCAGGCTAGCCGCCTTGCTCTGACGCGAAATACTTTGGAAATTACTTCAGTCATGGGCGCACCTGCGCCCATTTCATTCCAACACCATGATGCAAGCGCATTCAGGCAGCCTGACAAGGCTGCTTGCATGATGATGTTTTAAGCCCAGGAGATAACAATGCTCGACACCAACATGAAAACCCAGCTCAAGGCCTATCTTGAGAAGCTGACCAAGCCTGTTGAGCTGATTGCCACGCTGGATGACAGCGCTAAATCGGCAGAAATCAGGGAACTGCTGGCTGAAATTGCTGAACTGTCAGACAAAGTCACCTTTAAAGAAGACAATACGCTGGCGGTACGCAAGCCATCGTTCCTGATTACTAACCCCGGTTCCGACCAGGGCCCACGCTTTGCGGGCTCCCCGCTGGGCCACGAGTTTACCTCGCTGGTGCTGGCGCTGCTGTGGACCGGCGGTCATCCGTCGAAAGAGGCCCAGTCTCTGCTGGAGCAGATCCGCGATATCGATGGCGACTTCGAGTTTGAAACCTACTACTCGCTCTCCTGCCATAACTGCCCGGACGTGGTCCAGGCGCTGAACCTGATGGCGGTGCTCAACCCGCGTATCAAACATACGGCGATTGACGGTGGTACTTTCCAGAATGAGATCACCGAGCGCAACGTGATGGGCGTGCCGGCGGTGTTCATGAACGGCCAGGAGTTTGGTCAGGGGCGGATGACGCTGACGGAAATCGTCGCCAAAGTGGACACCGGTGCGGAAAAACGCGCAGCGGAAGAGCTGAATCAGCGTGACGCTTACGATGTGCTGATCGTCGGTTCCGGCCCGTCCGGCGCGGCGGCCGCGGTCTACTCTGCGCGTAAAGGGATTCGTACCGGCCTGATGGGCGAGCGCTTCGGCGGCCAGGTGCTGGATACCGTGGATATCGAAAACTACATTTCGGTGCCGAAAACCGAAGGCCAGAAGCTGGCCGGGGCCCTGAAAGCGCACGTTAGCGACTATAACGTCGATGTGATCGACTCCCAGAGCGCGACCAAACTGACGCCAGCGGCGACTGAGGGCGGCCTGCATCAGATCGAAACCGCCTCCGGCGCGGTGCTGAAGGCGCGCAGCGTCATCATTGCCACCGGGGCGAAATGGCGCAACATGAACGTGCCGGGCGAAGATCAGTATCGCACCAAGGGCGTAACCTACTGCCCGCACTGCGACGGCCCGCTGTTTAAAGGTAAGCGCGTGGCGGTGATCGGCGGGGGAAACTCCGGCGTGGAAGCCGCCATCGACCTGGCGGGCGTCGTGGAACACGTGACCCTGCTGGAATTCGCACCGGAGATGAAGGCCGACCAGGTGCTGCAGGATAAAGTCCGCAGTCTTAAGAATGTCGACATCATTCTCAATGCGCAGACCACGGAAGTGAAAGGCGACGGCAGCAAGGTCACCGGTCTGCAGTATCGTGACCGGGTGAGCGGCGATGAGCATCACGTCGCGCTGGCGGGCATCTTCGTGCAGATCGGCCTGCTGCCTAACACTACCTGGCTGGAAGGCGCGGTTGAGCGTAACCGCATGGGCGAGATCATCATCGATGCGAAGTGCGAAACCAACGTTAAAGGCGTATTCGCCGCCGGTGACTGCACCACCGTGCCGTACAAGCAGATTATCATCGCGGCAGGGGAGGGGGCGAAAGCGTCGCTGAGCGCCTTCGACTACCTGATCCGCACGAAAACCGCATAACAAGTCAGACAATAGACCTGCATAACAAAGAGGCTACCCAGGGGTAGCCTCTTTTTTTATGCGCTTTTCCTCAGCCTTACCTGACGACCATCACCGGGATATGGGCGTGACGGATGACGCTCGAGGCGTTGGAGCCCAACAGGTGGGTACTGATGGAGGGATTGCGTGAGCCAATCACCACCACGTCGGCGTTTATTTCGCTGGCCAGTTCGTTGACCATGTCGCGCACGCTGCCGAAACGCACATGCAGCTTGATCCGCGATGGGTCAATGCTGAAATGGCTGACCATGGTCTGCAGGCGGGTTTCCGCCTCGTGCTGCAGATGTTCCTCAAAACGCCGCAGGTCGGCGGTAAAACGGCTCATCGTGAAGCTCGCTGAACCGGGTAAGACGTGGAGCAGATGGATCACCCCGTCCTGCTGGGCCAGAAACTCCGCATGCCGGACGGCTTTATCGCTCAGCGCCATCTCAAAGACATCAACCGGCATAATGATAGTCTTATACATATGCAATCCTCCTTGTTCGTTTGCGTCTATATCAACATATTATATGCGGATATTGTGTCATTCAGGTCGCAAAACTGTCAGTCAGGCAGGCGCAAAGCGTAAAAAAAGTTAGCGGGGGAAGACAGCAGAAAGAGGATGTGTGGACATCCTCTGAATAAAGCGCGATACGCCTCAGGCAGCGGGGATTAACGGTGGAATTCGCCAGCGGCTTCCGGCTGGTACAGCAGCGCCAGCACTTCTAGGTGCGTCGACGCCCCGCCCGGCAGCTCCCAGTGAATGGTGCTGCCGACCTTGAGGCCGAGCAGCGCGGCGCCCACCGGCGCGAGGACGGAGAGCTGGCTGGCGCTGTCGGTCACCTGCGTCGGAAACACCAGCGTCCGCACGCGCTCTTCGCCGCTGGTCAAATCGCGGAATTTAACCGTACTGTTCATGGTGACGACATCGTGCGGCATCGCTTCCGGCGCCAGCATTTGCGCACGGTCGAGCTCGTCGTTCAGGGCATCGGCAACCGGCGAGCTGGCGAAAGCCGGCTGCTCCAGCAGCCTGTCGATACGTTCGGCATCCAGTTCGTTAATGATGATTGCGGGTCTGGTCATTGCATACTCCATGTTATCCAGGAACCTGTCCGTAAAAGAAAACCCTCGCCGAAAAAGGCAAGGGTTAAGGTTCCCCCATCATACTGAGAGTTGCCGGCAGTTTGAAGTGATGAAACGCACAATCAGCGCGCAACGCCTCCGGCGAAGGGCGTTTTCTGAACAGTATGCCGCGTTGCGCTAGTGGCCAACCTTATCGAGGATAAACTGCGCGCCGCAGTTACCCGGGTGAGGCTGGGGCAGAAAGGCGGAGGTGGCCAGTGGGGCGTTGATGGTCGCGGCGTTGAGCGAGATTTGCATCTCGGTCAAATAGGCAGGATTACCGTTACAGGTTAATTTAAACGCCTTCACGCTCTGCGGACCCCAGGCGCGGGCCACGGCGGCGTCGAAGTCGGCCCGACTGACGGTTTGGCCATAGTGTTTGGCAAGGAAATCACCAACCGGGCTGCGCTTAATTTCCCCGTTCAGGCGCACCATGGCGCCAAAATAGCTGTCGGGATCGAAGCCGAAGCAGACGCCATGTTTGGCATATTCGTAACGTTCGAGGCAGGAGGTGCCGCCCGCACCCGGCATTACGCTATTCAGTTTGTTGGCCATCTCCAGCGACAATCCCGTCTCCGCCGCCTGACATTTGCGGTTCGCCTTCACCTCCGGCATGTCGGGTACCGGGCGCGTGGCGCAGCCGTAGCGCATCCAGCGTCGTTCATCCACTCCGCGCGCGGCAATGGACTTTGGCAGCCCGGGCCACAGACCGTGCACGGTCAGAAAATCGGCTTTATTCGCGGTTTCCTGCTGCAGGCGGCACTCTTCCGGTTCGTTGCGGTTACGGTCATACATGCTCTGACAGAATCCGGTTTGCCAGGAGAGGGCCAGGACATAGCGGTCAAAATCAGCGTATCGCGTCGCGGTGAGCGGTTCAGCGCCGGCCTGAGTGGCGGTAAGCACAAGGGCAAGCGCGGCGAATTCCTTCCTGAACATGTTTATTCCTGATTGTGGATGGCAAAAGATAACGGGGAGTTATTAAAGCATAAAAAAGGCGCCTGCTGGCGCCTTTTCACGTGGTTAGACCATTAGTGGACCGCGCTGCCCGGGACGAGGATCTCGGTCGCGACAATCACCACCAGCAGGCCAACCATCACCGGCACCGAGGTGCGTTTGACCACTTCGAACGGGGAGATCTTCGCCATCCCGGCGACGGCCACCACTACGCCGGAGACCGGCGAGATCGTGCGGCCAAGGTTAGAGGCCTGCAGCATCGGGATCGACAGATAGGCGGGATTGATGCCGGAGGAGTGCGCCAGCTTGGGGATCATCTCGACAAAGGCGTAGAACGGGGCATTGCCGGAGCCGGTGGTCATCGCCGCCAGCATGGTCAGGATCACCAGCACCAGCATCAGAATAATACTGGCCGAGCCGAAGGAAGTGGCGATGGAGATCAGACCGTTGATGAAGCCGATGGTGCTTAATCCCTGAGCAAAAACGCCGGCGGCGACCAGCAGCATCACCACCCCGGCGAAGGCGTCAGCCATCCCGCGGTAGGCGACTTCCAGTCCGCTGAAGACGTTTTTGGTGTTGAACCCGCGCAGGAATTCGAGGATCGCCGCCAGCAGCATGCAGCCGACGAGGATGGTAATAATGTGCAGTTCCGGCCCCCATTTGCCATCAAAGATCAGTACGCCAATAATCGGGGTAAACGGCAGGATGGCGTACAGCGCCGGGGCATTGGTGGTGATCTCGTTGACGTCGAGCATTTCGTGGGAAATGTTCTCTTTTTTATCCAGGTAGCGCTGCCAGAAGAAGTGGGCGATCGCCATGCAGATGATAGCGGCGATGGAGATCGGCAGCGTGGTCTTGAAGGCAAAGTCGATCAGCGGCATTTCGGCCGCTTTTGCCGCCAGCACGACGTCACCCGAGGTAGGCGAAAGGATAATCGCCGCAGGGGAGGCGCAGATGGCCGCCGCCGCACCGCGGCTGATACCGACGTTTACCATCACCGGGAACAGCGTCGCCATCAGCAGGACGCCGAGGCCGGTCGCGGAGGAGACGGCCAGCGACATCAGGCAGGCGACAAAGTAGGCGGCAATCATCAGCAGATAGGGCGAATTGATATAGCGCAATGGCTTTGAGGCTAATTTCACCACCATATCATTGGCGCCAATATGCGTCATATAGGTGGCGAAGCCGCACAGCATCATGATCATCATACCCAAATCGCCGCCACGGCTCATGAGTAGAATCTTAATGTATTCAATAATGTCAGTGGCGGAGTAACCGGTGCCCTCGGTATTGCCTGGTAAGACTTTATGACCCAGCAGGGCGCTGACGATCAGCAATATTAAGCCGCCGACGAACAGCACGCCGGTGGCTGAATAGCCCTTAATGATATAGCGGGCGACGCCCAAAATGACCGCAATCCCGATCAGGATCTCAACAAACGTCAGCATTCATTTCCCCTAAGCCCAAAGAATATGTAGTTAAAAAGCGCCACACCAAATTTTAATGTGCGAATGTGCCGAAAAAACGGACGAAACTCGCTGATGCAAATCAATAAAGCGATAAGAACTACGCCCCTCCCGTCCCGCCTGGATATAATCACCAGATGGATAGTTAAGCGGTTCTGATGGTCAGCGGGCGAAAATCAGGAGTTTGCCTTATTTCGTTCAACCTGTATTGAGACTATCTTTGCTATCTTAGGTGGCTTTTAAATGAAAGTGGTAATAGAAAAGTGTTGATGTTACGTCGTTTTTCATTGTTTTCTCTTGGTTTTTTAGGATGGTTATTGGTATCCGGAAACGCCAGCGCGTCGTTTTCATCGACCCTTAGCGAAGGTTACCATACCTTAAGTAATAACGTTGCGCAGACCTGGAATGAGCCGGAGCACTATGATCTGTACGTTCCAGCCATCACCTGGCACGCGCGCTTTGCTTATGATAAGGAAAAGACGGACAAGTATAACGAACGTCCGTGGGGGGCAGGCTTCGGCGTTTCGCGCTGGGATGAGAAAGGGAACTGGCACGGCCTGTACCTGATGGCGTTTAAAGACTCTTTCAATAAGTGGGAACCCATCGGCGGCTACGGTTGGGAGAAAACCTGGCGTCCGCTGACGGACCAGAACTTCCGCCTCGGTCTCGGCTATACCCTCGGGGTGACGGCGCGCGATAACTGGAACTACATCCCGATTCCGGTGATCTTGCCCTTAGCGTCAATAGGTTACGGTCCGGCAACGTTCCAGATGACCTATATTCCCGGTACCTACAATAACGGTAACGTTTACTTCGCCTGGGCTCGCATACAGTTTTAATTCGCTAAGTCTTAGCAATAAATGAGATAAGCGATGCGTCTTGTGGAAAAACAAGGACTAAAGCGTTACCCACTAAAAAAGATAGCGACTTTTATCACTTTTTAGCAAAGTTGCACTGGACAAAAGGTACCACAATTGGTGTACTGATACCCGACACAGCATTAGTGTCGATTTTTCATATAAAGGTAATTTTGATGTCTAAGATTAAAGGTAACGTTAAGTGGTTTAATGAGTCCAAAGGATTCGGTTTCATTACTCCGGAAGATGGCAGCAAAGATGTATTCGTACACTTCTCTGCAATCCAGTCCAACGGTTTCAAAACTCTGGCTGAAGGTCAGCGCGTAGAGTTCGAAATCACTAACGGTGCCAAAGGCCCTTCTGCTGCAAACGTAATCGCTCTGTAAGCAACGCGTCAGTAGAATATAAAAACCCGCTAATCAGCGGGTTTTTTTTTGCCTGTTGATTACGCCTTTAGCGGCTGGCGGCCTGCGAGAAGAGCCAGAAGGCGACAGCCGTCATGGCAAACGAGCCCAGCAAGTTCACCGCGACGTTGAGGAGCGCCCAGCTCACTCGCCCCTGCTGCAGAAGAAACACCACTTCCGCAGAGAAGGTGGAGAAGGTGGTCAACCCGCCGCAGAAACCCGTGGTGATCAGCAGTTTCCACATCGGGTCAATGCCGGTCAGTCTATTAAACCACGCCAGCCCGGCGCCGATCACAAAGGCGCCTAACAGGTTGGCAGTCAGCGTCCCAATCGGGATAGCATGGTGCACAGGATTGAGCTTCATGCCGAGCCACCAGCGCAAAACGCTGCCGGTGCCGCCGCCAATAAAAACGGCGCAAAGAAGTTGAAACACGGTCGTTTCCTGCTATTTGATGTAAGAGAGTGTCAAGTGTAGCGCGCAACGGGCGCAATTGGCTATTCATAACCTGACGGGAGAAAAACATGCGGGTAGCGGCAGGGCAGTTTATCGTCACGCCAGTATGGCGGACGAATGCGCAAACTTGTGTGGCGATGATGCAGCAGGCGGCGCGTGAAGGGGCGGCGCTGCTGGTGCTGCCGGAGGCGTTGCTGGCACGTGATGACAACGACCCGGATCTGTCGGTGAAATCGGCCCAAACGCTGGATGGGGAGTTTTTACAGCTGCTGCTGGCCGAGAGCGCGCGTAACGGCCTGACGACGATCCTGACGCTGCATGTGCCGTCGGGGGAGGGGAGAGCAACCAACACGCTGGTGGTATTGCGTGAAGGGAAGGTTATTGCGCATTATCACAAACTTCATTTATACGATGCCTTCGCAATGCAGGAGTCCCGGCGGGTGGATCCCGGCCGGCAAATCCCGCCGGTGATTGAAGTGGCGGGTTTCCGCGTTGGCCTGATGACCTGTTACGATCTGCGTTTTCCGGAGCTGGCGCTGTCGCTGGCGCTGAACGGGGCGCAGCTGCTGGTGCTGCCCACCGCATGGGTGAAAGGGCCGAAAAAAGAGCATCACTGGGCGACGCTGCTGGCGGCGCGCGCGCTGGACACGACCTGCTACGTCGTGGCGGCAGGCGAATGCGGGACGCGTAACATCGGGCAGAGCCGCATCGTCGATCCGCTGGGGACCACCGTGGCGGGCGCGGGGAGCGAGCCGCAGCTGATCTATGCCGATATTTCCGCAGACTACCTTGCGCGGGTTCGCGAGCGTTTGCCGGTGCTGCAGAACCGACGGTTTGCGCCACCGCAATTATTGTGACGTTTTTTTAAACAAGGCTTGATTCACCTTGTTACAGATTGCTATTGTGTCCGCGCGCCAAATACCCGTATTGTTTATCCCAATAATTCGCTGTGCACGTCAGGACGGACACCCCAGCGCTCACTCCCGGAGGGGAGGCCTCGGGCTGAATCACGCAGCCCACGCACAGGTGGATTACAATATGACGGATAAATGCGTGTATGATGGCGTATTCGCAGCTTGTATAGAGAAGAAGGTTAGCTATGGGTGAGATTAGTATTACCAAACTGCTGGTAGTCGCAGCACTGATTATCTTAGTGTTTGGTACCAAGAAATTACGTACGCTGGGCGGCGACCTGGGGTCGGCTATCAAGGGCTTTAAAAAAGCCATGAACGAAGATGACGATAGCGCGAAAAAAACCACCGCTGAAGACGAAGCACCGGCGCAGAAGCTCTCTCATAAAGAGTAATTCTCCGGCTGCGTCCCCTGGCGGGATGCGGGTGGTACGGCGAAGAGGCCGCGACGTTTGACGTTGCGGCCTTTGTCGTTTTTGTCGACGCCGCGCAGGAAAGATGCAACTAACTGTTACGGGAAGGCGAAGCGAATGAAGCGGAGAGCGCCGCTGCGCCAGGACGTGACGCAGCGGGAGAAGCGGCAGGTTATTTAACTTCCATCCCTTTAGCCTGCAGGTCGGCGTGATAGGAAGAGCGAACGAAGGGGCCGCAGGCGGCGTGGGTGAAGCCCATCGCCATAGCTTCCGCTTTCATCTCTTCAAACTCTTCCGGGCTAACGTAACGCTGCACTGGCAGGTGGTGACGGCTCGGCTGCAGATACTGGCCTAATGTCAGCATGGTGACGCCATGACGGCGCAGGTCGCGCATGACTTCGATGATCTCGTCGTTGGTTTCGCCCAGGCCCACCATCAGGCCGGATTTTGTCGGGATCTCCGGGTGCGCTTCTTTAAAACGCTCCAGCAGCTTCAGCGACCAGTTGTAATCCGCGCCCGGACGCACCTGACGATAGAGGCGCGGTACGTTTTCGAGGTTGTGGTTGAAGACGTCCGGCGGGGTCACCGTCAGAATATCCAGGGCGCGATCCATGCGGCCGCGGAAATCCGGGACCAGCGTTTCGATTTTAATCGTCGGGTTTTTCTCGCGAATGGCGCTGATGCAGTCGGCAAAATGCTGTGCGCCGCCATCGCGCAGGTCATCACGGTCCACCGAAGTGACCACCACGTAGCTCAGCCCCATATCGGCGATAGTTTGCGCCAGCTTCTGTGGCTCGTTCGCATCTGGCGCGACCGGGCGGCCATGCGCCACGTCGCAGAATGGGCAACGGCGGGTACAGATCGCGCCGAGGATCATAAAGGTCGCGGTACCGTGGTTGAAGCACTCTGCAAGGTTCGGGCAGGAGGCCTCTTCGCACACGGAGTGCAGGCCGTTCTTACGCATCGCTGCTTTGATTCCCTGGATACGGGACGAGTCTGCCGGAAGTTTGATTTTCATCCATTCCGGTTTTCTGAGCAGAGCTTCACGCTCAGTTGCCACGTTCTTCACCGGGATAAGGGCCATTTTATCGGCGTCGCGGTACTTAACACCGCGTTCCATCACAATGGGTTTACTCATAGCGTGCGTGTTCCAGTTGCGAGTCACGAAGGAAAGCGAATTAATTCAATGAAATGTTGCAATTATCAACTATTTTTGAATCAAGAGCAGGCAGTATACCATTGAAAAGGGGCAGAAAGCAGCCTGCCTGCCCGGCAAATTGTAAAATAGTTGTTGTTTTATCCTTTTCCCTTCCGTGCGCTACGCCTTAAACGCCTGGATCACGGTCTCAATGATCTCTTTCAGCAATGGCTCTTTCCCGCTCTGCTTATTGAAGTGCAGCGCAACATCAATCTGCTCTTCCCGCAGGGAGGGGAAGTCCAGGGTCTGCAGCGGCCAGAGACGGGATACCATGGCGAACAGGCGCTCGGTGGTCAGCCCCAGCATGTCGCTCTCGGCGATCATTGCCGCCTGGGTTAGCAGGTTGAAGGTGCTGAAACCGCAGCGGCGCTCGCCCATCTCCTCCTGCAGCCGACGGTGCAGCGTAGGGTAGCGCTGGCCTTCCGGCAGCAGCAGCGCAAACTCGTATTGTGCAAGGGCGGATTCATCCTGCGGACCGTCCAGCGCGGGATGCCCAGCGCGGCAGTACATCTGCACCCGTTCCTGATACAGCACGTGATGGCTTATCGCCTGGCCGCTGTGCAGATGGGTATCAATCAACAAATCCACCTGGCGCTGGTCAAGCTGCCGCGCGGCGTCGGTGAGGGCGATGTTGTGCAGCAGGATCTGCGGAAAGACCGGCTTCAGCGCGCTGGCCAGGCCAGGCATCAGCAGCGCCCCCATGGCTGGCGTGGTGGCGATAGTGATCACCCGCTGCTGATGCGGGCTGCCGGTGATATCCAGCGCGCTGAGGAAAGCCTCCATACCGCGGCTGATGTACTGGTGAAGATGGGTGGCATAGGCGGTGGGCGTTACGCCCTGGCCTTTACGGATAAACAGCGGATCGGGGAACAGTGCCCGCAGTTTGTTTATTGACTGGCTAATGGCCGACGGCGTGATATTGAGTATCTTCGCGGCATTGACGATACCTTTGTGTACGTACACGGCTTCGAAGATGGTCAACAGATTGAGGTCAATATTACGCAGGATGCGAAACATCTGACGGTCGTAACGTTCGTCCTGTCGGTCAGGAGATTCTGACGGCGGCGTATTCTCTGGCACGCGATGAGTCCGGTTGGGAATGATAGGCCAAGTATAGCGGCCCACCGCGTTGCCGTGCGTGACAATTGATTGCAAAAATAATGTGTTACTCGTTCAGCACCCCGCCGTCAGCGGGGCGCTGGTGTGCCCTTAACCCTGAGGAAGGTATTCGTGCGGGGGATTGTTCAGCAGCGCCAGCAGATGGGCGACCAGCCGCGGAGCCACTGTCTCCGGAGTGGCTTCCGGCTGCCACTGGCGCATTTGCGTCATCTCCATACCGGCATAGCCGCAGGGGTTGATACGCAGAAACGGCGTCAGATCCATCGCGATATTGAGCGCCAGGCCGTGGAAAGAGCAGCCTTTACGGATCCGCAGCCCCAGAGAGCATATTTTGCGATCGCCGACGTAGACGCCAGGGGCGTCGGCGCGGGGGTGCGACTCAATACCGTATTCGGCAAGGGTATTGACGACCGTTTGCTCCAGCAGCGTCACCAGTTCACGCACGCCCAGCTTGCGGCGCTTGAGGTTCAACAGGACGTACATTACCTGCTGTCCCGGGCCGTGATAGGTTACCTGGCCGCCGCGATCGCTCTGGATCACCGGAATATCACCGGGCACCAGCAGGTGTTCCGCTTTGCCGGCCTGACCCTGGGTGAAAACCGGGTGATGTTCCACCAGCCAGATCTCATCGAGGGTATCTTCATCACGGGCGTCGGTAAATTCGTGCATCGCCTGCGAGACGGGTTCGTAAGGTTGCAGGCCAAGCTGCCGGATTAGAATTTTATTGTGCTGCAAAACAACATCTCCGCCGGGAAGAGAGAATTCAGGTCGGGGAGTATATCACAGCCGTGCGGGAGGGAATGAGAAGACCCGGCACGGCGGCCGGGTCAGGGAAAAGGTTACAGCACCATCCGAACGATATCGATATTGCCTAACTCTTCGTACAGCGTTTCCACTTGTTCAATGTGAGTGGCGTTGATGGTGATGGAGACCGAGTGGTAGTTACCTTTGCTGCTCGGTTTTACTGACGGCGAGTAATCACCAGGCGCATGGCGCTGTACCACTTCCACCACCTGATCAACCAGCTCAGGCAACGCCTGCCCCATTACTTTGTAAGTAAATGGCGTAGGGAATTCAAGCAGTTCGTTAAGTTTGGTTTTCATGTCAGCTCCGGTGTTACGACAAAATAATAACTCCCACCAAGGGCGGGAGTTATCAGGTTACTTGGATGAATAGTATATGGGGATGGAAATCACACTTTCAAGTGTTCGATTTTTAACCAAACCAGTGGTGGAACATTAATTTAATGTAATCAATAATTTTACCGAAGAAATTACCTTCCGGAATTTCCTGCAGCACCACCAGCGGGCGCTGGTCAATGGTTTTACCATCCAGCTGGAAGTTAATGGTGCCGACGACCTGGTTTTTCTGCAGCGGGGCGTGCAGCTCAGTATTATTCAGCACGTAGCTGGCTTTCAGATCTTTCATCCGGCCGCGCGGGATGGTCAGGTAGACGTCTTTATCCACCCCCAGCGAAGCGCGATCGCTGTCGCCGAACCAGGCCGGTTCGGAAGCAAACTCTTTGCCGGCTTTAATTGGGTTGACGGTTTCGAAGAAGCGGAAGCCCCAGGTCAGCAGTTTTTTGCTTTCCGACTCACGCCCTTTGAACGTCCGGCCGCCCATTACCGCCGAGATCAGACGCATCTGCCCTTCGGTGGCGGAAGCGACAAGGTTGTAGCCCGCTTTGTCGGTGTGGCCGGTTTTGATGCCGTCGACGTTCAGGCTGTTATCCCACAGCAGGCCATTACGGTTCAGCTGGCGGATACCGTTGAAAGTGAACTCTTTCTCACGATAGATGGAGTACTCGTTCGGCACGTCGCGGATCAGCGCCTGGCCAATCAGCGCCATGTCGCGCGCCGAGCTGAACTGGCCGTCAGCATCGAGGCCGTGAACAGTCTGGAAATGGGTGTTTTTCAGGCCGAGGGCGTTGACGTAGTTGTTCATCAGGCTGACGAAGGCGTCCTGGCTGCCGGCGACATAGTCGGCCATCGCCACGCAGGCATCGTTACCGGACTGCAGGTTGATACCGCGGATCAGCTGGGAAACCGGCACCTGCATCCCCGGCTTGAGGAACATCAGGGAAGAGCCTTTGAATACCGGGTTGCCGGTGGCCCAGGCGTCGTTGCCGACGGTGACCAGATCGGACTCTTTGAATTTGCCCGCTTTCATCGCCTGACCGATAACATAGCTGGTCATCATTTTGGTCAGACTGGCCGGGTCGCGGCGGGAGTCGGCGTTGTTTTCAGCCAGCACCTTGCCAGAGTTGTAATCGATAAGGATCCAGGATTCGGCGTCAATCTGCGGGGCGCCTGGGATCATCGTTTTGATATTCAGGTCATCGGCGCGGGCAGCGGAGGAGAGCGCTGCAACGGAGAGCGCCGTGATGAGTAAACGAGCGGTGAAAGAGGTCTTCATGGTCAGAACAACGGCATCCGTGATGGAGTTAAAAAAAGTGCCTTACTATAGCAAATGCTCTGCGGGCCAGCATCCGACATTGCGCATGAGTTTGTTAATGACTTTTACATGCGCAAGATGAACGGGCTGCCCGCGGCCTTTAGTTGGCGCGAGTAATAAAGGACTGCAGCTGCGCTTCGCTTTGCAGGCGCTGCTGAACGGCGCTGGCCTGCGCCTTGTCGGCAAACGGCCCCAGCTGAATACGCCACACCGCGCCGTTTTGCATGACCCGGCCTGGCACAGAGAACTGCTGGCTCAGACGCTGCTGATACTGCTGCGCCCGCGCCTGGTCGCTCACTGCGCCCACCTGCACGACAAAGCTACCGCTGGCGCCGGCGGCAGGTGCCGTCGCGGCGGCGGCTGCGGGTTCGCTGCTCTCCAGCACGCCGCTGTTCAGCGGCGTCGGGGCGCCGAGGAAACCGCCGCTGTTCACCGGTGCGCCAACGCTGTCTTCCGGCTTCAGCGTGCTGTTGCTGATCGGGCGAACGTCAGTGGGCGCGGGCTGGCTCATGCCAGCGGCGTCACCGCCGTCCAGATTCGGACGGGCGGGCAGGGCGTAAGTCTGTTTGGCGACGGTGGTACAAGCCATTCCCGGGCCGGAAAGCGAACCGTCAGGCGCGACGATGATCGGGTCGATACGCACTTTGGTGTTATTCGAGGTGTTCAGGCGGTCGGCGGACGCGCGGGAGAGTGAGATAACCCGATCGTTGCCGTAGGGACCGCGATCGTTAATCCGCACGACGATCATGCGCCCGTTGGCGAGGTTGGTGATCCGCGCATAGCTCGGGATCGGCAGCGTCGGGTGCGCCGCGGTCAACTGCGTCGGGTCGAAGGTTTCACCGCTGGCGGTCAGGTTGCTGTTGGGTTCCGCGTCATAGATCGCCGCGAAACCGGCCTGAGTAAAGTTTGCCGGATCCTGGACGATGTTGTAGCGCTTACCGTCGCGCTCATAATCCTGATTCGCCGTCGCGTTCGGCGTTTCATACTGCGGATCGGCGCCGCTGATCTCAACCGTCGGGCCATTACAGACGGCCGGCTGTGGAGTACTGACCGTCTTTTGTTGCACGTCATCACTCGAACATGCCGCCAGCAGCCCCGCTGCTATGCAGATCCCCAGCCATTGCTTACGCATTGCGAACCCCTTTAAACGCTTTTCGACAACATTTTTCTGTGGGTATGGATCGACATCACGATACCAAACCCGGCCATCAATACGATCAGGGCGGAGCCCCCGTAGCTCACCAGCGGCAACGGTACGCCCACCACCGGTAAAATACCACTCACCATACCAATATTTACGAAGACATAAACGAATAAAATCAACATTAAACCACCGGCCATGACCCGGCCAAAGGTGGTCTGCGCCTGGGCGGCGATCCACAGTCCGCGCATGATCAGCAGAATATAGAGCGCCAGCAGGATCAGCACGCCAATCAGGCCCAGCTCTTCGGCGAGAACGGCAAAGATAAAGTCGGTATGGCGTTCCGGCAGAAACTCCAGCTGCGACTGGGTGCCGTGCAGCCAGCCTTTGCCGCGCAGACCGCCGGAGCCAATGGCAATTTTAGACTGAATAATGTGATACCCCGCGCCCAGCGGGTCGGTTTCCGGATCGAGCAGCATCATCACGCGCTGGCGCTGATAGTCGTGCATCAGGAAGAACCACAAAATCGGGATAAAGGCGGCGACCAGCACCACCGCAATGCCGATCAGGCGCCAGCTGAGGCCGGAGAGGAACAGCACAAACAGACCGGAGAGGGCGATCAGAATCGAGGTCCCGAGGTCAGGCTGCGCCGCCACCAGCAGCGTCGGCAGGAAGATCAGCACCAGGGCAATACCGGTATTCTTCAGCGAAGGCGGGCAGACGTCGCGGTTAATAAAGCGCGCCACCATCAGCGGCACGGCGATTTTTGCAATCTCCGACGGCTGAAAGCGGACGATACCGAGATCCAGCCAGCGCTGCGCCCCTTTGGAGATGGCGCCGAAGGCGTCGACGGCCACCAGCAGAATAATACAGAAAATATAGAGGTAGGGCGCCCAGCCCTCATAGACCCGCGGCGGGATCTGCGCCATGACGATCATGATCACCACGCCCATGGCGATCTGGCCGATTTTACGCTCCATCATGCCGACGTCCTGACCGCTGGCGCTCCAGATAACCAGCGCGCTGTAGGTCAGCAGCGCCAGCAGGATCAGCACCATAGTGGGATCGAGATGGATCTTATCCCACAGCGATTTTTTGTTCGGATTATCCGTCATTATTGATCCTCCCCTGCGGTTACCGCCGGGTTTTCGCTTGGCAGCGTGGTGTTATTATCGCCCAGCATGATGTGATCGAGGATTTGGCGCATAATCGTACCGACCGCCGGGCCGGCACCGCCGTTTTCCAGGATCATCGCCACGGCAACCTGCGGGTTGTTATAAGGCGCAAACGCCGTCATCAGTTTATGGTCACGCAGACGCTCAGAGATTCGGTGCGCGTTATAGGTTTCGTTGGCCTTCAGGCCGAACACTTGGGCGGTACCGGACTTGGCCGCGATTTTATACGGCGCGCTGGCGAAATATTTGTGCGCGGTGCCGTTGCCGCGGTTGGCCACGCCGAACATGCCGTCTTTGGCGATTTCCCAGTAGCCGGAATGGATGTCGCCTACCGGCGGCTCATGAGGCTGGACCCACGGAACGGGCTTGCCGTCTTCCACGGTGCTTTGCAGCAGGTGCGGCACTTTCACCACCCCGTCGTTAATCAGGATCATCAGCGCTTTGTTCATCTGGATCGGCGTGGCGGTCCAGTAACCCTGGCCGATGCCCACCGGAATGGTGTCCCCCTGGTACCAGGGTTTCTTAAAGCGTTTGAGCTTCCATTCGCGGGTCGGCATGTTGCCCGAGCGCTCTTCGGCGAGGTCGATACCGGTATAGTGGCCGTAGCCGAACTTGCTCATCCACTCCGAGAGGCGATCGATGCCCATGTCATAGGCGACCTGATAGAAATAGGTATCCGCGGACTCCTCCAGCGCTTTGGTGACGTTCAGGTGGCCGTGGCCCCATTTTTTCCAGTCACGATAGCGTTTTTCCGAGCCGGGCAGCTGCCACCAGCCAGGGTCGAACAGGCTGGTATTGCGCGTGATCACCCCGGCGCTCAGCGCCGAGACGGCGACGTACGGTTTGACCGTCGATGCCGGCGGATAAACCCCTTGCGTCGCACGGTTGACCAGCGGCGTGTTGGGATCGTTGAGCAGGCCGGAGTAATCTTTGCTGGAGATGCCGTCGACGAACAGGTTCGGGTCGTAGCTCGGCGTCGAAACCAGCGCCAGAATGGCGCCGGTACGCGGGTCGGTGACCACCACCGCGGCGCGGCTACCGGCCAGCAGCGTTTCGATATACTGCTGTAGCTTGAGGTCGAGGGTGAGGTAGATGTCGCGTCCGGCCTGCGGAGGCACTTCTTTGAGCTGACGAATAACGCGGCCGCGGTTGTTCACTTCAACCTCTTCGTAGCCGGTCTGACCGTGCAGGACGTCCTCGTAATAACGCTCAATACCCAGCTTACCGATGTCATGGGTCGAGGCGTAGTTGGCCAGTTTGCCCTCTTTATCGAGGCGGTCGACGTCTTTATCGTTAATTTTCGACACGTAGCCGATGACGTGCGTCAGCGCCGAGTTATAGGGGTAGTAACGGCGCTTGTAGCCTTTGACTTCCACGCCAGGAAAGCGGTACTGGTTGACGGCAAAGCGGGCCACCTGCACTTCGCTGAGGTTGACCTTGACCGGAATCGAGGTAAAGCGATGGGAGCGGGCGCGCTCCTTTTTGAAACCGGCGATATCATCGTCGGTTAAATCGACGACGTCGCGTAGCGCATCAAGCGTCTGCTGCACATTATCGACTTTCTCCGGCATCATCTCCAGCTGATAAATGGTGCGGTTAAGCGCCAGCGGGGTGCCGTTGCGATCGTAAATAATGCCGCGGCTCGGCGGGATCGGCACCAGCTTGATGCGGTTTTCGTTCGAGCGCGTCTGATAGTCGTCGAAGCGAACGATTTGCACATTGTACAGGTTGGCGATCAGAACGCCGGTAAGCAGCAAAATCCCCAAAAAAGCGACCAGCGCCCGGCGCACGAACAGCGAGGATTCAGCCGTATAGTCGCGGAAAGAATTCTGTAATTTCATTCGCTGCTCAGTCTACCCTGATCATCATTACTCACGGTGGTACGGATGGTTGGTGGTAATGCTCCACGCCCGATACAGGCTCTCGGCCACCAGTACGCGCACCAGCGGGTGAGGTAAGGTGAGGGTGGAGAGCGACCAACTCTGTTCCGCCGCTGCTTTACAGGCTGGAGAGAGGCCTTCCGGGCCGCCGACCAGCAAACTGACGTCGCGCCCGTCCTGTTTCCAGCGTTCCAGTTCGCGCGCCAGCTGCGGCGTATCCCATGGTTTACCCGGAATATCCAGGGTCACGATGCGGTTTTTACCGGCAGCGGCTAACATCATCTCGCCCTCTTTTTCGAGGATGCGCTTGATATCAGCGTTCTTGCCGCGCTTACCGGCAGGGATCTCCACCAGTTCGAACGGCATATCTTTGGGAAAACGGCGCAGATACTCGCTAAAGCCGGTCTGTACCCAGTCCGGCATTTTGGTGCCAACGGCCACCAGCTGCAACTTCACGCATTAACTCCAGAGTTTTTCCAGCTCGTACAGACGACGGCTCTCTTCCTGCATGACGTGAACCATCACGTCGCCGAGGTCGACGACGATCCAGTCGGCGGCGGCTTCCCCTTCAACGCCCAGGGGCAGCAAGCCGGCGGCGCGGGATTCCTGAACCACGTGGTCGGCGATGGACATCACATGACGCGTGGAGGTGCCGGTGCAGATAATCATGCAATCGGTGATGCTGGATTTGCCATGTACATCAATGGCAACGATGTCCTGACCTTTCAGGTCATCAATTTTGTCGATAACAAAATCCTGGAGTGCTTTACCCTGCAAGTGTTCCCCCTGGGTGCGTGAAGATTGATAATTATAAAGAGCCTGACAGTATACCTGAACTAATGAAAAAGTCGGGTGAAATGTCTGTCGGCAGGCGTTCGCGGCGGAGTATCATCCCATCCCTCGCCGAGGATTGCATCGCCATTTTTGTAAAACAATTTCTGCAAACCTGCTTTGGCGGATGCTGCCTGGCAGCGGAGAATAGCAGCCTGCTCTGGCCTGTCAATGGTTCGGCGGGAATTCTTCTTGCGGCTGCCAGACGGCCTGGCTATTTAATACCCGCAGGGTGGTGAAATCGTCGCGAATGTCGAGGAGACTCCAGGCGCCATGGGCTATCGGAAAGTGCCACATCGCCGCGGCGGGCATCTGCAACAGCAGGGCGATCAGCAGGCTCAGAACGCCCTGATGGCCGACGATCAGCAGGTGGTCAAGATGGCGGCAGTCGGTCAGCGTGGGGGTAAACTCGCTGACGCGGCGGGCAAAACGCTGAAAGCTTTCGCCGTTGGTCGGGGCCGCGTGCTGCCAGTCAGCGCACCACGCGGCATAGTTTTCCGCATCTTCTCGCTGGAGGTCGCGATGATGGCGCATCTCCCAGTCGCCGAAAAACATCTCATTGAGCGCGGCATGGCATTCGCGCGGGATAGCGCGATCGCCAAGCAGCAGATCGGCCGTTGTCCCGGTCCGCGCCAGCTCGCTGCAGAAGACTTTATCGAAAGGCACCGCGCGCAGTCGTTCACCGAGCGCTCGCGCCTGAGCGACGCCGCGCGGCGTCAGAGGCGTGGGGGCGTGGCCGCTGTATAACCCGGCAACGTTGGCTTCGGTTTCGCCATGGCGTACTAACCACAATTTCATGAACAGGCTCTGACAGGCGATGGAGAGGTGGCGTTACGATAGCGCTTTTTTCGCGCCAGGCCCAGGCCGGGGTCAGCAATAGAGACCCTGCTCGCGGATGTAGTCCAGCACCGCGGCCGGCAGCATCTCGGCGCAGGATTCGCCGCGCTCAAGGCGCTGGCGAATGATCGTCGCCGAAATATCGAACCACGGGGTCTCAGCCAGGTAGATCACGCCGGAAGGGCGGTGATGCAAAGACTCCACGTCGTGGGTTAAATGGCGATCCAGCCAGCGCTGATCGGCCTCATGGGCCATGGTCAGCGGGTAACCCGGCCGGCGGCAGACAATCAGGTGGACATTGTCGAGGATGGTTTCATAGTTATGCCAGGTGGGAAAGGTGAGCAGCGAATCCTGGCCAATGATAAACGCCAGCGGCTTGTGCGGCCCCTGCTCCTGGCGCCACTCCTGCAGCGTTTGCGCCGTCCAGGAGGGGGTATCGCGCCGCAGTTCGCGTTCATCAAGCGTGAACAGCGGCTTATCGGCAATCGCCAGCTTCAGCATGTGCACGCGCTGGGCGCTGGTGGCTTCCGGCTGGGGACGATGCGGCGGGACGTTATTAGGCATGATGATGACCTTGCTCAGGCCAATCTGATTCGCCAGGATCTCGACCGGCTTGAGGTGACCATAATGCACCGGATCGAAGGTGCCGCCATAGATTGCCTGTAAGTGAGTCATATCAACCATCAATAAAAACGTCCGCCAGGGCTTTGTGGCAGAGCAACAACGAAAGACTTTCCAGTTCGGGCCAGACGTCGTACCCGTAATCCTGTTTAAAGGTCAGTTCCGCGCGGGTCAGAAGGGTCACCGCCTGGCGCAGCTGTTCGCCGCTGAGTCGGGCGAGGGCGTCGCTGAGCAGCTGACGGCGGTTTTGCCAGACCCGATGTTTATCAAACAGCGAACGCAGCGGCGTCTGTGCCGACTGGCGCTTGAGGGTGACCAGCAGCAGCAGCTCCCGCTGTAGCGTACGCAGCAGGATCGCCGGCTCGCAGCCTTCAAGACGGAGCTGCTGCAGAACGTGCAGCACGCGCTTACTTTTGCCTGCCAGTAGGGCATCGACCCAATGGTAAGGGGTAAAGTGCGCGGCATCGTTCACCGCCTGCTCAACGCGGGGCAGGGTCAGCTTACCGTCCGGCCAGAGCAGCGCCAGACGCTCCAGCGCCTGCGCCAGCGCCAGCAGATTGCCTTCGTAACAGTAGCACAGCAGCTGGCTGGCCGCGTCGTCGAGCTGCAGCTGATGCTGTTTGGCCCGCGCGGCCAGCCAGCGCGGCAGCTGCGCGTATTCCGGCGTCTGGCAGCTGACCTGGACGGCGCGCTGAGCCAGCGCGGTGAGCCACGCGGCATTCTCCTGGGCTTTGGTCAACTTACTGCCGCGAACGATCAGCAGCAGGTCGTCGTGCAGCAGACCGACCAGCGTCGCCAGCTGTTCGTTGATCGCCGCGTTGGGGCCGTTTTCCGGCAGGATCAACAGCAGGGTTTGCCGGCTGGCAAACAGGCTCATCGCCTGGCTTAAGGCGAAAAGCGCCTGCCAGTCGGTGCTGCTATCGATAGTGAAGGTGTGGTGTTCGGTAAAGCCCTGCGCGGCAGCGGCTTCGCGAATAGCGTCCTGGCTTTCCTGCAACAGCAGAGGATCGTTGCCAAGCAGCAGATAGGCCGCGCGCAGCCCTTCAGTGAGCTGCGCGCGGAGCTGTTCCGGGTACAACCGAATCATCATTGACCCAGCGTGGTGGAGACGCGGTTACCCGAGGACGCCGGCGCGGTGCTGCCCGCGACCGGTTTTTCTTCCTGCTGGGTGGCTTCAACATCCGCTACCTGAACGCTTGGCAGTTTACGAATCAGCTGTTCCGCCGCTTTATCGTACATTTCCTGGATAATCATATCCTGCTCGGCGTCTTTGGCTAGCGCCGCCTGCGGGTTATCAAAGAACGAACGATAGACCTTGGTGGTTATCGGATAGATATCGTGACCCGGGATCAGGACGCTGGCATGGACGGTCATGACCATCTGATATTCCGCCGTACGACCGTCCTGGAACACCGATGCCGTATCTTTCTGAATCGACGATCCATCGAGGCGCAGAGAAGGGACATCTTTACGCAGCGTGCTGGCGTCGATCAGTTCCACGCCGTTAAGACGCAGCTGATTACGCACCGCGCGGCTTAACGGCCCGTACGGATCGCTCGACTGGAAGATCATGGTTTTCATGGTGGTGGGCACCATGGTAGTGCTACGCAGATGCCAGCCACAGCCGGCGGTGGCAAGCACCGCCAGAGATAACAACATTGTTACCAGATATCGCACGCTTCCTCCCGCGCTTAGCCAACGACCAGATTGAGCAGTTTACCCGGAACGTAAATCACTTTACGCACGGTTTTGCCATCGAGATACTTCGCCACCAGATGCTCCTGGCCGGCGCGCTCGCGGACCTGCTCTTCAGTTGCGTCTACCGCAACGGTAATTTTACCACGAACTTTGCCGTTGACCTGGACGACGACGAGGGTGCTATCTTCCACCATCGCGCTTTCATCTGCCACCGGCCACGGCGCGTTGTCGATATCGCCTTCACCGTTCAGCTCACGCCACAGGGTGAAGCTGGCGTGTGGGGTGAACGGGTTGAGCATACGCACGACCGCCAGCAGGGCTTCCTGCATCAGAGCGCGATCCTGCTCATCTTCCTGCGGCGCTTTCGCCAGCTTGTTCATCAGCTCCATGATCGCCGCGATGGCGGTGTTGAAGGTCTGACGACGACCGATGTCATCGGTCACTTTGGCGATGGTTTTGTGGATATCGCGACGCAGCGCTTTCTGATCTTCACTCAGCGCCGCCACGTTCAGGGCCGCAACCTCCCCTTTGGTGGTGTGTTCGTAGACCAGCTTCCAGACGCGTTTCAGGAAGCGGTTCGCCCCTTCGACGCCAGATTCCTGCCACTCGAGGGTCATATCCGCCGGGGAGGCGAACATCATGAACAGACGCACGGTATCCGCGCCGTAGCGCTCAACCATGACCTGCGGGTCGATGCCGTTGTTTTTCGACTTGGACATCTTGCTCATGCCGGTGTACACCAGCTCGTGGCCCGCCGCGTCTTTCGCTTTCACGATACGGCCTTTTTCGTCACGTTCGACGATGGCGTCAACCGGGGAGACCCAGTTACGTTCGCCGTTTTCGCCTACGTAGTAGAAAGCGTCAGCCAGCACCATGCCCTGGCACAGCAGCTGTTTCGCCGGCTCATCGGAGTTGACCATGCCCGCGTCGCGCATCAGTTTGTGGAAGAAGCGGAAGTAGAGCAGGTGCATGATCGCGTGTTCGATACCGCCGATGTAGATATCGACCGGCAGCCAGTAGTTGGCCGCTTGCGAATCCAGCATCCCTTCCTGATACTGCGGGCAGGTGTAGCGCGCATAGTACCAGGAGGATTCCATAAAGGTGTCAAAGGTGTCGGTTTCGCGCAGCGCCGGCTGGCCGTTAACCGTGGTCTTGGCCCATTCAGGATCGGCTTTGATCGGGCTGGTGATGCCGTCCATGACCACGTCTTCCGGCAGGATCACCGGCAGCTGATCTTCCGGGGTCGGCAGCACGGTGCCGTCTTCCAGGGTGACCATCGGGATCGGCGCGCCCCAGTAGCGCTGACGGGACACGCCCCAGTCGCGCAGGCGGTAGTTAATTTTACGCTCGCCGACGCCCATGGCTGCCAGTTTGTCTGCAATGGCGTTGAAGCCCGCTTCATAATCGAGGCCGCTGAACTCGCCGGAGTTAAACAGGACGCCTTTCTCGGTCAGCGCCTGCTCCGAGAGATCTGGCTCAGAACCGTCGGCGGCGAGGATCACCGGCTTGATGTTCAGCCCGTATTTGCTGGCGAACTCGTAGTCGCGCTGGTCGTGACCCGGAACGGCCATCACCGCGCCGGTGCCGTACTCCATCAGCACGAAGTTAGCCGCCCATACCGGAATTTCTTCGCCGGTCAGCGGGTGGATAGCTTTAAAGCCGGTATCGACGCCTTTTTTCTCCATCGTCGCCATGTCGGCTTCCGCCACTTTGGTGTTGCGGCATTCGTCGATGAAGGTGGCCAGCGCCGGATTGTTGGCCGCAGCCTGCTGCGCCAGCGGGTGACCCGCAGCGACCGCCAGGTAGGTACAGCCCATAAAGGTGTCCGGGCGGGTGGTGTAGACGGTCAGCTTGTCGGCGTAATGGTTAACGTCAAAGGAGATTTCCACCCCTTCAGAACGGCCGATCCAGTTGCGCTGCATGGTCTTCACGGTGTCCGGCCAGTGGTCCAGCTTATCCAGATCGTTCAACAGCTCATCGGCGTAGGCGGTGATTTTAATAAACCACTGCGGGATCTCTTTACGCTCGACTTTGGTGTCGCAGCGCCAGCAGCAGCCGTCGATAACCTGCTCGTTGGCCAGTACGGTCTGGTCGTTCGGGCACCAGTTCACCGCGGAGGTTTTTTTGTACACCAGGCCTTTTTTGTACAGCTCGGTGAAGAACTTCTGCTCCCAGCGGTAGTATTCCGGGGTGCAGGTCGCCAGCTCGCGGCTCCAGTCATAGCCGAAGCCCAGCATTTTGAGCTGGTTTTTCATGTAGGCGATGTTGTCGTAGGTCCACGGCGCTGGCGCGGTGTTGTTTTTTACCGCCGCGCCTTCCGCAGGCAGACCGAACGCATCCCAGCCAATCGGCTGCAGGACGTTTTTACCCAGCATGCGCTGATAGCGGGCAATCACGTCGCCGATGGTGTAGTTACGCACGTGACCCATGTGTAGTCGACCAGAAGGATAAGGAAGCATCGACAGGCAGTAATACTTCTCTTTGCTCTCGTCTTCAGTTACTTCAAATGTACGATTTTCGTCCCAGTGAAGCTGGACTTTCGATTCTATCTCTTCCGGGCGGTATTGCTCTTGCATGGCAGCCAGTGGTCCTGTTTTCAATACAGCTACAAAATGTAGCCAATGGATGTGTTATTTCAGATCGGCATAGCATAGCCCAAACGCCAACGTCAAAACAGCTTTTCGCACATTTATACAGAGATGAAAGCGGTGGAGAATATTTCACGACTCTGTGGCTTGGCTGGCAGAGCAATCCGCAGATAACGGCTATCATAAGAAGAAGTTAACCACACCGGAGGCGAAAAGATGAACAAGGTTGCTCAGTTCTACCGAGAGCTGGTGTCGACGCTCAGCGAGCGGTTACGCAATGGAGAACGTGATATTGATGCGCTGGTGGAGCAGGCCAGGGTCGAGATTAGCCAATCCGACGAGTTAACGCAGAGCGAAATCGACAATGTGATCCGCGCTGTTCGACGCGATCTGGAAGAGTTCGCCCTCAGTTATGAAGAGAGTCAGGATGAGCTGACTGATAGCGTCTTTATGCGGGTGATCAAAGAGAGTCTCTGGCAGGAACTGGCGGATATTACCGATAAAACTCAGCTTGAGTGGCGCGAGGTGTTTCAGGATCTCAACCATCACGGTGTCTATCACAGCGGTGAAGTGGTGGGGCTCGGCAACCTGGTCTGTGAGAAGTGTCATTACCATCTGCCGGTTTATACCCCGGACGTGCTGCCGCGTTGTCCAAAATGCGGGCACGATCAGTTCCAGCGTCGTCCGTTCGAGCCCTGATCGATCGGGCCCGGCGCTTAATGATTGCATCGGGCCCGATTAAAAAATATCTCTTCTGGCTTGATACTTATTCTTTTTTCACTAGGTTACGAGTTATCCTGGAGCATGACATGCAGCACATCGCAGGTATCATGGCATATTCTCTTGGGCAAATTAATTTGCAATAAGATGCTGGCGATCGCTTGCTAAAGGTGGGGGGGCTCCGCCTGATGCAAGGCGTTGTCAGTTGTGGTTAATCATTGGCGATGCGCTGTCACCAGCGCATCGCTTATGTTTAACGAATAGTATTTATTTCAGCATATTTATACTGCTGTTGCCCGCCCATGTCAGAGGCGTAGTTATGATAAGAATTGAGGACCAGTTTGTTAGCGGAAATAGAACCTTTACCGCAGGTTGACATATAGAAAAAGCCGCAGCGGTAGCCGCCATTTTTGACATTCCTGGTGCTCATCGTCAGGGTGCCATTAGCTTTAATAGTATTGTAGTTAGTGATGTCAGCATTTGTTTGGGTATACAGCGTCATATCGCCGTTTGCAGAAAGTTGGCCTTCATTAAGAATGCCGTTGACTGCGGTGATGTTTGAAGTATCCCCATCAATTGTTGCTCTGTTGCGAAGGTAATTACTCTCTATATTTAATGACTTCCCATAAATATAATAAACATTGTCTATCACATCACTTTTAATAGACAACGAGTTTTGACCAATAATATCACCTTCCTGATCCAGATTTCCGTTAGTGGTAATCGTTACATCATTACCGGAAATACGTCCAGTGTTATATATTAATCCCGAATTGACTTTATCATCCTTTATAGATTGCACGGTCAGAGTTGAATTGCCCTGGATCTCACCAGTGACTTTAAGTCTATCGCCGCTGAAGGCCACATTCGTAATATTGCCACGGATCGAACCGCCGTTGTCGATATTCACGGCAGACACAGCTAATTGGCCATCGGATCGGATATTTGAGCCATTGCGGGTAGTGATATTGCCATTGCTGGCTACGGATAATGCTTTAGTTCCGCTAATGTTGCCTGTATTAACGAGGTTACCCGTTGAGCTAATCGCTAGCACCTGGCTGCTGGAAATAGTTCCTTCATTGGTCAGGGCATCCATGCTGCTGAGTTGTGTAGCGTAAGCGGTACTATTAATCGTACCCGTATTTTTCATACTCAATGCTGAAACCATGTTTGTCATAAGACCGTTCCCGTTAATGGTCCCTTCATTAACCAGAGAACCATAGCTGGTCATGGCGAGCGCGGCATTTGAGGTAATAGTGCCTTTATTACGCACTCCAAGACCTAAGGTATTACCCACCATGCTAATACTATTGGCCTTGATACCGCCCAGGTTGCTGATATCAATGCTGTATTCTGGAAAGATCATCTGCATAACCGTTGCTGTTTTCCCAAGGGTAGCTATTTTCCCGGTCTTATTGTCAAATGTGAAGTTACCCGCACCTAATATAGCATTGGAGGCAGTTACGCTGCCGTCAATCGCAATGGCATCCGCAAGCAGGGCGGCATAGTTAGTGGATGCGTTCATACCTTTATCACCGATGGTGATTTTCCCTTGCGTGACCGTATAGCTCTCAATTGCGCCTGTGTCGCTCAGGTTGACCTGGCCTGTGGTAAGTATTGCATTGTTGGTGTTGATAAAACTGCACCCGGAGCAGGTGATGCCGTTAGGGTTGGCGATAACGACATCGGCTTTTTGTCCGTTAACTTCGATAAAGCCCTGCAGATTACTCATTTTATTGGAGGTGACTTCATTTAAAATAACGGAAGCGCTGCCGTTGGTCAGATTATTATTCTTAGCAATATTACCGTGAGTGCTGTGGTTCACGTCGCTGGCGCTGTTGTTTAAAATAGTGCCGTTAGGGCCGACGTTGAATTCGCGATATAAGTTATGCGAGACGCCAGCGGCATTAGGCGCTTCGATATCAATAACATTTGCCCCTGATCTATGCGTATAGCTTGACGGATCGGCATATACAACGGATGAACTTAGCGCTGCAGCCAGCGCAACATATGAAACCTTGAATTTAAACATGTAATTTATTCCTTTAAATAGTAAAAAATGAATCAGTAAATTGCAGTAATGTGCTGATGAAAACTAATACCTCCACTGTAATGAAAAGCCCATATTCATGGCATCGCTATGAAAGTCGTCAGGTTTACTGATGGGCGTGCCGATAAAAAAGTCATATTGCGTAGACGCTATTTCTCCGCGGACGCCGCCGACTGCGCCAGAAAGACTTTTTCCTTGCCTGGTGCGCTCGCTACCAATGATCCGGCCGAAGTCAAGACCAAGATATACCTGCCGGTCGGGGGTGGGAATATTCCAGCTAAAATCATTGCGCCAGTACCAGCCTTGATTGGCCGAGTGCGTATTTTCACCGTCAAAGCCGCGAACCGTCCAGCGATTGCCGATATTAAACTGGTTGTCCGAAGATAATCTATCCGGGCTGAACTGGGCATGGAAACGCGGCATCCAGCTAAACTTATCGCCGGTTGCGGCAAACTGCATTAAGGCCTGTATATCGGCGTGAACGATGCGCGAATGGCGGCTATATAAACCGGCTTTTTCCTCCGGCGTAGGCACGGAGCTGAGCCACGGCAGGCTGCGCTGAATACCTACGCTGGCGTCGACAATTTTATTGTTAAAATAGCGCTGGTGGCGCAGGGTAAATTCCCAGACAGGATTTTGTTTACGCATTACATGCAGCTCATCGCCGCCAAAAAAGTAGTGCGAACTGCTCTTTGCTATGCGCAGATCTGCGGTCGTTTTTTGTTGTCGGGTATGCGAAAGCAGGCGGCTAAGGGTCGCGCTGTAATAACGGTTTTTACTTTTATAGTCGATGCTTGACCATCTTCCGTTAAACAGCTGGCGGTACTGGCTGTAGGAGCCGTACAGGCTCAATGACCAGTAACCAAAAGGCACGGAGTAGTAAAGATTGCCGTTTTGGTTGCCGTCGTTGTGCTGGTTGAATTCAACGTCGCCGCCTGCCGAGATGGACAGAATATCGTTCAATGAAGATAAATCGTAAAGGTATAGCGCGCCGCCGCCCTGATAGCGACCGCTGGCGCGGCTGCCTGCGTCATCAAGCCAGGCGCCAACCTGCCACTGTTTATCCATTACCCGGGCGATTTCAATATCACTTTCGCCAATGTGTTCCCCGGGCCGCAGCTTCATATGGGCGCTGGCGCCAGGCAGCCGCTGCAGGTTAGCCATCCCTTGTTCAAGATCGCTGAGGCGCAGGATTTTACCGGTATGGGTGGGCATGGAGGTCCACAGGTTCGTCACGGCACTATTCGGCGCAAAATCAATATGCCCCGTTTTGCCATAAGTCAGCGTTATTTTGAGAATGCCCCCTTCTAGTGACTGAGAAGGGATATCGATCAGGGAAGTAATATACCCTTGCGTTATCAGTTCATTTTGTAAGGCGTTCGTCAGCAGGCGAATCCCTTCTATTCCGAGGCAATGGCCGGGCGCCTGGGCTGCGATCTTCCCGAGGAGGGCGGTGGTTTTTGCGTTGTCCTCGGAGGTAATATCAACTTTCGTGATATACCGACAGGTCGCTTCTTCGGGAAATATCAAGGTTTGCTTTTTCGTATGGGTACGAGAAGATTGGTATTGCTGCTGATGGGGCATTAATGCGCTTTCACGGGCTTTATCCTGTTCAACCTGGTTTACCGTTGCGGCCTCAATACCCGCCCAGGCGGTAAAGCAGGTGAGCAAATTTAAACACAAAATAATGGCCAGTCTGTTAGTGTTAGTCCGCATGAAGCAATATCCGTTTGTTTCAGTGAGTAAGATTATAATTAATGGTTGTGCGCGGCATGAAATAGCCTGCGCGACGTATAGCAAGTCAATTGAAATATTATTTTCAAGAAATTTAAACTCACGGGGATTATTACAAGATGCCGTATGCTAACGATGACGTGGCGGTTAATCTATTCTACGGCCCCTGAATTCTTTGTGAAATTTTTACTTCACGTTGTGAAGCTGTCGCTTTGAGATGAAGCGATTGAAAAGGGGAGGGGCTGACAGGCGCGCACGGTGATATCGTACGCGCCGCAGAAGTTAGTGCAGAATTTTGGCGAGGAAGTCTTTGGCGCGATCGGATTGTGGGTTAGCGAAGAACGCTTCTTTATCGGCGTCTTCGACAATCTTTCCTTCATCCATAAAGATCACCCGGTTGGCCACCTTGCGGGCGAAGCCCATTTCGTGGGTAACCACCATCATGGTCATCCCTTCGTTGGCCAGTTCCACCATGACGTCCAGTACCTCGTTGATCATCTCCGGGTCGAGCGCGGATGTAGGTTCATCAAACAGCATGGCGATCGGGTCCATGCACAGCGCACGGGCGATGGCCACGCGCTGCTGCTGGCCGCCGGAGAGCTGCGCCGGATATTTTTCCGCATGCGCCGCCAGGCCCACGCGCTCCAGCAGCTTGAGACCCTTCTTGCGCGATGACGCTTTGTCACGATTGAGCACCTTAATCTGCGCCAGCGTCAGGTTGTCGATAATCGACAGGTGCGGGAACAGTTCAAAATGCTGAAACACCATTCCGACGTGCGAGCGCAGTTTGGCAAGATTGGTCTTTTTATCGTTAACCACGGTGCCATCGACGATAATCTGCCCCTGCTGCACCGGCTCAAGGCCGTTCACGGTTTTAATCAGTGTGGATTTACCGGAGCCTGACGGCCCGCAGACCACCACGACTTCGCCTTTTTTCACTTCCGTGGAGCAATCGGTCAGCACCTGAAAGTGACCATACCATTTTGAAACATTTTTCAGGGTAATCATTACACAGTCCTTTTCTTCAACCAGCTGACCAACAGCGAGGCGCTGAGGCTAATCACAAAATAGACGCCGCCCGCGAACAGGATCATTTCAACCTGGGTCCCGTCACGCTCGCCAATCGTCGAGGCGGTACGGAAGAAGTCGGCGAGGCTCAATACATACACCAGCGAGGTATCCTGGAAGAGGACGATCCCCTGGGTTAACAGCAGCGGCACCATGGCGCGGAAGGCCTGCGGCAGGATCACCAGCCGCATCGACTGCCAGTGGGTCATTCCCAGCGCCAGCGCGGCGCTCGACTGGCCGCGGGAGATGCTCTGGATGCCGGCGCGGATAATCTCCGAGTAGTAGGCGGCTTCGAACATCGAAAACGCCACCATCGCCGAAATCAGGCGAATATCCGTTTTCGGCGACAGTCCCAACACGTTCTGCAGGAAGCCCGGGACAATCAGGTAGAACCACAGCAGAACCATCACCAGCGGGATGGAACGGAACACGTTAACGTAGGATTTAGCAAACCAGGCCAGCGGCAGAAAGCTGGACAGGCGCATTACTGCCAGCAGGGTGCCCCAGACGATACCGACCACGATGGCGATCACTGTGATCTTCAGGGTGATCACCAGCCCCGCCAGCAGGTAGGGCATGGAGGGAACGATCGAACTCCAGTCAAAATCGTACATTATTTGCCTCCCATATTGCCAGGCAGGCGAACCTTACGCTCGACCACATACATAATCAGCATAATCACCGCGTTAATGAAAACATAGGCCAGGGTGATGGCGGTAAAAGACTCCCAGGCATGAGCGGAGTAGTCCAGCAGTTTGCCCGCCTGCGCGGCCATATCGGCCAGACCGATGGTGGAGGCGATGGCCGAGTTTTTCACCAGGTTCATCATCTCCGAGGTCATCGGCGGCACGATAACGCGATAGGCGTTCGGCAGCAGCACGTAGCGATAGGTTTGCGGCAGGGTCAACCCCATCGCCAGACCGGCGTTCTTTTGCCCGCGCGGCAGCGACTGGATAGCGGCGCGTACCTGCTCGCAGACGCGAGCGGCGGTAAACAGCCCCAGGCACAGCATGGAGGAGACAAAGAACTGAATGTTTGGGTCCAGCTCCGACTTAAACCACATGCCGATATTTTCCGGCAGGAATTCCGGCACCACCAGGTACCAGGTAAAGAACTGCACGATCAGCGGCACGTTGCGAAACAGTTCGACATAGCAGGTGCCAATCCCTGAGAGCAGACGATTGGGCACCGTGCGTAAAATACCGAACAGCGAGCCGACGAGAAAAGCGATGATCCAGGCCGAGATGGAGAGGGCGACGGTGATCTGAAAACCGCTCCACAGCCAGCCCAGGTAGGTAGTGTTGCCGAAGGGGGCCTGTTGCAGGAATATCCCCCAGTTCCAGTCTATTGACATACATGACTCCTGGAAAAAAAAGGGTAGCCATTGCTACCCTCGAAGACGGTTGTCCAGCTTGTTTCGGTATTCGCGGCGGCTGGGGAACGACCAGCCGCCGTATAGTCTGTCCGTGCTGTGACAACCATCGGGAGGGCAGGATATCCCGCCCCTGGTTGTTATAATTAGTTCAGTGCTTTGTCATTAGGTGATTTGAACAGCGCTTTCATGTCGTCCGACAGCTCGAAGTTCAGGTTAAGATTTTTTGGCGGAATCGGGTTTTTGAACCATTTATCGAACCACTTCGCCGCTTCGCCAGAGGTCTGGGCCTGGGCAACGGTTTCATCGACCAGCGCCTTGAAGGCCGGATCGTCCTTACGCAGCATGCAGCCATAGGCTTCTTTCGACTGCGCGGTGCCGACGATTTCCCAGTTATCCGGTTTCTTCGCCTTGGCGCGTTCGCCGGCCAGCAGAGCGTCATCCATCATAAAGGCCACCGCGCGTCCGCTCTCCAGGGTGCGGAAAGAGTCGCCATGATCTTTGGCGCTGATGATGCGCATATTCATTTTTTTCTCATCGTTCAGCTTATGCAGCAGGATCTCTGAGGTGGTCCCGGAGGTGACGACGACCGCCTTATCCTTCAGGTCCGGGAAATCTTTGATCGGGCCGCCTTTCTTCACCAGCAGACGAGTGCCGACGACGAAGATAGTATCGGAGAAGGCCGCCTGTTTCTGGCGCTCGAGGTTGTTGGTGGTTGAGCCGCACTCGAAATCAAAGGTGCCATTCTGCAGCAGCGGGATACGATTCTGCGAGGTAACCGGGATCAGTTTGACCTGCAGATCGGGTTTGTTCAGTTTTTTCTTGATGGCATCGACGATGGCGTTGGAGTAGTCCTGAGAGTAACCCACAACCTTCTGTTGGTTATCGTAGTAAGAGAAAGGGACGGAAGATTCGCGATGGCCGACAACGATAACGCCGTTTTTCGCGATTTTATCCAGAGTGCTCTGGCCAGCCGCCGGGGCAGCATCTTCCGCCTGCGCCAGACCAGCGGTCATTCCCATTACCAGCATTGCCGTGGCCAGTTTACGTAATTGCATATCCAACTCCTTATCCGCAGCGTCACCGACGCTATTGATACCCATTGTGATTGTGTGTGTTGTTATTGGGGGCACGCATCCACGTGCCGCATTTGTATGTGTTTGTTAGCATTTAGTTTGGCTTAATGTAAAGATTTTGCTGTTTTATTGTTTATTTTTGCGAAGCGCTCCGCACCAATCGGAGGCAAATATCTTCCATTGCACCAAAATAGCGCGACCGCCGATCGTTTATGGTGCAACCCGGTTGCACTGGGCCAGAGGACGGCGCTACCCGATTAAATAAAGCAATGACTGTGCCAGGGTGGCAAGTGACGGGAAGAAAAAAAGCCGACGACGGGCGTCGCCGGCAGAGCATTTATCGGCGACGCTGACGCAGGCTCATCAGCAGCGCGCCGAAGCCGAGCAGCGCCGTCAGCGCCCACAGCGGCCAGTTGCCAGTGCGGGCGTAAGGGGTCAAGCCGCTGGTGGGCGTCACGGTGGTGGTCAACACCTCGCGGGTAAACTGCGGGATCATCTTCTGAATCTCGCCGCGCGGGCCGATGACGGCGGTAATGCCGTTGTTGGTGCTGCGCAGCAGCGGGCGGGCCAGCTCCAGGGCGCGCATCCGCGCCATCTGGAAGTGTTGCCACGGGCCGATGGACTTGCCGAACCAGGCGTCGTTGGAGATGGTCAGCAGGAAGTCGGTGTCCGGACGGAAGTTATCCCGCACCTGTTCCCCGAGGATGATCTCGTAGCAGATGGCCGCGGTCAGCTTGAGGTTATGCGCCATCAGCTGCGGCTGCACGTAGGGACCGCGGCTGAAGGAGGACATCGGCAGGTCGAAGAATGGCGCCAGCGGACGCAGAATCGACTCCAGCGGTACAAACTCGCCGAACGGCACCAGATGGTTCTTGTTGTAGCGGTTGGTCGAGTCGTAGCGGTACGGGTTATCTTTGCCGAGGGTAATGATGGTGTTGTAGGTGTCGTAGCGGTTCTGCTTATTGAGACGCGCGTCGACGATGCCGGTGATCAGTGAGCTGTCTTTTGCGCGCAGCAGATCGTCCATCATGCTGAGGAACTGCTGCTGGTTGATCTCGAGATCCGGGATCGCCGATTCGGGCCAGATAATCAGCTGCGAGTGGCCGATATGCGGCTGGGTCAGCGCCAGATAGGTTTTCAGAGTGTTAACCAGCTGCTTCTCGTCCCACTTCATGGCCTGCGGGATATCGCCTTGCACCAGCGAGACCTGCGTCGCACGCGCCGGCAGCAGCTGATACCACTGGATATAGCGCAGCGGGAACGGCAGGGCGAACAGCAGCGCGGCAATGACCAGCGGCTTCCCGTTGCGCTGTACGAGGGCCAGGGCCAGCAGGCCGCTAACCATCATCAGCAGGAAGTTGATCGCCTCGACGCCCATCACCGGCGCCAGGCCTTTCAGCGGGCCGTCAATCTGGCTGTAGCCGAACTGCAGCCACGGAAAACCGGTCAGCACCCAGCCGCGCAGGAACTCGGTGATCTGCCAGACGACGGGAGCGGCGATCGCCACCCGCAGCCAGCTGGTTTTGGGCCACAGACGGGCGAGCAGGCCGGCAAACAGGCCGGTGTAGAGCGAGAGATAGGCCGCCAGCAGCACGACGAGGAAGACGTTAACCGGGCCCGGCATACCGCCAAACTGCGCGATACTGACATAGACCCAGTTGATACCCGTGCCGAACAGGCCGAGACCCCAGAAATAGCCGATGCCGGCGCTTTGCAGCGGGCGGCGGTTGAGGGTTAACGCCTGCAGACCGACCAGCGAAATAATCGCCGCGGGCCAGAAGTCATAAGGTGAAAAAGCCAGCGTTCCGCTGGCTCCGAATAGCAGCGCCAGCAGCAGACGTACGCGCTGACGTTCAAGAAGAGAGGCAAATACCATTTAGGCTAATCGTCCCGTTAATTAACGCCTGTTGCCACAGGCTATGCTGTTTGCCAGCCGGGGGAGGGGACAACCGGGGATCGCCCACGGTCTGTCTCCCGGCTGGCCGTGACCTTCAGCGCCGCCGCTTACTCTTCCAGCTTCGGCTGGGGAGCGTCATCCGGCAGCTTAACATGCACCTGAATGATACGACGACTATCTGCCATTGCTACCTTGAATTGGTAACCATCAATGTCGATAGATTCGCCGCGAGCCGGCAGGTGGCCAAAGGCCTGCATTACCAGTCCGCCAATGGTATCCACTTCTTCATCGCTGAAGTGCGTATCGAAGGCGTCATTGAAGTCTTCGATGGAGGCCAGAGCGCGCACCGTCCAGGTATGGCGGCTCAGCTGGCGGAAATCGATATCTTCTTCTTCGTCGTATTCGTCTTCAATTTCCCCGACGATGAGCTCAAGGATATCCTCGATGGTCACCAGACCGGAGACGCCGCCGAATTCGTCAATAACGATCGCCATATGGTAGCGCTGTGAGCGAAACTCTTTCAGCATGCGGTCGACCCGCTTGCTTTCCGGAACGACAACCGCCGGCCGTAACACTTTTTCCATGCTGAAAGCTTCGGCATCGCTGCGCATAAACGGCAGCAGATCCTTGGCCATCAGAATCCCTTCGATGTGATCTTTATCTTCACTGATGACCGGGAAGCGCGAGTGGGCGGATTCGATGATGACATCAAGGCACTCGTCCAGCGTCTGATTGCGTTTCAGGGTAATCATTTGTGAACGGGGGATCATAATGTCGCGGACCCGCTGGTCGGCGATATCCATTACCCCTTCGAGCATGTCACGGGTATCTTCATCGATAAGGTCGTTCTGCCCGGAATCACGGATCAGCGCCAGCAGTTCATCGCGGTTTTTCGGTTCCCCGTGAAAGAGCTGGCTGAGTAACAGGGAGAAAAATCCCTTTTTGCTGTTTACTGTGTCACTACTGTGTGAATTGTCGTCGCTCATGGCGTCGTTTGGGTTCTCATGTTGATTTAATGTCGCTCGTCGCGCGTACACTCAGCGCCGGACGGCATGGGTTGCCTGAGGTTCAGGCGGGTAAAATGCATGAACAGCGGCCGGATGAGACGCAAGCGCCGCCATCCGGCAGGGGGCTATTCAGCAATCTTCTCGGAAATGTACGGGTCCTCATAGCCCAGAGCAAGCATTATCTCTGTTTCGAGGGCTTCCATCTCTTCCGCTTCGTCATCTTCGATGTGATCGTAGCCCAGCAGATGGAGGCTGCCGTGAACCACCATATGCGCCCAGTGCGCCTCCAGCGGCTTCCCTTGCTCGCTGGCTTCCTGCTCCACCACCTGACGGCAAATGATCAGATCGCCGAGCAGCGGCATTTCAATCCCCGGCGGCGCTTCAAACGGGAAAGAGAGGACATTGGTCGGTTTATCCTTGCCGCGATAGGTCAGGTTCAGCTCATGGCTTTCTGCAACGTCGACCAGACGAATCGTTAACTCTGACTCCTCCTGAAACGGCGGAATGACGGCGTCGACCCAGCGTTGAAAAAGGGCTTCGTCCGGCAGGCCGCTGGTCTCTTCGCAGGCCAGCTGTAAATCGAGGATCACCTGACTCATTTTTGCTCCTGTTCCTGGGCTTCGCGTTTGCGCTCGGCGGCCAGTTCTGCTTTACGTTTCTGGTCTGCGGCTTCCCATGCCTCATAGGCGTTCACGATGCGGGCGACCACCGGATGGCGGACCACGTCTTCGCTATGGAAGAAGTTAAAGCTGATCTCATCGACTTCCGCCAGCACTTCGATGGCGTGGCGCAGACCGGATTTGGTGCTGCGCGGCAGGTCAATCTGCGTGATGTCGCCGGTGATCACCGCCTTGGAGTTAAAGCCGATGCGGGTCAGGAACATCTTCATCTGCTCGATGGTGGTGTTCTGGCTTTCATCAAGAATGATAAAGGCGTCATTCAGCGTCCGTCCGCGCATATAGGCCAACGGAGCCACTTCGATGACGTTACGCTCAATCAGCTTTTCCACCTTCTCAAAGCCGAGCATCTCGAACAGCGCGTCGTACAGCGGGCGCAGATACGGGTCGACCTTCTGGCTCAGATCGCCGGGCAGGAAGCCGAGCTTTTCGCCCGCCTCGACGGCCGGACGGGTCAGCAGAATGCGGCGGATCTCCTGGCGCTCCAGCGCATCGACCGCCGCCGCCACCGCCAGATAGGTTTTCCCGGTACCTGCCGGACCCACGCCGAAGGTGATGTCGTGATCGAGGATATTGGCGATGTACTGCGCCTGGTTCGGCGTACGCGGTTTGATCACCCCGCGCTTGGTCTTGATATTGACGGCTTTTCCGTACTCCGGCACGCTCTCGGCGCTCTGCTCCAGCACGCGCGCCTCTTTGATCGCCAGATGGATCTGCTCTGGTTCAATATCCTGAATCTGACCGCGCATCGGCGCCGTGTCGACATACAGGCTGCGCAGAATATCGGCGGCGGCGTGCACGCAAAGGGCGCGTCCGGTCAGTTTAAAGTGATTGTCACGGCGGTTGATCTCAATGCCTAACCGACGTTCCAGCTGTTTGATGTTGTCGTCAAACGGGCCGCACAGGGCTAACAGGCGTGCGTTATCCGCTGGCTCCAGGGTAATTTCACGAGTGTCTATGTTCAAACTGTTCCTCTTTACGCAGGTGGCCGGACGCGGCGCGTGGCCGGCTAATCAGGAAATTATTTACGTCACAGGAGAATGGCGCAAGCGTTGCTGTAGATATAGGGACGGAGAGAGGAATTACAAGGCCTGCCGGAACCGACAGGCCTGAAGGGATCACGGCTGATAGATACCCACGCCAAGATCGTTCTCTTTACGGGTGCGGGCAATCACTGATTCAGGTGATTCAGCGATACGCAGACCCATCTCCGCTTCGGTGCGCACGATTTTGCCGCGCAGCGAGTTGGTGTAAACATCGACAATTTCGACATCCACAAACTTGCCGACGAGGTCCGGGGTGCCTTCAAAGTTGACCACCCGGTTGTTCTCCGTACGTCCGGAAAGCTCCATGATGTTCTTGCGCGACGTGCCTTCCACCAGGATGCGCTGTACCGTGCCGAGCATGCGACGGCTCCAGGCCATCGCCTGTTGGTTGATGCGCTCCTGCAGAATATACAGACGCTGTTTCTTATCAGCATCCGGCACGTCGTCTACCATATCGGCCGCCGGGGTGCCCGGACGGGCGGAGAAGATAAAGCTGTAGCTCATATCGAAATTGACGTCGGCGATAAGCTTCATTGTCTTTTCGAAATCTTCCGTAGTTTCGCCGGGGAAGCCGACGATAAAGTCGGAGCTTATCTGAATATCCGGACGCGCTTCACGCAGCTTGCGAATAATCGCTTTATACTCCAGCGCGGTATGGGTGCGTCCCATCAGGTTCAGCACGCGGTCGGAGCCGCTTTGCACCGGCAGGTGCAGGAAGCTCACCAGCTCCGGCGTATCGCGATAGACATCGATGATATCGTCGGTAAATTCGATCGGGTGGCTGGTGGTGAAGCGAATGCGGTCGATGCCGTCGATAGCGGCGACCAGGCGCAGCAGATCGGCAAAGCTGCCGGTAGTGCCGTCGTAGTTCTCGCCGCGCCAGGCGTTCACGTTCTGGCCCAGCAGGTTGACTTCACGCACGCCCTGCGCCGCCAGTTGGGCGATTTCAAACAGGATATCGTCGCACGGGCGGCTGACTTCTTCTCCGCGGGTGTAGGGCACCACGCAGTAGGTGCAGTATTTGTTGCAGCCTTCCATAATCGAGACAAAGGCGGTCGGGCCTTCGGCGCGCGGTTCTGGCAGGCGATCGAATTTTTCAATTTCCGGGAAGCTGATATCAACCACCGGGCTGCGGTTGCCGCGCACGGAGTTAATCATCTCCGGCAGGCGGTGCAGGGTTTGCGGCCCGAAAATAATATCGACATAGTGCGCGCGCTGACGAATATGGTCGCCTTCCTGGGAAGCCACGCAGCCGCCAACGCCAATAATCAGGTCCGGGTTCTTCTCTTTCAGCAGCTTCCAGCGGCCAAGCTGATGGAAAACTTTTTCCTGGGCCTTCTCACGAATTGAGCAGGTATTGAGCAACAGCACATCTGCTTCTTCCGCCACTTCGGTCAGTTGATACCCATGTGTCGCATCCAGCAGATCGGCCATCTTTGATGAATCATACTCGTTCATCTGACAGCCCCAGGTTTTAATATGGAGTTTTTTTGTCATTGACTTGCTCATGCTCAGTAATAGATATCCAAAACGCGGGGATATATACAGGGTGAATTTCGCATTCCAGGGCGCGTATTGTAATGCTTTGGTCGCCCCCTGACCAGTGCGAGCGTTATCACCGCAAGAGGGCGAAAAATCCGGTAAACTTAACGGATTCTGCTTTAAGGATAATAGCCATGACAATTCACGCAACAGATGTCGCCATCGTGGGCGGCGGCATGGTCGGCGGCGCCCTGGCGTTGGGGCTGGCGCAACAGGGATTTACCGTGACGGTGCTTGAGAAAACGGCGCCTCCGGCTTTCGATCCGGCATCCGCCCCGGATGTGCGGATCTCGGCGATCAGCGCGGCCTCGGTCGGCCTGCTGAAAAGCCTTGGCGTCTGGGATGCCGTGCGGGCGATGCGCGTCCACGCTTACCGTCGACTGGAGACCTGGGAGTGGGAGAGCGCCCACGTCGCCTTTGACGCCGCCGAGCTTAAGCTGCCGGAGCTGGGCTATATGGTCGAGAACAAGGTCCTGCAGTGGGGCCTGTGGCAAGCGCTGACGGCGCACGAAGGGGTTACCCTGCGCGTTGGCGGCGAACTGGAGACGATGCAGCGCGGCGAGGCGGAGACGGCGTTGCGTTTACGCGACGGGGAGACGATCCACGCCCGGCTGGTTATCGGCGCCGACGGCGCCAGCTCTCAGGTGCGGGAGATGGCCGGCATCGGCGTGCATGCCTGGCAATATCAGCAATCCTGTATGCTCATTAGCGTCCAATGCGCCGACGATCCCGGCGACAGCACCTGGCAGCAGTTTACCCCCAGCGGACCGCGCGCTTTCCTGCCGCTGTTCGACAACTGGGCCTCGCTGGTGTGGTATGACGCCCCGGCGCGGATCCGTCAGCTGCAGGGCATGTCCATGCCCCAGCTCCAGCAGGAGATCGCCCGCCATTTCCCGGCGCGTCTCGGGCGGGTGACGCCGCAGGCGGCCGGCGCCTTCCCGCTCACCCGGCGTCATGCGCTGCAGTATGTTCAGCCTGGTCTGGCGCTGGTGGGCGATGCGGCGCACACCATTCATCCGCTGGCGGGGCAGGGGGTTAACCTTGGCTATCGTGATGTCGACGCCCTGCTGGAGGTCCTGGCGCAAGCGCGCGGCCGCGGCGAAGAGTGGGCCAGCCTGCCGGTGCTCAAGCGCTACCAGGGGCGGCGGCGGGCGGATAATTTTATTATGCAGTCGGGGATGGATCTGTTTTACGCCGGATTCAGCAATGACCTGGCGCCGGTGCGGATGCTGCGCAATATTGGCCTGATGGCGGCCGAACGCGCCGGGGTGCTGAAGCGTCAGGCGCTGAAGTATGCGTTAGGCTTGTAAACCGGCGTCGCGGGCAGGGGCGTCGTGGAAAGCGCCTGCCCGGCAGTCAGCGCTGCGCCAGGATGGCAAAACGCCAATAACAAAAAAGCCCACCGAGGTGGGCTTTTTTGCATTGAAGTGGCTGGGGTACGAGGATTCGAACCTCGGAATGCCGGAATCAGAATCCGGTGCCTTACCGCTTGGCGATACCCCAATTGTCTGTTGCATTTAACCGTCACTATCCCGGTTTTAGCGCAACAGTGCGTTCATTGCTGAACGACTTTTTAATTTGGCTGGGGTACGAGGATTCGAACCTCGGAATGCCGGAATCAGAATCCGGTGCCTTACCGCTTGGCGATACCCCAACAAATTGTTTGCGGATTTATCGATGTGTATCGATACGTCCCGAATATGGTGGCTACGACGGGATTCGAACCTGTGACCCCATCATTATGAGTGATGTGCTCTAACCAGCTGAGCTACGTAGCCAAATTGTCTTACTGTTTCTTCGATGGCTGGGGTACCTGGATTCGAACCAGGGAATGCCGGTATCAAAAACCGGTGCCTTACCGCTTGGCGATACCCCAATACCGTCGCGGTGAACCGCAAATATCGAAGAAATATGGCTGGGGTACCTGGATTCGAACCAGGGAATGCCGGTATCAAAAACCGGTGCCTTACCGCTTGGCGATACCCCATCCGTACAACGCTGACTGGTGAATGGTGCGGGAGGCGAGACTTGAACTCGCACACCTTGCGGCGCCAGAACCTAAATCTGGTGCGTCTACCAATTTCGCCACTCCCGCAAAAAAAGATGGTGGCTACGACGGGATTCGAACCTGTGACCCCATCATTATGAGTGATGTGCTCTAACCAGCTGAGCTACGTAGCCATCTTTTTTTCGCGTAACCTTATCGGCGTTGCGGGGCGCATTATGCGTATTGGGCCTGCGAGCGTCAACCTCTTTTTCAAGGAAAATCGTTGTAATGTGACTGTTTGGTTAGGTTGCGAACAGCTCGCTGCAATAATCGGCAATTATTGGTTATTTATCGTTTTTCAGCGGTATAAATCCCGCAAAAAGAAAACGGACCCCGGAGGGTCCGTTTCGCGTTTCATCGCCTGTCAGGGCTTATTTATAGGCCGACTGGTGGACGCCCACCGCGCGGCCTGACGGATCGTTCATGGTTTTGAACGCTTCATCCCATTCAATGGCTTTGGCAGAAGAGCAGGCCACCGACGGACCGCCAGGGACACACTCCGCCGCGCTTGGCAGCGGGAACAGCTCTTCGAAGATCTCGCGGTACAGATAGCCTTCTTTGGAGGTCGGCGTGTTGTACGGGAAGCGGAAGCTTGCGGTTTCCAGCTGCTGGTCGCTGATCTGTTTCGCAGCCACTTCTTTCAGCGTATCGATCCAGCTGTAGCCGACGCCGTCAGAGAATTGCTCCTTCTGACGCCACGCCACGCTGGCCGGCAGATAGGATTCAAAGCATTCGCGCAGGATATGTTTTTCCATTTTGCCGTTGCCGCACATCTTATCCTGCGGGTTGATGCGCATCGCCACGTCGAGGAACTTCTTATCGAGGAACGGCACGCGGGCTTCCACGCCCCAGGCGGACATCGCTTTGTTGGCGCGGGCGCAGTCAAACATATGCAGCGCCTGCAGCTTACGCACCGTCTCTTCGTGCAGTTCTTTAGCGTTCGGCGCCTTATGGAAGTAGAGGTAGCCGCCGAATACTTCGTCCGAGCCTTCGCCGGAAAGCACCATTTTGATGCCCATGGCTTTTATTTTACGCGACATCAGGTACATCGGCGTCGAAGCGCGAATGGTGGTCACATCGTAGGTTTCGATGTGATAGATAACGTCGCGGATCGCATCCAGCCCTTCCTGAACGGTAAAGTGAATTTCATGGTGCACGGTGCCGAGGTGGTTAGCCACTTCCTGCGCCGCTTTCAGGTCGGGAGAGCCTTCCAGACCGACCGCGAAGGAGTGCAGCTGCGGCCACCAGGCTTCGCTACGCTCCTGATCTTCGACGCGACGGGCGGCGAATTTCTTGGTGATGGCGGAGATGACCGAAGAATCAAGGCCGCCGGAGAGCAGCACGCCGTAGGGCACGTCGGACATCAGGTGGCTTTTCACCGACTCTTCCAGCGCCTGGCGCAGCTCGTTCTTATCGGTAACGTTGTCTTTTACCGCGTCGTAATCGAACCAGTCGCGCTGATAGTACTGGCGAATTTCACCGTCTTTGCTCCACAGGTAGCTGCCCGCCGGGAACTCTTTAATGGTGCGGCACACCGGCACCAGGGCTTTCATTTCTGAGGCGACGTAGAAGTTGCCGTGTTCGTCATGGCCCATATACAGCGGAATAATGCCGATATGGTCGCGACCAATTAAGTACGCGTCTTTTTCGCTGTCGTACAGGGCGAAGGCGAACATCCCCTGCAGGTCGTCGAGGAACGCCGGGCCTTTTTCCTGATACAGCGCGAGGATCACTTCGCAGTCGGAGCCGGTCTGGAACTGATAGCGATCGCCATATTCCGCGCGCAGCGCCTGATGGTTGTAGATTTCGCCGTTAACGGCCAGCGCATGGGTTTTTTCGGCGTTGTACAGCGGCTGGGCGCCGGCGTTGACGTCGACAATCGACAGGCGCTCGTGCGCCAGAATCGCTTTGTCGCTGGCATACACGCCAGACCAGTCCGGACCGCGATGGCGCATCAGGCGGGAAAGCTCCAGCGCCTTTTTACGCAGCTCGCCTGCGTCAGTTTTAATATCCAGTACGCCAAAAATAGAACACATAGCCTTCTCCATTACCCTGTCGTGTTTGATGTTGTGCTGGCTTCGTCTCGTGGCGAAGCCTGAGTGCGTGCTTAAGAAAATGCCGTAAAGGGGGAGCCGGCGCAAGGGTTTTACGGCCGGAAAAAGAAAAAACGCAACTGCGATTGTTGAATAGTAAAAAAAGAGTATCTTTTGAACGGCTTTATTGAAGAATACGCAATTACAAGCCGTTTTTATTAGATGGGGTGCTTTTAGCAGGCGTCAGAAATGAACAACCACGTCCTGAGACGTGGCTGGCATTAGAAAATATCGATTTCCGCGACGGAAGGGTAGATCCACGACGGGCGGAACGGCATGCTGTCGATGTCGTCGAGGGTCGAGACGCCGGAGAGCACCAGAATGGTCTCCAGCCCCGCCTGGAAGCCGGCCAGAATGTCGGTGCGCAGATTGTCGCCGACGATCACCGTCTGTTCGGAGTGGGCCTGCATTTTGTTCAGCGCTGAGCGGATGATCCACGGGCTGGGTTTACCGACGTAAAACGGCTTACGGCCGGAGATCTTCTCGATCCCGGCGCACAGGGCGCCGCAGGCCGGGTAGAAGCCGCGACCGTGAGTATCCGGGTTGGTGGCAATGAAGCGGGCGCCATTGGCGACAAAGAAGGCCGCCTTATGCATCATCTCCCAGTTAAAGGAGCGGGTTTCCCCGACGATGACAAAATCCGGGTTGACATCGGTAATGGTAAAGCCGGCTTTATACAACTCGTGGATCAGCGCCCCTTCACCCACCACATAGGCTTTCTTGCCTTCCTGGCGGCGCAGAAAATCGGCCGTCGCCATCGCCGAGGTGTAAAAGGCGCTATCCGGCACTTCAATCCCGGCGGTGGCGAAACGGTTCGCCAGATCCTGGCCGGTTTGCGACGGGTAGTTGGTCAGCATCACCAGCGGCATGCCTTTATCGAGGATGCGCTTGATAAACTCGGCAGCGCCGGGAACGGCGACGTTATCGTGCATCAGCACGCCGTCAATATCACAAATTATGTTTTGAATGGTCATGGTGGGTCCAGAATCATTAACAAAGACGAAACTATACGCGTCATCGATGCGGTTTCACACCTCTGACGGGCGATGCCCGCCAGTGACAGAGCGACGCGCTTATCTGTAAAGGGGGGGCGATTAGCTCTCAAGCAAGCGCTGCAGCAGCGTGCCATTGAGCATGGCGCGTTTGACCAGCGCGAAGGCGCCAATCGCTGAGCGATGATCGAGGGTGGAGCGCACCACCGGCAGGTTCTTACGAAACGCCTTCAGCGCCTGGGCGTTAATGCAGCCCTCAATGGCCGGGAGCAGCACTTTCTCGGCTTCCACAATTTCGCCGGCGACGACGATTTTTTGCGGATTGAACAGGTTGATGGCGATGGCGATCGTTTTTCCGAGGTGACGCCCTACGTACTCGATCACCTCGCAGGCCAGGGCATCGCCCTTGTTGGCCGCTTTGCAGATGGTTTTGATCGTGCAGTCATCGAGGGTCAGGCGGCTCTGGTAGCCCTGGTCCAGCAGATGGCGAACGCGATGTTCGATGGCGGCGTTCGCCGCGACGGTCTCCAGGCAGCCGAAGTTGCCGCAGTGGCAGCGTTCGCCCAGCGGATCGACCTGAATATGGCCAATTTCGCCCACGTTGCCGTTACGGCCAATAAAAATGCGTCCGTTGGAGATGATCCCCGCCCCGGTGCCGCGGTGCACGCGCACCAGAATGGAGTCTTCGCAGTCCTGGCTTGCGCCAAAATAGTGCTCGGCCAGCGCCAGACTGCGGATATCGTGCCCGACAAAGCAGGTAACGTTGAAGCGTTTTTCCAGCGCCCCGACCAGGCCCCAGTTTTCCACCGCAATGTGCGGCATATAGCGGATCACGCCGCTTTCCGGATCCACCAGCCCCGGCAGGATCACCGAGATGGCGATCAGCTCGCGGATTTTGCGCTGACAGTTTTCGATAAAAGTGGCGATGATATTCAGCAGGGCGTGTTCCAGCGTTTCCTGGGTGCGCTCGGGCAGCGGGAAATGCTCCTCCTCCAGGGTCTTGCTGCTTAAATCATAGAGGGTCAGGGTGGCGTCATAGCGGCCAAGGCGCACGCCAATGGCGTTGAAGTTACGCGTCTCCGCAATGATGGAGATGGCGCGGCGCCCCCCGGTGGAGGCCTGCTGATCGACTTCTTTGATCAGGCCGCGCTCAATAAGCTGACGCGTGATTTTGGTCACGCTGGCAGGGGCAAGCTGGCTTTGTTCCGCGATCTGAATGCGCGAGATAGGCCCATGCTGGTCAATCAGGCGGTACACGGCCGCGCTGTTCAGTTGTTTTACGAGGTCAACGTTACCAATTTGAGCTTGTCCGCCTGCTGTCATACTTTTACTTACTCAGTGACGACCTCGTTACCATTAACGATGGTCTTGGTGATTTTATAATCGCGTGTAAAGGCGGTCAGGTTAGCGACCATACCCGGCGCAATGCTGCCGAGCTGCTTGTCCACACCAATGGCGCGCGCGGGATAGAGCGTCGCCATCCGCAATACTTCGTCCAGCGCCACACCGCAATGCTCAACCAGATTACGCACCCCTTCAATCATGGTCAGGGAAGATCCGCTGAGGGTGCCGTTTTCATCTACGCACAGCCCGTTGCGGTAGTATATTGTTTTCCCGGCAAAAATGAACTGGTCAATATTCGCCCCCGCCGGCGCGGTGGCGTCGGTGACCAGGCACAGTTTGTCGCCTTTCAGGCGCTTGGCGTTGCGCACGTTGGCGTAATCGACGTGCATCCCGTCGACAATAATACCGCAGTAGACATCCGGCTCGTCAAAAATCGCCCCGGCCAGACCCGGTTCGCGGCCGGTAATGTACGGCATCGCATTATACAGGTGGGTGGCGAAGGTAATGCCCGCGCGGAAGCCCACTTTCGCCTCTTTCAGCGTGGCGTTGGAGTGGCCCGCGGAGACGACGATCCCGGCGGCGACCAGTTTGCGGATCACTTCCGGCTCGACGCGCTCAGGGGCGAGGGTCACTTTGGTGATCACATCGGCGTTGTCGCACAGGAAATCGACCAGCGCCGCGTCCGGTTTACGCACGTAGTCGGGATTGTGGGTGCCTTTCTTAACGATATTCAGCCACGGTCCTTCAAGATGCAGACCCAGCGCCTGGTTCGGGTGCTTTTGCAGGTATTCGCGCATCACGCGGACGCCTTGCTTCATCAGATCGTCGCTGGAGGTAATCAGCGTCGGCAGGAAGCTGGTGCAGCCTGAGCGTTCGTTGGCCTTCTGCATGATCTCCAGCGTTTCGACAGTGACCGCGTCAGGGCTGTCGTTAAACTGCACGCCGCCGCAGCCGTTGAGCTGGACGTCGATAAAACCGGGGGCGAGGATTGCGCCGTTGACTGAGCGCTGCTCGATGTCAGACGGCAAATCTGCCAGCGGACAAAGACGTTCGATAAGGCCATTAGCGATAACAACCGCATGGTCATCGAGAATTTCATGACCGGTATAAACCCGGCCCTGGGTTAATGCATACATTACGACCCCCGGTATATACGCCTCATCAGGCCCGGGAACGTTCATTTGCCGCCGGCCTGATGATGCATACAAAGAAAAAGATGGTCCCGCGCAAAGTCGCGGGACGCGACTACATTACAGACCTTTAATATTTTCAGCTTCTAATTCGTTGAAATATTTCAGCGTCTTCACTTTCAGCTCCATGGTGGACGGTTCGTCGCAGACGATCACCGCCTTCGGATGCAGCTGCAGACAGGTAATGGTCCACATGTGGTTGACGTTACCTTCAACTGCCGCCTGCAGCGCCAGCGCTTTCTGATGGCCCAGCACCAGAATCATGACTTCTTCTGCATCCAGCAGGGTGCCCACGCCGACGGTCAGCGCATATTTCGGCACCAGATCCACGTCGCCGTCAAAGAAGCGGGAGTTCGCCACACGGGTGTCATGGGTCAGGGTCTTAATACGGGTGCGGGACGCCAGAGAAGAGGCCGGTTCGTTGAACGCGATGTGGCCATCGTTGCCCACGCCGCCCATAAACAGGTGGATTTTACCGTAGGAACGAATTTTTTCTTCATAGCGACGGCATTCCGCATCGATGTCCGGCGCGTTACCATTCAGCAGGTTGATATTTTCTGCCGGAATATCAACGTGGTCAAAGAAATTACGGTGCATGAAGCTATGATAGCTTTCCGGATGCTCTTTTGGCAGGCCAACGTATTCATCCATGTTGAAGGTGACAACGTGTTTGAAGCTAACCTGGCCTGCTTTATGCATTTCAACCAGCGCCTTGTAGGCGGTGAGCGGGGTGCCGCCGGTCGGCAGACCCAGCACGAACGGACGGTCCGCGGTTGGTTTGAATGCATTAATGCGGTTCACGATATGGCGGGCAGCCCATTTACCGACCTGCTCAGCGGTTACCAGGGGGATCAGTCTCATTCTTCACCTCTATAGTTAAAAGTAGAATCTGGCGGATTGGCGCCAGCACTCTGAGGAGAGTATTGCAGCAACTGCGCCGACCGGGGTCAATCCGTGTTGATTTTTTGAATGATAAAATAAGTTTTCGATGTTAGCCAGTCTAAGGGAGGGGTGAATACGATATTTGGTGATAATTATCACAAAAAATACCCGTTTAATTTGCGATACGAATTAATTTTTCACACACTTTGCCGGTAAGTGATAAAACCGACCTTGTTACACAATAAAAAAGTGGCTTTGAAAATGAGCCTCATCGGGGTCTCATAGGGGGAATAAGATGAATATTTTAGGTTTCTTTCAGCGACTGGGTAGGGCGTTACAGCTCCCTATCGCAGTGCTGCCGGTCGCGGCATTGCTGCTGCGTTTCGGGCAACCAGACCTGTTGAATGTACCCTTCATCGCGCAAGCGGGTGGGGCTATCTTCGACAACCTGGCGCTGATCTTTGCTATCGGTGTGGCGTCAAGCTGGTCCAAGGATAACGCCGGTTCTGCGGCGCTGGCCGGGGCAGTAGGTTATTTCGTGATGACCAAAGCGATGGTCACCATCAATCCGGAAATCAACATGGGCGTACTGGCCGGTATCATTACCGGTCTGGTAGCAGGGGCGGTGTACAATCGCTGGGCCGGCATCAAGCTGCCGGACTTCCTGAGCTTCTTCGGCGGCAAACGCTTCGTACCGATCGCCACCGGCTTCTTCTGTTTGATCCTCGCGGCGCTCTTCGGCTACGTCTGGCCGCCGGTGCAGCACGCTATCCATGCGGGCGGCGAGTGGATCGTTTCCGCAGGGGCGCTGGGTTCCGGTATCTTCGGCTTTATCAACCGTCTGCTGATCCCGACCGGTCTGCATCAGGTGCTGAACACCATCGCCTGGTTCCAGATTGGTGAGTTCACGAACGCCGCAGGCGCCGTGTTCCACGGCGACATCAACCGCTTCTACGCCGGCGACGGCACCGCGGGGATGTTCATGTCCGGCTTCTTCCCGATCATGATGTTTGGTCTGCCGGGCGCGGCGCTGGCGATGTATCTGGCCGCTCCGAAAGCGCGTCGTCCGATGGTGGGCGGTATGCTGCTGTCCGTTGCCATCACCGCGTTCCTGACCGGGGTAACCGAGCCGCTGGAATTCCTGTTCATGTTCCTGGCTCCGCTGCTGTACCTCCTGCACGCGGTACTGACCGGTATCAGCCTGTTCATCGCAACGGCGCTGGGCATTCATGCGGGCTTCTCCTTCTCCGCAGGCGCTATTGACTACGTGCTGATGTACAGCCTGCCGGCCGCCAGCAAAAACGTCTGGATGCTGCTGGTGATGGGCGTGGTGTTCTTCTTCGTCTACTTCCTGCTGTTCAGCGCGGTGATCCGCATGTTCAACCTGAAAACGCCGGGTCGTGAAGACAAAGCCGCTGACGTGGTAACGGAAGAAGCGAACAGCAACACTGAAGAAGGCCTGACCCAGCTGGCGACCAGCTATATCGCCGCGGTGGGCGGAACGGACAACCTGAAAGCGATTGACGCCTGTATCACCCGTCTGCGCCTGACCGTGGGCGATTCGGCGAAAGTCAACGACGCCGCCTGTAAACGTCTCGGCGCGTCCGGGGTGGTGAAACTGAATAAGCAAACCATCCAGGTTATCGTCGGCGCGAAGGCAGAGTCTATCGGCGATGAGATGAAAAAAGTGGTGACCCGCGGCCCGGTAGCGGCAGCGGCAGCCGCGCCGGCTGGCAACGTCGCCACCGCAGCGCCCGCGGCTAAACCGCAGGCGGTAGCGAACGCGAAGACCGTTGAGTCGCTGGTTTCGCCGATTACCGGTGACGTGGTGGCCCTCGAACAGGTGCCGGACGAAGCCTTCGCCAGCAAAGCCGTCGGCGACGGTATCGCGGTGAAACCGACCAGCAACATCGTGGTGGCCCCGGCCGCCGGTACCGTGGTGAAAATTTTCAACACTAACCACGCGTTCTGCCTCGAAACCAACAACGGTGCGGAAATCGTTGTCCACATGGGTATCGACACCGTGGCGCTGGAAGGCAAGGGCTTCAAACGTCTGGTTGAAGAGGGCGCGGACGTGAAGGCGGGCGAGCCGATTCTGGAAATGGATCTGGACTTCCTCAACGCCAACGCGCGCTCGATGATTAGCCCGGTGGTCTGCAGCAACAGCGATGACTACAGCGCGCTGGTGATACTGGCGAGCGGTAAGGTCGTTGCCGGCCAGACGCCGCTGTATGAGATTAAAGGCAAGTAAGGCTCCTGAGTCGAGTTTATGCCTCAGCGGCGAAGGGAAACCTTCGCCGCTTTTTTTTGCAGCAATCGGCCCCATAATCCTCTTCTGATACCTATTTTACGTAACTAATAGTTGTCACTACGCCCTGCTTGTAAGATCATGTGCCGTTATACGTTGTTTACGCTTTGAGGAACCCGTGATGAGTGAGGCAGAAGCCCGCCCGACTAACTTTATCCGTCAGATCATTGATGAAGATCTGGCTACCGGTAAGCACACCACCGTTCACACCCGCTTCCCGCCGGAGCCGAACGGTTATCTGCACATTGGCCATGCGAAATCCATCTGCCTGAACTTCGGCATCGCCCAGGATTATCAGGGCCAATGCAACCTGCGTTTCGATGACACCAACCCGGTGAAAGAAGATATCGAATACGTGGAGTCGATTAAAAACGACGTGCAGTGGTTAGGTTTCCACTGGTCCGGGGACGTTTGCTACTCGTCTGACTACTTTGATCAGCTGCATCAGTATGCGGTTGAGCTGATCAACAAAGGCCTGGCCTATGTTGATGAACTCTCTCCTGATGAGATTCGTGAATATCGCGGCACCCTGAAAGCGCCGGGTAAGAACAGCCCGTATCGCGACCGCAGCGTGGAAGAAAATCTGGCGTTGTTCGAAAAAATGCGCAGCGGCGGCTTCGAAGAGGGCAAGGCCTGCCTGCGCGCGAAGATCGATATGGCGTCGCCGTTCATCGTGATGCGCGATCCGGTGCTGTACCGCATTAAATTCGCTGAGCATCATCAGACCGGCAACAAGTGGTGCATCTACCCGATGTACGACTTCACCCACTGCATCAGCGATGCGCTGGAAGGCATTACCCACTCGCTGTGTACCCTGGAGTTCCAGGACAACCGTCGTCTGTACGACTGGGTGCTGGACAACATCAGCATCCCGGTTCACCCGCGCCAGTACGAATTCTCGCGCCTGAATCTTGAATACACCGTGATGTCCAAGCGTAAGCTGAACCAGCTGGTGACCGAGAAGCACGTGGAAGGTTGGGACGATCCGCGTATGCCGACCATCTCCGGTCTGCGTCGTCGCGGCTACACCGCCGAATCCATCCGCGAATTCTGCAAGCGCATCGGCGTGACCAAGCAGGACAACACTATTGAGATGGCGTCGCTGGAGTCCTGCATTCGCGAAGATCTCAACGAAAACGCGCCGCGCGCGATGGCGGTGATCGATCCGGTGAAACTGGTTATCGAGAACTACCCGCAGGGCGAAAGCGAAATGGTGGCGATGCCGAACCATCCGAACAAGCCGGAGATGGGCAGCCGCGAAGTGCCGTTCAGCGCGGAAATCTGGATCGACCGCGCGGACTTCCGTGAAGAAGCCAACAAGCAGTACAAGCGTCTGGTGCTGGGCAAAGAAGTGCGTCTGCGCAATGCCTACGTCATCAAAGCGGAACGCGTGGAGAAAGATGCCGAAGGCAATATCACCACTATCTTCTGCACCTACGATGCCGACACCCTGAGCAAAGATCCGGCTGACGGCCGCAAGGTCAAAGGCGTGATCCACTGGGTGAGCGCGGCGCATGCGCTGCCGGTAGAGATCCGTCTCTACGATCGCCTGTTCAGCGTACCAAACCCGGGCGCAGCGGAGGATTTCCTCGCGGTGATCAATCCGCAATCGCTGGTGATCAAACAGGGTTACGCGGAGCCGAGCCTGGAGCAGGCGGAAGCCGGTAAAGCTTACCAGTTTGAGCGTGAAGGTTACTTCTGCCTCGACAGCCGCTATGCAACCGCAACCAGTCTGGTGTTTAACCGCACCGTCGGTCTGCGCGATACCTGGGCGAAAGCGGGCGAATAACCGTTTCCCTACCTTCAAAGCGCCGCACTCTGCGGCGCTTTTTTTGTTTCAGAATCAGCCAATTACTCTTTTTATTTTCGCGAAGCGAATTAATTCTGTTTCAAATCGGAAATAAATAACGCTTCTGATATTTCCGGTCTCATACAAAAAAACAATGTAATCGCTTTCAGGTTTTGCATTTTTCCCTGATTTTGCAATGACTTCCATGACAAAATCATCAGAGATAAGACTGTAACAAAACGACATAAATTATGTGCGCTTTGTCATAATCTTAAGCTTTGCCTCACGAAAAACATTGATAATTCGCGTCACGAAAAATAGTCTATCTACAGTGGTTTCGCGGCCTTTTTCACCGCCCCACATTTTGCAGTGTTATTTATTTTTTTTAGCGAATGACCCCCTGGTCTTCGCCTTTTAAAACGTCAAAGAGGATATGCACATGCGTACGTTTAGTGGCAAACGTAGTACGCTGGCGCTGGCTATTGCCGCCGTCACCGCGATGTCGGGCTGGGTTGTGATTCCGCAGGCCAGCGCAGCAGGCTTTATCGATGATTCTACTTTAACCGGCGGTATCTATTACTGGCAGCGTGAGCGTGACCGTAAAGATGTGACCGACGGCGACAAATACAAAACCAACCTTTCCCACTCCACCTGGAACGCCAACCTGGACTTCCAGTCCGGCTATGCCGCCGATATGTTTGGCCTTGATATTGCGGCGTTTACCGCGATTGAAATGGCGGAGAACGGCGACAGCGGCCACCCGAACGAAATCGCCTTCTCGTCGCGTAACAAAGCCTATGACGAAGACTACTCCGGCGATAAGAGCGGCATCAGCCTGTATAAAGCCGCTGCGAAATTTAAATACGGTCCGGCGTGGGCGCGCGCGGGCTACATCCAGCCAACCGGTCAGACCCTGCTGGCGCCGCACTGGAGCTTTATGCCGGGTACCTATCAGGGGGCGGAAGCCGGGGCCAACTTCGACTATGGCACCGCGGGCGCGTTAAGTTTCTCCTACATGTGGACGAACGAGTATAAAGCGCCATGGCATATCGAGATGGATGATTTCTACCAGAACGATAAGAAGACCAAAGTCGATTATCTCCACTCCGTCGGCGCCAAATATGATTTCAAAAACGACCTGGTGCTGGAGGCGGCATTTGGTCAGGCTCAGGGCTATATCGATCAGTACTTTGCTAAAGCCAGCTACAAGTTTGACGTCGCCGGCGCGCCATTGAGCACCAGCTACCAGTTCTACGGCACTCGCGATAAGGTCAGCAACGGCGGGGTCAACGACATCTATGACGGCACCGCATGGCTGCAGGCGTTAACCTTTGGCTATAAAGTGGCGGATGTGCTGGATCTGCGTCTGGAAGGGACCTGGGTGAAGGCCGATGGCCAGCAGGGCTACTTCCTGCAGCGTATGACCCCGACCTACGCCTCCTCCAACGGTCGTCTCGATATCTGGTGGGATAACCGTTCCGACTTCAACGCCAACGGCGAAAAAGCGGTCTTCTTCGGCGCGATGTATGACATGAAAAACTGGGATATGCCGGGCTGGGCGTTTGGCGCGTCTTATGTGTACGCCTGGGATGCGAAGCCGGGCAAAATGTCCTCCCCGGACGCCTACTATGACGCTGATTACCGTCTGAAAGAGTCGGCCTACAGCCTGGATGCGCTGTATACGGTGCAGGAAGGCCGGGCGAAGGGCACGCTGTTTAAACTGCACTTTACCCAGTACGACAACCATTCCGATATTCCGAGCTGGAGCGGCGGCTACGGCAACATCTTCCAGGATGAGCGCGACGTGAAGTTCATGGTTATCGCCCCGTTCACAATTTTCTGATGCCTGCGCGGCGGGCGTGAGCCTGCCGCACCTCTGGGAGAACGACAATGAAAAAAATGCTGCTTATTGCCATGATGGCATCGGCTCTGGTGGCCTGCACCACGTCGCCGGCACCGAAAGAAGACACCAAACTGAAAGATGCCTATAGCGCCTGTATTAATACGGCGGAAGGCAATCCGGACAAAATTGAAGCCTGCCAGAGCGTACTGAATGTCCTGAAAGAGGATAAACAGCACCAGCAGTTTGCTCACCAGGAGAGCGTCCGGGTACTGGATTATCAGCAGTGTATCCAGGCTACCCGTACCGGTAACGATCAGGCGGTGAAAGCGCGCTGCGACCAGATCTGGAAAGAGATCCGCAGCAATAACATCACCCATTAAGCCAGACGGCAGCGGCAAACGGGCGGAGTCTATCTCCGCCCGTTTGTTTTTTTAGCGCTGACTCTCCGCCGGCTGATAGCCGCGACTCAGGCGCACGAACAGCAGCGCGGTGGCGATGAACCCGCACAGCGCAGCGCACATCAGCCACCATCCCGGCGCGCTTTTATCGCCGGTAAGCTCGACCAGGGCAGTGGAGATAGCCGGCGTCAGGCCGCCGAAGATGGCGGTGGCGAGGCTGAAGGCCAGCGAAAAGCCCACGGTGCGGACATAAACCGGCATCACTTCGGTGAGCGCCGCCACCATCGCGCCGTTATACATGCCAAAGAAGAAGGAAAACCACAACAGGACCAGCGTCATACGGGTGAAATCCGGCGCGGCGGTGAGCCAGTGCATCACCGGCCAGGTGGTGAGCAGCGCCAGCACGGTAATCCCCATCAGCACCGGGCGACGACCGATCCGGTCAGAGATCGCGCCGCCAATCGGTAACCAGATAAAATTGGAGATGCCCACCAGCATGGTGACCAGCAGGCTGTCGCGGGCGCTGAGGTGCAGCACTGCTCTGCCGTAGGTTGGCGTATAGACGGTAATAAAGTAGAAAGTGGTGGTGGTCATCGCTACCAGCAGCGTCCCCGCGGTAATAATGCGCCAGTTTCTGGCGATGGTGGTCAGGATCTCTTTGGTATCCGGGCGATGTTTACGCTGCAGGAATTCCTCGGTCTCCTGCAGCGAGCGGCGCAGCACGAAAATCAGCGGAATGATCATACAGCCAATAAAAAAGGGGATGCGCCAGCCCCAGGCGGCAATCTCCTCATGTTCCAGCGTGGCGTTCAGCGCATAGCCGATCAGCGCCGCCATGATGATAGCCACCTGCTGGCTGGCGGACTGCCAGCTGGTATAGAAGCCTTTATTGCCCGGCGTAGCGATTTCAGAGAGATAGACCGACACTCCGCCAAGCTCGACGCCCGCCGAAAACCCCTGCAGCAGACGGCCCACTAACACGAGGATCGGCGCCAGCACGCCGATAGTCTGATAGCCAGGGACCAGGGCGATGAGTAGCGTCCCGCAGCCCATGATCGCCAGGGTGACCATCAGCCCTTTGCGGCGACCGATTCTGTCGATATAAGCGCCGAGCACCACCGCGCCGATAGGACGCATCAGGAAGCCCGAGCCAAATACCGCAAAGGTGAGCATCAGCGCCGCGAACTCGCTCTCCGCCGGAAAGAAGGTGCGGGCGATATAGGTGGCGTAAAAGCCAAACAGGAAGAAGTCGAACTGTTCGAGAAAATTCCCGCTGGTCACGCGGAGGATAGCGCCGACGGTGCCGGCGCGGGTGGGTTGTTGGGTCATAGGGGGTGCTCTCCATTGTCTTTATCTTGTTGTTATCGGGTGCAGAGGGGCAGGTCAGTCGCCGGCGACGCCCACCTGTTTTCCGCGACGTTTCTCAATCGCCCACTTGAGTAACGCCGCACAGCGATAAAATCCGTGGGCAAATTTTCCATACGGCAGGGTTAAGAACAGGGCCATCACCACCCCGAGGTGGATGGCGAGCAGGACGCCCATCCACGAAGTATCCCGCCCCGCCAGCAGCGCCAGGCCGGTGAAGCTGGTCAGCAGCAGCAGCAGAATAAATCCGCGATCCATCGGTTTCTGCCGCGCGTCGCCGTGCAGCGGCGAGCGGCGCAGGTTCAGCCACAGCAGGCCCGCCGGACCGACCAGCAGGCCGATGCCGCCGAGGGTGCCGAGCAGCACCGGCAGGCTGAAGAACGTGTAGGGGGCTTCCTGGCCGGCGATATAGTGATAGCCCGTGGCCACCACGGTGGCGGCGAAGCAGAGCATAAAGCCGTAGAAGGTGCAGTGGTGGAAACGGCGGCGCAGCAGGGTGAAGGCGTCATCGGCTTCGTTGCAGCCTTTCCCGTGGCCGCCGTCGAGATATTTCAGCGTCAGCGCATCATGAGATGCCTTCGCAATATCAATCGGTTGCGGCTGGCCCGGGGAGATCTCGCGCCAGAAGCGGATCACCCCGCTCATCAGTAAGCCAATCGCCAGCACAAAGACCGAACCAAACATCCACGCCAGCAGGTTATGGGGGAATATCTGGTAGAAGTCGCCCGCCAGCGGCGGATGGCGCAGCGAGCCTTTGAGCCCCATCGCCAGCAGCAGAAAGACAATCAGGCCGCCGACCAGCGCCAGCACGGTGGTCATGCCGGCCCGACGGTACAGGCTGCCAAAGGCGGCGGGCTGGGCGTAGTGTTGATAGGTCTCGAGCCGGACTTCGGCCATCGCCTTCGGCACGTTAATGGCGAACTCGTGCGGCGGCGCATACTGGCAGGCATGCAGGCAAGCGCCGCAGTTATGGCACAGGTTAGCCAGATAGTTGATATCCGCCTTGCCAAAGGCCAGGCGCTGGGTCATCGCCGGGAACACGGCGCAAAACCCTTCGCAGTAGCGGCAGGCGTTACACACCTGCATCACCCGTTCGACTTCCGCCTCCGGTTCGGTGATGATCTGCGCGTCAATGATCAGCTTTTCAAGCGACTTCATGGTGTTTCTCCTGCTGCGCCGCCCGGGCGGCTTGCTGGCCGGCGATGCGGCCGAAGGTGGTGCCTATCGACATCCCGACGCCGGCGGTGTAGCCCTTGCCCAGGACGTTGCCGGCCATCATTTCCCCGGCGACGAACAGATTACGACTGGGTTGACCGGCGAAATGGACGGCGGCGGTGTCGTCGACGTAGAGCCCGAGGTAGGTGAAGGTGATCCCCGGACGCAGGGCGTAGCCGTAGTAAGGCGGCGTATCGATGGGGCGCGCCCAGTGGGTTTTCGCCGGTGTGAGGCCAGAGGTCGCGCAGTTATCCAGGCGGGTGTGATCGAACTGGCCCGGCGCGCAGGCGGCATTATAGTCGGCGATGGTTTGCGCTAAGCGTTCGCCGTCCAGCCCCAGCTGGCGGGCCAGTTCCTCGATGGTATTGGCCTGAGCGCCGGGAAAGACGGGGGGCATAAAGTGGCCGATGGCTTTGCTGTCGATGATCGAGTAGCCGATCTGTCCAGGCTGGTGGGCGACCAGTCGGCCCCAGATGGCGTAGCGTTTAGGCCAGAAATCTTCCCCCTCATCATAAAAGCGCACGGCATCGCGGTTGACCACCACCCCCAGCGAAACGCAGTCGACGCGGGTGCAGATCCCGCCGTCATAGAGCGGCGCCCGGGCGTCAATAGCGACGCAGTGGGACTGGGACGGATCGCCGATGATATCGGCCCCGGCGTCGATCATAAACTTGAGCAGCACCCCCTGGTTGAAGCGCGTGCCGCGGATGAGAAAGTTATCGGCGGGCCATTCGCCGCGGTCATTTTGCCCCCAGGCCTCGCGCAGCCACTCGCGGTTGGATTCAAATCCGCCGGCGGCGAGGACGCAGCTTCTCGCGACAATCCGTTCCTCGCCCGCCAGCGCGGCGACAAATTCACCGTTGCGCAGTTCCAGAGCCTGCACCGGCGTGTTGTAGCGGATCTGCACCCCCATCCTCTCTGCGCTGCGGTAATAGGCATTGACCAGCGCTTTGCCGCCGCCCATAAAAAAGGCGTTGGTGCGGGCCACGTGCAGGGCGCCGGAGAGCGGCGGCTGAAAGTTAACCCCGTGCTGACGCATCCAGTCCCGGCACTGTGACGAGGTGCGGATCACCAGCCGGGCCAGCGCTTCGTTGGTGTTCCCTTCGGTGACGCGCAGCAGATCCTGCCAGTACTCCTCTTCCGGATAGCTGTCGACCAGCACGTCCTGCGGCGCATCGTGCATACAGCGCAGGTTACGCGTGTGCTGCGAATTGCCGCCTCGCCACTCCCGCGGCGCCGCCTCCAGCAGCAGCACCGAGGCGCCGGCTTCCCGGGCGGTTAAGGCGGCGCATAGCGCGGCATTGCCGCCGCCAATGACCAGTACATCCACCATTATCGGCTCCCTTACAATTTAATGGATTGTTAAATTTGTAATGGGAATGTAGGCGGTAACGGCGACGGGGCGCTATGGCGTAACGCTAAAGAGGGGTTTAGTTAACGTAAAGGGTGGCGCCTGGCCAGCGATCGGACTCCACCAGCTGGCGCATGACTTTGCTTAGTATTACCCGTGCCGCAAGGCCTGCCGGGGTGAGCTCATCATCCGACAGGCTGACCAGAAAGTTGGGGCGGCTGAGGACCGGATTAGCGATGCCGATCACCCTCAGCGCCTGATGGTCGAGATGGGAAATAGCGGCCCCGGGCTGCAGAGTGGCGCCCAGTCCGCTGCGCACGGCCTGCATCAGCAGGGCCAGACCGTCAATGTCCGCCACCACCTCAACGCTGAGGCTGTGCTGCTGGCAAACCGCCTCCAGCCTGCCGCGCAGGCCGTGGCCCTGGCTTGGCATAATCAGCGGCAGGGTGGTGAGCTGGTCAGGGGAAACAGGGTCATCCGGCAGCGAGGCCAACAGCGCATGGGTGCCAATCAGGAACAGGCGCTCTTCGAGCACCGGTCTGGCGCTCCAGCGCAGGATCTTCTCCTGCTGGAAGACGATGGCTAAATCCAGCTGGCGGGTGTTGATCATCCGCTCCAGATTCCCGGAGAGGCTTTCCACCAGGTGCAGGCGGACGTCGGGGTAGCTCTCGCGCATCGCGTTGATGAACGGTACGCCAAGAACGGAGGCGGTGCTGGGGGCCATGCCGACGCTGACGTGGCCCGACAGCCGCGCCTCGCGGGCGGCGAGGATGGCATCATCGGCATGACGCAGCGCCAGCTGCGCCTGTGAGTAGAAAGCGAGGCCCGCGCTGGTGGGCGTCACGCCGCGAGAGGTTCGCTGCAGGAGGCGAATGGCCAGCTCATTTTCCAGACGCGCGATCTGCTGGCTGAGCGCCGAGACGCCGATATTCAGATCGAGCGCGGCGCGGCCCATGCTGCCGGTTTCAACAATGCGCGTAAAATAGCGTAGCTGGCGAAGTTCCATATCAACTCTCCGGACAAAGCGGGGACTCGCGAGGGTCGCCGCCGGGACGTGAGCGGGAAGCGCGGCAGAAGCGCCCATAAAAAAGCCAACCGGCTGGTTGGCTTTTCAGAGCAGGCGAAGCAGGGAGTTACTTTTCCACTGCGTCGTGGGCGTGTTCGTCCTCGCGGCAATCACCTTCCGCACAGTGACCGTACAGATACAGACTGTGGTTGGTCAGGCGGATGCCGTGACGGGAAGCGATTTCACGCTGGCGCGCTTCGATAGAGTCATCACTGAATTCGATCACTTTGCCGCAGTCGAGGCAGATCAGGTGATCGTGGTGATGCTGCTGGGTCAGTTCGAAAACGGATTTACCGCCTTCAAAATTATGACGAGTCACGATACCGGCGTCATCAAACTGGTTGAGGACGCGGTAAACGGTCGCCAGACCAATCTCTTCGCCCATGTCGATCAGGCGTTTATATAAGTCTTCCGCACTGACATGATGGTTATCCGGTTCCTGCAGCACTTCAAGGATTTTCAGTCGAGGAAGTGTGACTTTCAGGCCAGCCTTCTTTAATGCGGTATTGTTGTCAGTCATGCGGAATCTGTCCTGTTGCTAAACGATCTACTTCCTTCAACGGAAGTCATACAGAAATTAACCCGACGTAATGCGTCTCATTATAGAACTGCCACTGGTAAATGAAAACTGCAAGCATCGGGCCTGGTTTGCTGTCAAAAACGAGGCACCAGCTACAAACTGCGTCACGTGCCTCGTAGAATCAGAGGACATTGTACAGATATGTGATTAAAAGTTAAAAACTTGTAGCTATTAGTTTGATTGCTTTTGTCTATTAATACGACGCAACTCAATGATTGCGCCGCTTAATTATCAGGCGTTTTTGATTTCTTCGAGGTGCAGCTCTTCAGCCACCTGCTTCACCCACTTCTCAACGCGCTCGTTGGTCAGTTCCGGCTGACGGTCTTCATCAATGGCGAGGCCGACGAAGTGGTCGTCATCCGCCAGGCCTTTGGAGGCCTCGAAGTGATAGCCGGCAGTCGGCCAGTGGCCAACGATGGTCGCGCCGCGCGGCTCAATGATGTCGCGGATGGTGCCCAGCGCATCGCAGAAGTACTCTGCGTAGTCTTCCTGGTCGCCGCAGCCGAACAGCGCCACCAGCTTGCCGTTAAAGTCGATCTCTTCCAGCGTCGGGAAGAAGTCGTCCCAGTCACACTGGGCTTCACCGTAGTACCAGGTCGGGATGCCGAGCAGCAGGATGTCGTGGGCTTCCAGATCTTCTTTGCTGCTTTTGGCAATGTCGTGAACATCAGCAACATCTTTACCAAGCTGCTTTTGAATCATTTTTGCAATATTTTCGGTGTTGCCGGTGTCGCTGCCAAAAAAGATGCCGATGATTGCCATGAGTAAAATAACCTCTTGAAACTTAAATGATGTGGTAGGGACGCGATGCCCACAGATAACGGCAATCATAGCAGAACAGGCAAGGACGCGGAAACAGCAATCACGCCCGACTGCACACTCTGCTACATGAATGCGGATTTTTCGCGGAAAGTTAGACTTTTCCCTGGCTGCGCAGGGCGGTTAATTGCGTCATCAGCATCTCTTCGATGAGATCGCTGCGGCTCATATTACGCGCTTCCGCCAGTTCGTTAAGCGCATCGACCGCGTCGGCGTTGAGCTTTAGCTCCACGCGCTTCAGCCCGCGCACTTTATCGCGTTTCAGCTGATTACGTTTGTTGATGCGCAGTTGTTCATCGCGCGACAGCGGATTGGTTTTTGGTCTTCCCGGGCGACGCTCGTTTGCGAACAAATCTAATGTCGTACGGTCCGTTTGTTCTTTTGCCATGATTCTGAGTGACTTCGGGGAAACAAGCTGCCGGGCTCTAGCCGGCGCAGATAGCGCGCCATCATACATCAGGCGAACGGCTGCGCCAACGACCGCGGGCATTCTGCGGCGCGGTCGGGCATATTTTAGCCAATCAGGCGCCAATGCTCGTGAGATAGCGGCGGATCGCGCGCAACACCGCTTCGGGTTTCTCGGCATGGACCCAGTGTCCGGCGCCGGCGATGACGTGGGCCCGGGCCTGCGGGAACTGGGCCAGCAGCGCGTCGCGGTAGGCGTCGGTCACGTAGGGTGAGTTGCCGCCGGGAATAAACTGCGTCGGGTGCGGCCAGGCCGGGATGGTTTCCCAGCCGACGATATGCGGGTACTGGTCCCACAGCACCGGGACGTTGAAGCGCCAGTCGCCGTCAACGAAAGATTTCAGCAAGAACTGAATCACCCCCTCTTCCTGCAGATGCTCGCGCATCACCTGCGCCGCCTGCTGGCGGGTGCTGGCGGCGGATTCGCTGACGGCGCGGATAGCGGCGAAGATCTCATCATGACGGCGAACATGATAATCCACCGGGGCGATATCGATCGCCACCAGACCGTTGATGCGCTCCGGCGCCAGGGCGGTCAGCGCCATCACCGCTTTGCCGCCCATCGAATGGCCGATAAAGGTGGCGCGCTCAATCTGGTGCGCGTCGAGCGTATCGAGCAGATCCTGCGCCATCGCGGGGTAGGTCATCTCTGGCGACCGCGGCGACAAACCGTGGTTGCGCATATCGACCTGCAGAATATCGTAGTCGGCGACCAGGTCACGGGCGAGGATGCCCAGGTTGTCCAGGCTGCCAAACAGACCGTGGACCAGCACGATCGGGGAGTGGTTGTGCGGATTCTGTGCAGATTGCGCTCGGCTATTTAATTTCATGGCAATGTTCTTTTTTTCGCTCCGTCGGGTTAGGGTATTATGTTGGACATTCTGCCATCCGGCTGCAAGACCCAGAAGTTTTCTGAGTTTTACCGCCATCCTGGTTTGACGCTATCCGCGGTTGGGATTTGTACTTATAATCCCAACGATTTGTATTCAGAAAAGATATCGCACTGGATTAAGATGAAAACAATTGAAGTTGATGATGAACTCTATCGCTATATTGCCAGCCACACTCTGCATATCGGCGAGAGCGCATCCGACATTTTACGGCGCATGCTGAAATTTTCCGCCGTTTCCCAACCGGCTACACAGGTCAGCAAAGCCGCGCCGGCGCTGGCGCCCGCGCCTGCCGTTGAGGTGAAACCCGCTAACCCGGCGAAAGATAAAGTCCGCGCCATGCGCGAGATGCTGTTATCTGATGAATACGCCGAGCAGAAGCGCGCGGTGAACCGTTTTATGCTGGTGTTGACGACCCTCTACTCCCTGGACAGTAAAGCATTTGCCGAGGCGACGGAGTCTCTGCATGGCCGCACGCGCGTCTACTTCGCGGAAGATGCGCGTACGCTGCTGAAAAGCGGTAATCAGACCAAACCGAAACAGGTTCCTGGTACACCGTGGTGGGTGATCACCAATACCAATACCGGCCGTAAATGCAGCATGATTGAGCACATCATGCAGTCGATGCAGTTCCCTGCGGAGCTGATTGAAAAGGTTTGCGGCACGATCTAGCTTTTTAACATTTGCACCAGAAGGATCAGGCAATGGCAATCGATAAACGTGCGGGGCAGCCTGCGCAACAGAGTGATTTGATTAACGTCGCCCAACTGACTGCTCAGTACTACGTGCTGAAGCCTGAAGTCGGTAATGCGGAGCATGCGGTCAAATTCGGCACCTCCGGCCATCGCGGCAGCGCGGCGCGTCACAACTTCAACGAACCGCATATCCTGGCCATCGCCCAGGCGATTGCGGAAGATCGTGCGAAGAACGGGATCACCGGTCCGTGCTATGTCGGTAAAGATACCCACGCCCTGTCCGAGCCGGCGTTTATTTCGGTGCTGGAAGTGTTAACCGCCAACGGCGTTGACGTGATCGTGCAGGAAAACAACGGCTTCACCCCGACGCCGGCGGTCTCCAACGCGATTCTGGTGCATAACAAAAAAGGCGGTCCGCTGGCGGACGGCATTGTGATCACCCCGTCACACAACCCGCCGGAAGATGGCGGTATCAAGTACAACCCGCCAAACGGCGGTCCGGCTGATACCAACGTCACCAAAGTGGTGGAAAACCGCGCCAACGAACTACTGGCCGCTGGCCTGCAGGGCGTGAAACGCCTTCCTCTGGACGCGGCGCTGGCTTCCGGCCACGTCAAAGAGCAGGATCTGGTGCAGCCGTTTATTGAAGGCCTGGCAGATATCGTCGACATGGCGGCGATCCAGAAAGCGGGCCTGACGCTGGGCGTCGATCCGCTGGGCGGTTCCGGTATCGAATACTGGAAACGCATTGGCGAGCACTACAAGCTCAATCTGACCATTGTGAACGACCAGGTAGACCAGACCTTCCGCTTTATGCACCTCGATAAAGACGGCGCCATCCGCATGGACTGCTCCTCGGAATGTGCGATGGCGGGCCTGCTGGCGCTGCGCGATAAGTTCGATCTGGCGTTTGCCAACGACCCGGATTACGACCGTCACGGGATTGTCACCCCAGCCGGGCTGATGAACCCGAACCACTATCTGGCGGTGGCGATTAACTACCTGTTCCAGCATCGTCCGCAGTGGGGCAAAGAGGTGGCGGTCGGTAAAACCCTCGTCTCCTCGGCGATGATTGACCGCGTGGTGAACGATCTGGGCCGCAAGCTGGTGGAAGTGCCGGTGGGCTTTAAGTGGTTCGTCGACGGCCTGTTCGACGGCAGCTTCGGTTTCGGCGGCGAAGAGAGCGCCGGGGCCTCCTTCCTGCGCTTCGACGGCACGCCGTGGTCCACCGATAAAGACGGCATTATCATGTGCCTGCTGGCGGCCGAAATCACCGCAGTGACCGGGAAAAACCCGCAGGAGCACTATAACGAGCTGGCGGAGCGCTTTGGCGCGCCGAGCTACAACCGTCTGCAGGCTTCCGCGACCTCCGCGCAGAAAGCGGCGCTGTCTAAGCTGTCGCCGGAAATGGTCAGCGCTGACACCCTGGCGGGGGATCCGATCACCGCCCGTCTGACCGCAGCGCCGGGCAACGGGGCGGCGATTGGCGGCCTGAAAGTGATGACCGACAACGGCTGGTTCGCGGCGCGTCCGTCAGGCACCGAAGACGCCTACAAGATCTACTGCGAAAGCTTCCTCGGCGAAGAACATCGCAAACTGATCGAAAAAGAAGCGGTAGAGATTGTCAGTGAAGTGCTGAAGAACGCCTAAAGGCGCACGATCATCAGGCCCCTCGCGGGCCTGATTTTTTTCGCAAGGATAGCGATGAAAATACAGCGGAAGTCCCTGTTTTTGTTCTGGGCGTGGATGGATCTCTTTTTCGTCCTGCAATTCTTATGGTGGAATATTGCCCACCGCCGACTCCCTTTTTACGACGACCTGCTGGCTTATCTCCAGCTGCTGCACGCCTGGGGCGCTGCGGCGGTCTGGCTCTATCCGCTGAATGTGCTGCTGATTATCAGCATCCCGCTGTCGATGATCCTCTTTTTCCGTCAGAGCCGCTATGGGCTGTGGCTGGCCTGGGGGCAGGCGCCGCTCAGGCTGGTGTTTATGCAGCCCTCGCTTTCTGTGGGTCTGTGGCTGATTCAGGCCGCCGGCGTCCGGCATTTCGCGATCCTGGCAGGCTTCCTGCTGCTCTCTGAAGGGCTGAAAATCGCCAGCCTCTGGTACTGCAGAGGCGGGGCTCAGGGCATAAAGCGATAGCCAATCCCGGTTTCGGTCAGCAGATGCTGCGGGCGCGCCGGATCGGCCTCCAGCTTTTGCCGCAGGTGACCCATATAGATCCGCAGATAATGGCTGTGCTCCACGGCGTTAGGGCCCCACACCTGATTCAGCAGCTGGCGCTGGGTAAGCACTTTACCGGGATTATTCAATAGCGCCGCCAGCAGGCGAAACTCGATGGGCGTCAGGTGGATCTCTTCGCTGCCGCGCAGGATGCGGCGGGCGGGGATATTGACCTCCAGGTCGGCGAAGCGCACCACCGGCTCGTCGGCCTGCGCCGAGCCGTGACGACGCAACGCGACGCGCAGGCGGGCCTGCAGCTCGCCGATGCCAAAGGGTTTACTTAAGTAGTCATCGGCGCCGGCATCCAGGGCGGCAATTTTGTCGTGCTCTTCGCTACGCGCTGACAGGACGATAATCGGCATCTGACTCCACTGGCGCAGGTCGCGAATAAAATCAATGCCGTCGCCATCCGGCAGGCCGAGATCGAGGATCGCGAGGTCGGGCTTACGGGTGGCGGCTTCGATCAGCCCGCGCTGCAGGGTTTCCGCTTCAAATACGCGCATGCCGTCGGCTTCCAGCGCGGTGCGCAGAAAGCGACGGATAGCGTGTTCGTCTTCGATAATCAGAACGTTAATCACAATTCCTCAGATAGCTCTTCCAGTTCAGGGGGCGTTTCTCCCGGCAGTGTAACACGGAATGAGGCGCCGCCTTCCGGCCGGTTGCTGGCGGAGATGGTCCCGCCGTGGACGTCGACGATGGCCTGACAGATGGCAAGGCCCAGCCCGACGCCGGGGATCGCCGACTCTTTGTTGCCGCGGGCGAATTTATCAAAGATAGCCTGTTCCTGACCCGCCGGGATCCCCGGACCATTATCCCATACCTCCAGCGACAGCTGCCGGGCGTCTGCTTCGGCGCGAATACCGATGTCCGCCCGGGCGCCGGCATACTTATGGGCATTCTCCAGCAGATTGATCAGCACCCGCTCGAACAGCGGCCCGTCGACATGCACCAGCTGCAGCGGGTCGGGTAAATCCAGTTGAACGTGCTGGCCGCCGAGGCTCGGCTCGAGCATACGCAGCGCGCTGCCGACCACTTCCTCCAGCGTCAGCCACTCTTTGTGCAGATTAAAGCCGCCGGACTGGATCCGCGCCATATCCAGCAGGTTGTTCACCAGCCGGGTGGTATTGAGCACATGCTGGCGGATTTCATTGGCCTGCGGGGCATGCTTCGAGCCCTCGCTGGCCAGATCGAGGGTCAGGATTTCCGCCTGGCCAAACAGCACGGTGAGCGGGGTACGCAGATCGTGGGACAGGGCGGCGAGCAGCGAGTTACGCAGGCTTTCGCGCTCGCTGGTCAACCGGGCCTGCTCTTCGCTGGCGGTCAGGGTGAGACGCTCCAGGGCGCTGGCCACCAGCAGGGTGAAGGTCTCCAGCAGACGCTGCTGCTCCGGGATCATCAGCTGGCGCAGATTCGCCGGCTCCACCACCAGCAGTCCCCAGGTGCGGGCGGCGCTCTTCAGGGGCAGGATCTGATACGGCACGCCGGGCAGGGTATCGGTGCCGGCGCCGGCGGGTTGCCCCTTATCAAAGCTCCAGCGGGCGATGGCGTCATCCCACGGCGTCAGCCCGGGCTGGTGGGTTAAGGGCAGCAGTTTCCCCTGGGCGTCCGGGAGCAGCAGCTGGCTGCGAGCCTGAAAGGTGGAGGCGATAAACCGCTCGCTGGTGGTGGCGATATCCTGCTGGCTACGACCCACCGCCAGCGCTTTGGACATTTCATACAGGTGGCGGGTACGCCGCTCGCGATAGCGCGCCACCCGCGCCTGGTAGCGCACGCCGGCGGTGAGGTTACCGATAAGCAGGCCAACGGTGAGCATCACGCCGAAGGTGAGCAGATACTGGACATCTGACACCGCCAGCGTGCCGCGCGGGGCGACAAAAAAGAGATCGAAGCTGATAACGTTGATCACCGTCGCCAGCACCGACGGCCAGCGGCCATAGAGCAGGGCGATGATCACCACCCCCAGCAGATAGAGCATGACCAGGTTGGCGGCTTCGAAGGCCATCAGCCACTGCATGGCCACCAGGGTAATGATGGCGCACAGGGCCACCGCCAACGCGCAGCCCTGCAGCTGCAGCCGCCATTTCTCCAGCGCCGGACGAGTGTCGCTGGCGCGCGCCGGAAGGGGGAAGGGCTTTTCATCCAGGGCGATGACCACCAGATCGAGGTCCGGCGCGTGACGAGCCAGACGGTCGGCGAAGCCGCTGCGATCCCACCAGCGGCGCTTGCTCTGGCGGCCGATGACAATTTTTCCGAGGTTATGTTCGCGCGCGTAATGGAGGACCGCTTTCTCTTCAGACGGGTCGGAGAGGGTGGCGGTTTCGGCGCCCAGCTCCTGGGCCAGACGCAGCGCGGCGAGGATGGCCCGCCGCCGGGATTCCGGCAGGCGGTGCAGGGAAGGCGTTTCGACATATACCGCATGCCAGACGCTGCCCAGACGGGCGGCGAGGCGGGCGGCGGTACGCACCAGCTTTTCGCTACCGGTGTTGTGCCCGATACAGAGCAGAATGGCGTCGCGGGTGTGCCAGACTTTCTCCTGGCCCTGGCGGTCGCGCCAGGCGCGCATCTGCTCATCGACGCGATCGGCGGTACGGCGCAGAGCCAGTTCGCGCAGCGCAATCAGGTTCCCTTTGCGGAAAAAGTTCTCGATAGCGCGCTCGGCCTGGCCGCCGATGTAGACTTTGCCCTCATTGAGCCGCTGGCGCAGATCGTCAGGGGGGAGGTCCACCAGCACCACGTCGTCCGCGGCGTCAAAAAAGGGATCGGGGACGGTCTCCCGCACCTGCACGCCGGTGATCCCGCTGACGACGTCGTTCAGGCTTTCCAGATGCTGAACGTTAACTGTGGTGAAGACGTCAATCCCGGCCTCCAGCAGTTCGTCCACATCCTGCCAGCGCTTCGGATGGCGGGAGCCGGGGGCATTACTGTGCGCCAGTTCATCCACCAGAATCAGCGCCGGGCGGCGGGCGAGGGCGGCGTCGAGGTCGAACTCATACACGTAGCGCCCGCGGTGAGCGAGCCGCCGCGGCGGCAGGGTGCTCAGGCCCTGCAGCATCGCGGCGGTCTCTTTCCGGCCGTGGGTCTCCGCCACGCCAATCAGAATATCCAGCCCCTGGGCCCGCAGCCGCTGCGCTTCCGCCAGCATCGCCCAGGTTTTCCCCACCCCGGCGCAGGCGCCGAAGAAGACTTTCAGTTTGCCGCGATGCGGGGCGGCGGTGTGCTGCAGCAGGCGGTCAGGGTCCGGACGCAGCGGCTCGTCACTCATTTACTTATCCTTCAGGGCATCCAGCGCCATATTGAGTTGCAGTATATTGACCACCGGCTGGCCAAGGAAGCTCAGCAGCGGCGTTTGTGTGGCCTGGTTAACCAGCGTGGTCACCTGGTCGACGCTCAGCTGGCGCGCTTTGGCCACCCGGGGCGCCTGCCACAGCGCGGCGGCCGGGGTCAGGTTGTTATCGAGACCGCTCGCCGAGGTGGTGACGAGTTCGACTGGCACCCGTGGGTCGGCATCCGGGTTCGCGGCGCGCAGGGCCTGCACCCGCTCGCTCACCGCCTTATCCAGCGCCGGGTTGCTGGCGGCGAGGTTGCTGCCGCCAGAGGCCATCGGGTTATCCGCTGTCTCCGCGGTGGCTGACGGGCGGCCCTGGAAATAGCCTGCGGCGGTAAAGTTCTGGCCAATCAGCGCCGAGCCGCGCACCTCGCCGTTCAGGCGGATCAGCGAGCCATTGGCCTGTGAGTTAAACCACCACTGTCCCAGGCTGGTGGTCAGCAGAGGATAAACGCCGCCGGTGAGCAGGGTTAACAGAATAAATAGCACAAGTGCTGGACGAATCAATGACATAGTTTGTTCCTCACACCAGACCGCTCAGGGTCAGCAGTAGGTCAATGGCTTTAATACCGATAAATGGCACCAGCAGACCGCCGAGGCCGTAGATCCACAGGTTGCGGCGCAGCATCGCCGAGGCGGAGAGCGGGCGATAGCTCACCCCTTTCAGGGCCAACGGGATCAGGAAGACGATGATCAGCGCGTTGAAGATAACCGCGCTGAGGATCGCCGACGATGGCGAATGCAGGCCCATCACGTTCAGCATCGCCAGCTGGGGATAGACCGCGGCAAACGCCGCCGGAATAATGGCGAAATATTTCGCCACGTCGTTGGCAATACTGAAGGTGGTCAGCGAGCCGCGCGTCATCAGCATCTGTTTGCCGATATGGACCACCTCAATCAGTTTGGTGGGGTTGGAATCCAGGTCGACCATGTTGCCCGCCTCTTTCGCCGCCTGGGTGCCTGAGTTCATGGCCACCGCCACGTCGGCCTGGGCCAGCGCGGGCGCGTCGTTGGTGCCGTCGCCGGTCATCGCCACCAGCCGACCTTCCGACTGATACTGGCGGATCAGCGCCAGCTTGGCTTCCGGCGTCGCTTCGGCGAGGAAATCGTCGACGCCGGCCTCGGCGGCGATCGCCGCGGCGGTGAGGCGATTATCGCCGGTGATCATCACCGTTTTAATGCCCATTTTGCGCAGCTGGGCGAAACGCTCTTTGATGCCGCCTTTGACGATATCTTTGAGCGAAATAATTCCCAGCACCTTTTCACCTTCGGCAACCACCAGCGGCGTGGCCCCCTGGCGGGCGACCTCTTCCACCTGCTTCTCGACATCGGCAGGGAAGTGGCCGCCGTTGGCCTCCACGTGACGGCGAATCGCGTCCACCGAGCCTTTACGGATCATGCGCTGATCGATATTGATGCCGCTCATCCGCGTTTGCGCGGTAAAGGGGACAAAGGTGGCGTGCAGCGACTGCAGATCGCGTTCGCGCAGGTTGAAGCGCTGCTTCGCCAGCACCACGATGCTGCGTCCCTCAGGGGTTTCGTCCGCCAGCGAGGAGAGCTGGGCGGCGTCGGCGAGGGTTCGCTCTTCCACACCGCGCGCCGGCAGGAAAGCGGAGGCCTGGCGGTTGCCGAGCGTAATGGTCCCGGTTTTATCCAGCAGCAGGACATCGACATCGCCAGCGGCCTCCACCGCGCGGCCGCTGGTGGCGATCACGTTGGCGCCCAGCATACGGCTCATCCCGGCGACGCCGATCGCCGACAGCAGACCGCCGATGGTGGTCGGGATCAGGCACACCAGCAAAGCGACCAGCACGGTGACGCTCACCGCATTGCCGCTCCAGGCCGAGAATGGCCAGATGGTGGCGGTGGCCAGCAGGAACACCAGCGTCAGGGCGATCAGCAGGATCGTCAGGGCGATTTCGTTCGGCGTTTTACGGCGCTGGGCGCCTTCCACCATGGCGATCATCCGGTCGAGGAAGGTTTCTCCCGGGTTGACGCTGCAGCGGATCACCAGCCAGTCGGAGAGGATGCGCGTCCCGCCGGTCACCGAGGCGAAATCGCCGCCGGATTCGCGGATCACCGGCGCGGACTCGCCGGTAATGGCGCTTTCGTCCACCGAGGCGCCGCCTTCGATGACTTCGCCATCGCAGGGGATAATATCCCCGGCTTCCACCAGCACCACGTCGCCTTTGCGCAGGTCTTCCGCCGGCACATGGTCGACCGTCGCGTCATGCTGCGGGGCGCGCAGCTTACGGGCGAAGGCCGTTTTTTTCACCCCTTTCAGGCTATTGGCCTGGGCTTTGCTGCGGCCTTCCGCCATCGCTTCGGCAAAGTTGGCGAATAGCACGGTAAACCATAACCAGATACTGATGGTAGCGGTAAACGTGGCGCTGCCGGTCAGGGCGCCGCCAGCCATGGCGATGGCCAGCAGGGTGGTTAACAGGCTGCCCACCCAGACGATAAACATCACCGGATTGCGCCACTGCACCATCGGGCTGAGTTTTTTCACGGCATCCAGCAGCGCCTGGCGCACCAGCGTCGGCTCCAGCAGGGCTAATTGTTTGCGACTCATAACAGGGGGCTCCGCATCGCTCAAAGTAAGGAAAAGTGTTCGGCCAGCGGGCCAAGCGCCAGCGCAGGAATAAAGGTCAGGGCGCCCACCAGCAGCACGGTGCCGATCAGCAGACCGATAAACAGGGCGTCGTGGGTGGCCAGGGTACCGGGGCTGGCCGGTTGAATTTTCTTCGTCACCAGCGAGCCGGCGATAGCCATCACCGGAATGATGACGGCGAAGCGTCCAGCCAGCATGCAGAACGCCAGCAGCAGGTTCCAGAAGGGCGTCGCCGCGCCCAGGCCGGCGAAGGCGCTGCCGTTGTTATTGGCCGCCGAGGTGACGGCGTACAGCACTTCGCTAAAGCCGTGCGCGCCGGGGTTGAACATCCCGGCGCGGCCGGCCTCGGTCATCATCGCCAGCGCCGTGCCGAGCAGTACCAGCGTCGGGGTGACCAGAATGGCCAGGGCGATCATTTTCATTTCCCGGACATCGATTTTCTTCCCGAGGTACTCCGGGGTGCGGCCGACCATCAGCCCGGCGATAAACACCGCCAGCATAACGAACAGCAGCATGCCATAGAGACCCGAGCCGACGCCGCCGAACACCACTTCGCCAATCTGCATCAGCCACATCGGCACCATCCCGCCCAGCGCGGTGAAGGAGTCATGCATGGCGTTGACCGCGCCGCAGGAGGCGGCGGTGGTGATCACCGCGAACAGACTGCTGGCGAGAATACCGAAGCGGCTCTCTTTACCTTCCATATTCAGGCTGCTGTCGGCGCCCAGCGTCAGCAGGTGCGGGTTGCCGCGGGTTTCCGCCCACATCACCACGGCGACGCAGAGGATAAAGATCAGCGTCATCGCCCACAGAATAGCGCGCCCCTGGCGGCGATCGCTCACCACCTCGCCGAAGGCGAAGCACAGCGCCGCCGGGATCAGGAAGATGGCCAGCATCTGCACGAGATTGGTCAGCGCCGTCGGGTTTTCAAACGGATGGGCGGAGTTAGCGTTAAAGAAACCGCCGCCGTTGGTGCCCAGCAGCTTAATCGCTTCCTGTGAGGCGACAGGCCCCATCGGCAGCAGCTGGTGCGCCCCTTCGAGGGTGGTAAAGGGCTGGTAAGCCTGCAGGTTCTGCGGCACGCCTTGCTGAATAAAGAACAGGGCCACCAGCAGAGAGAGCGGCAGCAGCAGCCACAGGATAATGCGCGTCAGGTCGACCCAGGCATTGCCGAGGGTGGACATTTTCTGTCGGGCGAAGGCGCGGGTCAGGGCGAAGACCACGGCGATGCCGGTGGCGGCGGAGAGGAAATTCTGCACCGTCAGCCCCACCATCTGGCTGAGATAGCTCATGGTGCTTTCGCCGGCGTAAGCCTGCCAGTTGGTATTACTGACAAAGCTGACCGCGGTGTTGAGCGCCAGATCCCACGGCAGCCCCGGTAGGTGCTGCGGGTTAAACGGCAGCACGCCCTGGAGCATCAGCAGGGCAAACAGCGCCAGGCCGCCGAGGGCGTTAAACAGCAGGATCGCCAGCAAATACTGCAGCCAGCCCATCTCTTCGGCGCGGATCCCGGCCACGCGCCACAGAACGCGCTCGACGCCGGCCAGGCCGGGAAGCGGGATGTCGTTCACCATTCTCGCCAGACACATCCCCAGCGGGCGCGCCAGCGCCAGCAATACCAGCAGGTAGCTGGCTAATAATAAAAATCCCTGGGCAGCCATCAGAATGCCTCCGCATGTATCAAGGCATAAACCAGATAAGCCAGTAACAGGAACACCAGCCCAACGCCAGTGAGTACGCCTGCAGTCACAATCCACCTCCGGGTGTGTTTTTGATTTACCAGGAGAATAGAAATTACGGCGCAAAGATTTCGCAAAAATCCGCGGGCGCGGTGTAAAAAAAGTATAAAAATGGCAAAGGCACAATTTAACTGATGGTTAGTATTAATTTAACTTTTTCGTAACTAATTTACGGGGTGAATGTAAATTAAGTATAAATACGTGCTTTTTAGTGGTCGGATGAGTAGTAAAATTACAACCAACGCGGTACTATTTTGCTCAAACAAACATGGTAATTTTTTACCGGCGCGACTTGCCGGCCTGACAAAGGGGAGAGAAATGATGGCGTTGTACAAAGCTTATCCTGCTCATATTATTTTGCTGCGTCGGGCTTTCGCCGTCGTGGCTGGCGTCGCGGCGCTGCCGGCGATGCTGTTCTGGAAAGATCGCGCCCGCTATTACAGCTGGCTGCACCGGGTGTGGTCGAAAACCAGCGAGCAGCCGGTGTGGATGGCGCAGGCGGAAAAAGCCGCTCACGACTTCTACTGATTCGCCCTGCTGCAATGAAAGCCAATAACCGCCGGTTGCCCCCGGCGGTTTTTTTTCGTCGCTTGTCTACACTCGTTGCAAGCGCCGCAGCGGAATTGGCAGGTGCTTATTTTGCCGGAGCGCGCTATTTTTTCCGGCTTAGATCATGAGATGAGTTTTGCTGACGGATAATGAGGAGTGATATGGCCACCCATCTGGTCTGGTTACGCACGGATTTACGCATTCACGATAACCTGGCGCTGGCCGCCGCCTGCCGCGATCCGCAGGCGCAGGTGCTGGCGCTCTATATTGCCACCCCAGGGCAGTGGCGCGAGCATCATATGGCGCCGCGGCAGGCCGCTTTTATCGCCAGCCATTTGCACAGTCTGCACGCCGCGCTGGCGGAGCGTGGCATACCGTTGTGGGTAGAAGAGGCGGACGATTTTAGCGCCAGCGTCGAGCGACTGGCCCATTTTTGCCAGCAGCACCAGGTCAGTCACCTGTTCTACAACTATCAGTACGAATTCAATGAACGCCAGCGCGATGCCGCCGTTGAGAACACCTTGAGCGAAGTGATTTGCCAGGGATTTGACGACAGCGTCCTGTTGCCGCCCGGCAGCGTACTGACCGGCGGCGGCGAAATGTATAAAGTCTTCACTCCGTTTAAGAATGCGTTTATTCGCCGGCTGCGGGAAGGGCTGCCGGCGTGCGTGGCCGCGCCAAAGCCGCGCCAGACACCCGCCCGCCAGGCGCCGCCGCCGCCGGAGCTCAACTATCCGCAAACGCCCTTCGATGGGCTGCTGTTTGCCGCGGATGAAAAAACGGCGCTGGCGCGGCTGCGCGCGTTTTGTCAGCAACCGGCGGCGGATTATGAGGGGCAGCGCGACTTCCCGGCCGTGGAAGGGACCAGTCGCCTGTCGCCCTGCCTGGCCACCGGGGTGCTGTCGCCGCGCCAGTGCCTGCATCGGCTGCTGACGGAACACCCCGCCGCGCTGGACGGCGGGGCAGGCGCCACCTGGCTTAATGAGCTGATTTGGCGCGAGTTTTACCGCCATCTGATGGTCTACTATCCGAAACTCTGTAAAGGACGGCCGTTTGTCGCCTGGACCGATAAGGTCGCCTGGCGCGAAGAGGATGGCGCCCTGCAGGCCTGGCAGCGCGGGGAGACCGGCTATCCGATTGTCGATGCCGCCATGCGCCAGCTTAACGCCACCGGCTGGATGCATAACCGGTTGCGCATGATCGTCGCCAGCTTCCTGACTAAAGATCTGCGCCTCGACTGGCGGGCAGGGGAGCGCTATTTCATGAGCCAGCTGATTGATGGCGACCTGGCGGCGAACAACGGCGGCTGGCAGTGGGCGGCTTCGACGGGCACCGACGCCGCGCCCTATTTCCGCATATTTAATCCCACCACCCAGGGCGAGAAGTTTGATAAGCAGGGGGTGTTTATGCGTCGCTGGCTGCCGGAGCTGGCAAAGGTGCCGGAGAAGGCGCTGCATCAGCCGTGGGCGTGGGCGGATAAACAGGGGGTTACGCTGGATTATCCGCGCCCGATAGTCGATCACAAGCAGGCGCGGCAGGAGACGCTGGCGGCCTGGGAGGCCGCCAGAAAGGGGATTACTCCACCGCCAGACGGCGGGTCCTGACCTTCAGCGAGTGATACAGCCAGATGACCAGCACCACGCCGACGCAGGCCAGCGCGCCCCAGGTGATCTGGCTGAAGACGTTGATGTAGGCGTCAATGGAGTAGTTCACCGCCCCGGCGGCGTCGAATGACGCCTGCGAGGTCTGGTCGGCGATAACGCCGGCCAGATAGTTGGCGATGGCCCCGGAGAGCAGCATATAGATGCCGGTCAATACCCCGGTGACCCCCGGGATCTCAATGCGGGTGATTTGCGACATCGCGACCGGGTCGATAAACAGTTCGGCAAAACCCATCACCGCCAGCCCCAGCACCATCAGCGGCATGGACGACTGACCATAGGCCGCCGACCAGCGGGCGCTGAGGGTTAGGATGCAGAACCCGGCGCTCATCAGGCCCAGACCGAGGGCAAATTTTCCCCAGATGCGCACGGTGCGATTACCGCCGACGCTCTCTTTCACCAGCCACGCCAGCACCATGCCGCAGAGCATCACCGCGAAGGCATTGATCGACTGGAACATAGCGGTAGGGACTTCGTAGCTCATGATATGGCGGTTAACGAAGCGGTCAATATACAGGCTGATGGAGCTGCCGCCCTGTTGGGCGAAGGCCCAGAACAGCAGGCTGAAAGCGGTCAGGACGACGATCAGGCGCAGATCCTTGCGCTGTTTATCGGTCTCGGCGCGCAGGTAGATCCGCGCCAGTACCGCGAGGCCAATGGCCGTGGCCACGATCAGGGCATATACCGACCACTCCTGCCAGAACAGCACGGCAATCAGCAGCGGAGCAGTGACCAGCAGCACCAGCAGCCAGCCCCAGTTCGGCAGCAGGAAGCGACGGGCGCACAGCGCCTGGCGGTTCACGCCGGCGGTATGCTGGAAGTGACGGTTGCCGCAGAGGAAAATCACCAGTCCCGCCACCATGCCGATGGCCGCCAGGGCAAAGCCCATCGCCCAGCTATACTCCTCCTGGACGTAGCCGCAGGCGATCGGCGCGATGATCGAGCCGATATTGCCCGCGGCATACATCAGCGAGAAACCGCCATCGCGACGCGGATCGGCGGGTTCGTACAGCTCGCCCAGCAGACAGCTGACGTTGGATTTAAACAACCCGTAGCCGCAGACGATGATCGCCAGCGACAGGTAGAGGAAGACCGGGGCGGTTTCGCTGGCCCCGAGCACCAGATGGCCAATGGCCATCAGCAGCGCGCCGAGCATGACCGCCATCCGGTTGCCTAACAGCTTATCGGCCAGATAGCCGCCGAGGATCGGCGTCACATAGACCAGCGAACAGTAGGCGCTGAACAGGGCGTAAGCGTGGTTATCGTCATATTTAAGCTGATTGGTGAGATAGAGGATCAGCAGGGCGCGCATGCCGTAGAAGCTAAAGTATTCCCAGATTTGCAGCGCCACGACGTAGTAAATCGCCCGCGGTTGCGATGATGTTGTCTTCATGAGAAGTGTGTTTCCTGGCGTAAAGCGAAAGTCGATCGTTCTGCATGAATAGCGTTTAATTAGTCATATTCATGGCTTGAGGGGCTTTCTGATTATTTAATATGCTTTATTAGTGCATAAATATACACGAATGCGCGGCGGGATGAATAGACAAATTGCGCTATTCGGTAAAAAGTCATCGTCAGTGTCGGAGGCGGACTATCGACGACCCGAAAGGATCTGGTTATGTTATGCCTTTGTATACCCTGATTATCTGCTGGAGTGGCGATGAAAAATAGCGAACTGGAACAACTGATAAACGACAAGCTCAATAGCGCAGCCATCAGTGACTTCGCCCCTAACGGTCTGCAGGTGGAAGGGCGCGATACGGTGCACAAGATCGTCACCGGAGTCACGGCCAGCCAGGCGCTGCTGGATGAGGCCGTCCGCCTGCAGGCGGATGCGGTAATCGTCCATCACGGCTATTTCTGGAAAAACGAATCGCCAGTGATCCGCGGCATGAAGCGCCGGCGCCTGAAAACCCTGCTGGCCAACGATATCAATCTCTACGGCTGGCACCTGCCGCTGGATGCCCATCCCGAGCTGGGCAATAACGCGCAGCTGGCGCATCTGCTGGGGATTAACGTGCTGGGCGAAATCGAACCGCTGGTGCCCTGGGGCGAACTGTCGATGCCGGTGTCCGGCCTCGAGCTGGCCTCGTGGATTGAAGCGCGGCTGGGACGCAAGCCGCTGTGGTGCGGCGATACCGGGCCGGAGACCGTCAGCCGCGTCGCCTGGTGTACCGGGGGCGGCCAGAGCTTTATCGACGCCGCGGCGCGCTTTGGCGTGGACGCGTTTATCACCGGCGAGGTGTCGGAACAAACCATCCACTCTGCCCGCGAGCAGGGCCTGCATTTTTATGCCGCCGGCCACCACGCCACCGAGCGGGGCGGCATTCGCGCCCTCAGCGAATGGCTGACGGAAACCACCGACCTGGATGTCACCTTTATTGATATTCCTAACCCTGCCTGACGGGAGAGAGAAAAGTGCAGCGAGCGCGTTGTTATCTGTTAGGAGAAACGGCTGTCGTGCTGGAGCTGGAGCCGCCGGTTACCCTTGAAAGCCAGCAACGGATCTGGGGATTAGCCCAGCGTCTGGCGAACCATGAAGAGGTGATTGACGCCATTCCCGGCATGAACAATATCACTGTGGTGCTCCGCCGCCCGCAGGAGGTGGCGTGGGAGGCGATAGACCGTCTGCAGCGCTGGTGGGAGGAGAGCCTCGCGATCGAGCCTGAGTCGCGCTCGCTGTCTGTTCCGGTCGTCTACGGCGGCGAGGCCGGACCGGACCTCGGAGTGGTGGCGCAGCACAGCGGCCTGAGTGAAAAACAGGTCGTGGAGCTGCACGCCTCGGTGGAATATCTGGTCTGGTTTATTGGTTTTCAGCCGGGATTTCCCTACCTGGGCGGGCTGCCTGCGGCGCTGGCGACGCCGCGTCGCGCCGAACCGCGCGTGCTCGTCCCGGCCGGGTCGGTGGGTATCGGCGGCGCGCAAACTGGTATCTATCCGCTGGCGACGCCCGGCGGCTGGCAGCTGCTGGGGCGCACCGCGCTGACGCTGTTCGACCCGGCGCGGAAGGAGCCTGCGCTACTGCGCGTGGGCGATAAAATTCGCTTTGTGCCGCAAAAGGAGGGGGTATGTTGACCTTGATCCGCGCCGGCCTGTACACCTCGGTACAGGACGGTGGACGAGAAGGCCTGCGCCAGTCTGGCATCAGCCGCTGCGGCGCCCTGGATTATCCCTCGCTGGTGATTGCCAATCTGCTGGTTGGCAACGAGGCGAATGCCGCCGGGCTGGAGATTACCCTCGGCCAGGTGGAGATCGAATTTGCCCGCAGCGGCTGGTTTGCGCTGACCGGCGCCGCCTGCGAAGCGACGCTGGACGGTAAAGCGGTCTGGGTGGGCTGGCGCACCGCCTACCGGGCCGGGCAGCGGCTGGTGCTGAAAACGCCCCAGCATGGCATTCGTAGCTATCTGGCGGTGGCGGGCGGGATTGCGGTCCCCGAGGTCCTTGGCTCGCGCTGCACGGATCTCAAGGCGGGGATTGGCGGTCTGGAAGGACGCCGCCTGCAGGACGGCGACAAGCTGAAGCTCGGGAAAGCCGCCCGCCGCTTCACCACCCCGCGCGGCGTCAAGCAGCTGCCGCTGGGCAACCGCATTCGTGCGCTGCCCGGGCCGGAGTATCATGAATTTGATGAGGCCTCGCAGGCGTCATTCTGGCGCGCCCCCTGGAAGCTCAGTCCGCAGAGTAACCGCATGGGGTACCGCCTGCAGGGGCAGCCGCTGAAACGCACCACCGATCGTGAAATGCTGTCGCACGGCCTGCTGCCGGGCGTGGTGCAGGTGCCGCACAACGGCCAGCCCATTGTGCTGATGAACGACGCGCAAACCACCGGCGGCTATCCGCGGATCGCCTGCATTATCGATGCCGATATGTACCAGCTGGCGCAGATCCCGCTGGGGCAGCCGATCCATTTCGTGGCCTGCTCGCTGGAGGAGGCGCTGAAGGCGCGGGCCGATCGCCAGCGTTATCTGGAACAACTGGCCTGGAGACTCCACGATGATGATTGATCTTAATGCCGATCTCGGGGAAGGCGGGGCGAACGATAGCGCGCTGCTCCAGCTGGTGTCATCGGCGAATATCGCCTGTGGTTTTCACGCCGGCGACGCCGGGCTGATGGTGCAGAGCGTGCGCGAGGCGCTGAAGTACGGCGTGGCGGTGGGCGCCCATCCGGGATATCCCGACCGGGAAAATTTTGGCCGCACGGCGATGGATCTGCCGCCGGAAACGGTCTATGCCCAGACGCTGTATCAGATTGGCGCTCTGGCGGCGATCGTTCAGGCGCAGGGCGGCGAGATGCAGCACGTGAAGCCGCACGGCATGCTCTACAACCAGGCGGCCAAATCGCCGCCGCTGGCCGACGCGATCGCCCGCGCGGTCCGCGATGTTAACCCGCAGCTGGTGCTGGTGGGTCTGGCGGGCAGCGAATTGATCCGCGCCGGACAGCGCTATGGTCTGACGACGCGTCAGGAGGTGTTTGCCGATCGCGGTTATCTGGCCGACGGCAGCCTGGTGCCGCGCAGCCAGCCCGGGGCGCTGATTGACAGCGAAGAGCAGGCCCTGGCGCAAACCCTCGAGATGGTGCAACACCACCGGGTGCGCAGCGTCAGCGGCGAATGGGCGAACGTGGTGGCGCAGACGGTATGTCTGCACGGTGATGGTCCGCATGCCCTCGATTTTGCCCGCCGTTTGCGGGCGGCGTTCGCCGGGCGCCATATTCTGGTCAGCGCTCAGCCTGAGGCTGAGATATGACAATCGGCATGACCGCGAAGGAGGGGATGGTGGCGGGAGTATTACTCACCGGTTTCGAACCCTTTGACGGCGAGACGGTGAACCCTTCCTGGGAAGTGGTGCAGCAGCTTGACGGCACTATGATTGCTGGCCAGCCGGTGACCGCCCGGCAGCTTCCCTGCGTGTTTGGCGAGGCGCTGTCGGCGCTCGACGCGGCGATAGAAGACCTGCAGCCGAAGCTGGTTATCGCGGTGGGGCAGGCCGGCGGTCGGGTCGATATCAGCGTCGAACGTGTGGCGATCAACGTCGATGATGCGCGTATCCCCGATAACAAAGGCCAGCAACCCATCGACACGCCGATCGTCGACGGCGGGCCGGCGGCGTGGTTCAGCACCTTGCCGCTCAAAGCGATCGTCAGCGCGCTGCGCGATCGCGGGATCCCGGCCTCGGTGTCGCAGACTGCCGGCACCTTCGTCTGCAACCACGTCATGTACGGCCTGTTGCACAGGCTGCAGGGTCAGGCTGAGGTGAGAGGCGGTTTTATCCATATTCCATGGCTACCGGCGCAGGCGGCGGCCCATCCCGGCGAGCCGAGTATGGCGATCGCCACCGTGCGGGAGGCGCTGGAGACGGCCATTGCCGTGGCCCTGCGCCAGCCGGTGGACAGTAAACTGGGCGGCGGCGCCACCCACTGACAAAAGGATGACAGTATGCCGGAAGGTCCGGAGATCCGCCGCGTGGCGGATACACTGGAGGCGGCAATCAAAGACGAACCCTTAACCGACGTCTGGTTCGCCTTTCCCCGGTTGCAACCCTACCAAACCCCGCTGATTGGTCAGCGGGTTACCCATATCGACACCCGGGGCAAAGCCCTGCTGACCCGCTTCTCCGGCGGCCTGACCCTGTACAGCCATAATCAGCTGTACGGCGTCTGGCGCGTGGTTGACGCTGGCGAACAGCCCGCCTCTAACCGGGTGCTGCGCGTCAGGCTCCAGACCGCCAGCAAGGCGATTTTGCTCTACAGCGCGTCGGACATTGAGATGCTCACAGCGGAGCAGGTGGCCAACCATCCGTTCTTGCTGCGCATCGGTCCGGACGTACTGGATATGACGTTAACCGCGGAGCAGGTGAAAGCGCGGCTGCTGTCGGCCAAATTCCGCCATCGTCAGTTTTCCGGCCTGCTGTTGGATCAGGCTTTTCTTGCCGGGCTGGGAAACTATCTGCGGGTGGAAATCCTCTGGCAGGTGGGGCTGACCGGGCAGCATAAGGCCTCGGAGCTGAATGCAATACAACTGGATGCGCTGGCGCACGCGCTGCTCGATATCCCGCGGCTTTCCTATCGCACCCGCGGCCAGCCCGATGACAACAAGCACCACGGCGCGCTGTTCCGCTTTAAGGTGTTCCATCGCGATGGCGAACAGTGCGAGCGCTGCGGGGGCGTGATTGAGAAGACGATGCTCTCCTCGCGGCCGTTTTACTGGTGCCCGCACTGCCAGCATTAAGCCGGCGGCCAGGCAGCGCCAGACCTCATCGTCAGGCATAAAAAAACGCGCCATCAGACGCGTTTTTATCATCCGGACAGCGAGATTAACGCTTGATGTCGGACTGGAAATCGCGTTTTTCGTAGCCGGTATAGAGCTGACGCGGACGGGCGATTTTCATGCCATCGCTGTGCATTTCGTTCCAGTGCGCAATCCAGCCCACGGTACGCGCCATGGCGAAGATAACGGTAAACATGGAGGACGGAATACCCATCGCTTTCAGGATAATACCGGAGTAGAAGTCGACGTTCGGGTAGAGTTTCTTCTCGATGAAGTACGGGTCGTTCAGCGCGATATGCTCCAGCTCCATGGCCACCTGCAGCAGGTCGTCTTTGGTGCCCAGCTCTTTCAGCACTTCATGGCAGGTTTCACGCATCACGGTGGCGCGCGGGTCGTAGTTTTTGTACACACGATGGCCGAAGCCCATCAGGCGGAAAGAGTCATTCTTGTCTTTCGCACGACGAACAAATTCCGGAATGTGCTCAACGGAGCTGATCTCTTCCAGCATTTTCAGCGCCGCTTCGTTGGCGCCGCCGTGCGCCGGTCCCCACAGGGAGGCGATGCCGGCTGCGATACAGGCGAACGGGTTAGCGCCGGAAGAGCCCGCAGTACGTACCGTCGAGGTCGAGGCGTTCTGTTCGTGATCGGCGTGCAGGATCAGAATACGGTCCATTGCGCGCTCCAGCACCGGATTGACTTCGTACTCTTCGCACGGCGTGGCGAACATCATGCGCAGGAAGTTGCCGGCGTAGGAGAGGTCATTGCGCGGATAAACAAACGGCTGGCCGATAGAATACTTGTAACACATGGCTGCCATGGTCGGCATTTTGGACAGCAGGCGATAGGCGGCAATTTCACGGTGACGCGGGTTATTCACGTCGAGGGAGTCGTGATAGAACGCCGCCAGGGCGCCGGTGATCCCGCACATAACGGCCATCGGGTGAGAATCGCGACGGAACGCATGGAACAGACGAGTAATCTGCTCATGGATCATGGTGTGGCGGGTGACGGTGGTTTTGAATTCGTCATATTCGGCCTGGGTCGGTTTTTCACCGTTTAGCAGAATGTAACAAACTTCAAGATAGTTTGATTCGGTCGCTAACTGGTCGATCGGGAAGCCACGGTGCAGCAGGATCCCCTCGTCACCATCGATAAACGTAATTTTAGATTCACAGGAAGCGGTAGATGTGAAACCTGGGTCAAAGGTAAATACGCCTTTTGAACCAAGACTACGAATATCAATAACATCCTGACCGAGCGTGCCTTTTAGCACATCCAGTTCAATAGCAGTGTCACCACCCAGGGTGATTTTTGCTTTAGCATCAGACATTTATGGTCTCCTTAGCGCCTTTATTGCTTAAGACTGCCGGGTGGTGGATTTGCTTTCGGCCCGCGCCCGTATACGTTACCAGTTTGTTATGTTGCACACAGCTCTGCGTCAGCGAAAAGGGCAGGGTACAGAGCAACGGCGCTTGATGGCACGTTCTTCAGGGCTGCGGTGAAACAACAGCAAATCAGCGTTTTAGCAGTCCGAATATTAAAACCTGTATACCACTAATAACTGTCCTGATTACATCGGTCAATACTGACACACTGTTACATAACTTATTCTCAGGTGAAAGCATGACCTCATAACTTTTGAGCATTATTGCATTTAACTGGTAATGGTTGTAACAAGAATGTTTAATATTTGTCAAATCAGGTGATTAAAAATTAAAAAAATGTTGTTATCGTGACCTTGATCACTGTTCCGGAGAAAACCCAACAAACTATATGTAGGTTAATTGTAATGATTTTGTGAACGGCCTATACTGCGGCCAGGTCTCCGGAACACCCTGCAATCCCGAGCCACCCAGCGTTGTTTAGTGATGTTTTAATGCCTGAAAAGACGTTTTAACATGACTTCTGGTTATAGAAAGGACGCTGTCTGACCCGCAAGCAGACCGGAGGAAGGAAACAATAAGAACAGCATGTGGGCGTTATTCATGGTAAGAAATGTGAAAAAACAAAGACCTGTCAATCTGGATCTACAAACGATACGGTTCCCAATCACGGCGATAGCGTCCATTCTCCATCGCGTTTCCGGTGTCATCACCTTCGTGGCGGTCGGAATTCTGCTTTGGCTGCTGGGCACCAGCCTCTCCTCCCCTGAAGGTTTTCTGACGGCGGCCTCGATCATGGATAGCTTCTTTGTGAAGTTCATCATGTGGGGCATTCTCACCGCGCTGGCCTATCACGTCGTTGTTGGTATCCGCCATCTGATGATGGACTTTGGCTACCTGGACGAAACCCTCGAAGCAGGGAAACGTTCCGCCAAGATTTCTTTTGTTATTACTGTCGTGCTTTCACTTCTCGCAGGAGTCCTCGTATGGTAAGCAACGCCTCAGCACTGGGACGCAACGGCGTACATGACTTTATTCTGGTCCGTGCTACCGCCATCGTTCTGACCCTCTACATCATCTACATGGTTGGCTTCTTCGCTACCACCGGTGAAATCTCATGGGAAGTGTGGACCGGATTCTTTGCCTCCGGCTTCACTAAAGTCTTCACTCTGCTGGCTCTCGTTTCCATTCTTATCCATGCCTGGATCGGGATGTGGCAGGTGTTAACGGACTACGTTAAACCACTGGCTCTGCGCCTGGTTCTGCAACTGGCTATCGTTGTGGCGCTGGTGGCTTACGTTCTTTATGGATTTGTTGTGGTGTGGGGTGTGTAATGAAATTGCCAGTCAGAGAGTTTGATGCTGTTGTCATCGGTGCCGGCGGCGCAGGTATGCGCGCGGCGCTGCAAATTTCCCAGAGCGGACAGACCTGTGCGCTGCTCTCCAAAGTTTTCCCGACCCGATCGCACACCGTATCCGCGCAGGGTGGTATCACCGTCGCGCTCGGTAACTCCCATGAAGATAACTGGGAATGGCATATGTACGACACCGTAAAAGGGTCGGACTATATCGGCGACCAGGACGCCATCGAATATATGTGTAAGACCGGCCCGGAAGCGATTCTCGAGCTGGAGCACATGGGCCTGCCGTTCTCCCGTCTTGACGACGGCCGTATTTATCAGCGCCCGTTCGGCGGCCAGTCGAAGAACTTCGGCGGCGAGCAGGCGGCGCGTACCGCGGCGGCGGCTGACCGTACCGGCCACGCCCTGCTGCACACCCTGTACCAGCAGAACCTCAAAAACCACACCACTATCTTCTCCGAATGGTATGCCCTCGATCTGGTGAAAAACCAGGACGGCGCGGTGGTGGGTTGTACCGCCCTGTGCATCGAGACCGGCGAAGTGGTCTACTTTAAAGCCCGCGCCACCGTGCTGGCGACCGGCGGCGCAGGCCGTATCTATCAGTCCACCACCAACGCCCACATCAACACCGGTGACGGCGTCGGGATGGCCATCCGCGCCGGCGTGCCGGTGCAGGATATGGAAATGTGGCAGTTCCACCCGACCGGTATCGCCGGGGCCGGGGTTCTGGTCACCGAAGGTTGCCGCGGCGAAGGCGGTTATCTGCTGAATAAACACGGCGAGCGCTTTATGGAGCGTTATGCGCCGAACGCGAAAGACCTGGCGGGTCGTGACGTGGTGGCGCGTTCCATCATGATCGAGATCCGCGAAGGCCGCGGCTGCGACGGTCCGTGGGGCCCGCACGCGAAACTGAAACTGGATCACCTGGGTAAAGAGGTTCTGGAATCTCGTCTGCCGGGTATCCTTGAGCTGTCCCGCACCTTTGCTCACGTCGATCCGGTGAAAGAGCCGATCCCGGTTATCCCAACCTGCCACTACATGATGGGCGGTATTCCGACCAAAGTGACCGGCCAGGCGCTGACCGTCAATGAGAAGGGCGAAGACGTGGTGATCCCGGGTCTGTTCGCGGTGGGCGAAATCGCCTGCGTATCGGTCCACGGCGCCAACCGTCTGGGCGGCAACTCGCTGCTCGATCTGGTGGTCTTCGGCCGCGCGGCGGGCCTGCATCTGCAGGAGTCTATCGCCGAGCAGGGCACGCTGCGCGACGCCAGCGAATCCGATATCGAAGGCTCGCTGGACCGCCTCAACCGCTGGAACAACACCCGTTCCGGTGAAGATCCGGTGGCGATCCGCAAAGCGCTGCAGGAATGTATGCAGCATAACTTCTCGGTGTTCCGCGAAGGCGATGCGATGCACAAAGGTCTGGAACAGCTTAAAGTGATCCGCGAGCGCCTGAAAAACGCCCGTCTCGACGATACCTCCAGCGAGTTTAACACCCAGCGCGTTGAGTGCCTGGAGCTGGATAACCTGATGGAAACCGCGTACGCGACCGCCGTATCCGCTAACTTCCGTACCGAGAGCCGTGGCGCCCACAGCCGCTTCGACTTCCCGGATCGTGATGATGAAAACTGGCTGTGCCATTCCCTGTATCTGCCAGAGTCGGAATCCATGACGCGTCGTAGCGTCAACATGGAACCGAAACTGCGTCCGGCATTCCCGCCGAAGATTCGTACTTATTAATGCGGAGACAGGAAAATGAAACTCGAGTTTTCAATTTATCGCTATAACCCGGATGTTGACGACGCTCCGCACATGCAGGATTACACCCTCGACGCGGAAGAAGGTCGTGACATGATGCTGCTGGATGCGCTGATCCAGCTGAAAGAAAAAGATCCGTCGCTGTCGTTCCGCCGCTCCTGCCGTGAAGGGGTCTGCGGTTCCGATGGCCTGAACATGAACGGGAAAAACGGTCTGGCGTGCATCACGCCGATCTCCGCGCTGAATCAGCCGGGCAAGAAGATTGTTATCCGCCCGCTGCCAGGATTACCGGTTATCCGTGATTTGGTGGTGGACATGGGGCAATTCTATGCACAATATGAGAAGATTAAGCCTTACTTGTTGAATAATGGGCAAAATCCTCCGGCTCGCGAGCATCTGCAGATGCCTGAGCAGCGTGAGAAGCTCGATGGCCTGTACGAGTGTATTCTGTGCGCATGTTGTTCGACCTCGTGCCCGTCGTTCTGGTGGAACCCGGACAAGTTCATCGGCCCGGCAGGCCTGCTGGCCGCGTATCGCTTCCTGATCGACAGTCGCGATACCGAAACCAGCGAGCGTCTGGACGGCCTGAGCGATGCTTTCAGCGTATTCCGCTGTCACAGCATTATGAACTGCGTCAGTGTGTGTCCTAAGGGGCTGAACCCGACGCGCGCCATCGGCCATATTAAGTCGATGCTGCTGCAGCGCAGCGCGTAAGTTGTTTTAGTTGCCGGATGGCGACGTAAACGTCTTATCCGGCCTACAGGAGCATATTTTGTAGGCCTGATAAGCGAAGCGCCATCAGGCAATAGATATAGCAGGAAATCTTTAAAAACCGCCAAATATGTACCAGTAATCAAGGCGTTCAGAGCGAGGTAAGGCGGCAACTGAACGCATCCCCGGGAGCATAGTGAACTATGTCACCGGGGTAAGTGAAGGCAGCTAACGCAACCGCAGCCTGAACGCCGAAGATTAATGGCAGTTTTTAAAGGTTCCTTAGCGGATAGAAACCACAACTCGTCCGCAACAAGTGAACCCCGGCACGTGCACTCGGTGTGCGTGGTAGTTTCTACGGCGAAATAAGCATATGAATGCTTAAGGGATCACGATGCAGAACGGCGCAATGAAAGCCTGGCTGGACTCTTCTTACCTCTCTGGTTCGAACCAGAGCTGGATAGAACAGCTCTATGAAGACTTCTTAACCGATCCTGACTCTGTTGACGCCAACTGGCGTTCAATGTTCCAGCAGTTACCTGGCACCGGAGTTAAACCGGATCAATTTCATTCCAAAACGCGTGATTATTTCCGTCGACTGGCGAAGGATGCCTCACGTTACACTTCTTCGATTTCCGACCCAGACACCAATGTGAAGCAGGTTAAAGTCCTGCAGCTCATCAACGCATACCGTTTCCGTGGCCACCAGCATGCGAATCTCGATCCGCTGGGGCTGTGGAAGCAAGAGAGAGTGGCGGATCTCGATCCGGCCTACCACGATCTGACCGAGGCCGATTTCCAGGAAAGCTATAACGTAGGTTCATTTGCCATCGGTAAAGACACGATGAAGCTGGGCGAGCTGATTGCCGCCCTTAAGCAAACCTACTGCGGCTCCATCGGCGCGGAATACATGCATATCACCTCTACCGAAGAAAAACGCTGGATCCAGCAGCGCATTGAATCGGTAGCCGGCAAAGCGAGCTTTACCGCGGAAGAGAAAAAGCGTTTCCTCGGCGAACTGACTGCCGCGGAAGGGCTGGAGCGCTACCTCGGCGCCAAATTCCCGGGGGCGAAGCGCTTCTCGCTGGAGGGTGGCGACGCCCTGATCCCCATGCTCAAAGAGATGATCCGCCATGCGGGTAAGAGCGGCACCCGTGAAGTGGTGCTGGGCATGGCGCACCGTGGCCGTCTCAACGTGCTGGTCAACGTGCTGGGTAAAAAACCGCAGGACCTGTTCGACGAGTTTGCCGGCAAACATAAAGAACACCTCGGTACCGGCGATGTGAAGTACCACATGGGCTTCTCTTCCGATATAGAAACCGAAGGCGGTCTGGTGCACTTGGCGCTGGCGTTTAACCCGTCGCACCTCGAGATCGTCAGCCCGGTGGTGATCGGTTCCGTACGCGCCCGTCTGGATCGTCTGGACGAGCCGAGCAGCAACAAGGTTCTGCCGATCACTATCCACGGCGACGCCGCGGTGACCGGTCAGGGCGTGGTTCAGGAAACCCTGAACATGTCCAAAGCCCGCGGTTACGAAGTGGGCGGGACCGTGCGCATCGTTATCAACAACCAGGTGGGCTTCACGACCTCTAACCCGCTGGATGCGCGTTCGACCCCGTACTGCACCGACATCGGTAAAATGGTGCAGGCGCCGATTTTCCACGTCAACGCCGACGATCCGGAAGCGGTCGCTTTCGTCACCCGTCTGGCGCTGGATTTCCGCAATACCTTCAAACGCGATGTCTTCATCGACCTGGTGTGCTACCGCCGTCACGGCCATAACGAAGCCGATGAGCCGAGCGCAACCCAGCCGCTGATGTATCAGAAGATCAAAAAGCACCCGACTCCGCGCAAAATCTATGCTGACAAGCTGGAGCAGGACAAGGTCGCGACCCTGGAAGATGCTACCGAGCAGGTTAACCTCTACCGCGATGCGCTGGATGCCGGCGAATGCGTGGTGAAGGAATGGCGTCCGATGAACATGCACTCCTTTACCTGGTCGCCGTACCTCAACCATGAGTGGGACGAGAGCTATCCGGATAAAGTGGAGCCGAAGCGTCTGCAGGAGCTGGCCAAACGCATCAGCACGGTGCCGGAAGGTATCGAAATGCAGTCCCGCGTGGCGAAAATTTACGCCGACCGCCAGGCGATGGCGGCAGGTGAGAAGCTGTTCGATTGGGGCGGCGCTGAAAACCTGGCCTACGCCACGCTGGTTGACGAAGGTATTCCGGTGCGTCTGTCCGGGGAAGACTCCGGTCGCGGCACCTTCTTCCACCGTCATGCGGTGATCCATAACCAGACCAATGGTTCAACCTACACCCCGCTGCAGCATGTCCATAACGGTCAGGGCCAGTTCCGCGTTTGGGACTCCGTGCTGTCTGAAGAAGCGGTGCTGGCGTTTGAATATGGTTACGCCACTGCAGAGCCGCGCACCCTGACCATCTGGGAAGCGCAGTTTGGCGACTTCGCCAACGGCGCGCAGGTGGTGATCGACCAGTTCATCTCCTCCGGTGAGCAGAAGTGGGGCCGGATGTGCGGCCTGGTGATGCTCCTGCCGCACGGCTACGAAGGCCAGGGCCCGGAGCACTCCTCCGCCCGTCTGGAGCGTTATCTGCAGCTGTGCGCTGAGCAGAATATGCAGGTATGCGTGCCGTCCACGCCGGCGCAGGTGTACCACATGCTGCGTCGTCAGGCGCTGCGCGGTATGCGTCGTCCGCTGGTGGTGATGTCGCCGAAGTCGCTGCTGCGTCATCCGCTGGCGGTCTCCAGCATGGATGAGCTGGCAAACGGCACTTTCCTGCCGGCCATCGGTGAAATCGATCAATTTGATCCGCAGGCTGTGAAGCGCGTGGTGCTGTGCTCTGGTAAGGTTTACTACGACCTGCTGGAACAGCGCCGTAAAAACGAGCAAAAAGATGTCGCTATCGTTCGTATCGAGCAGCTCTATCCGTTCCCGCATCAGGCGGTGCAGGATGCGCTGAAAGCGTATGCGCACGTACATGATTTTGTCTGGTGCCAGGAAGAGCCGCTCAACCAGGGCGCATGGTACTGCAGCCAGCATCACTTCCGTGAAGTGATTCCGTTTGGGGCCTCTCTGCGTTATGCAGGCCGCCCGGCCTCCGCCTCTCCGGCGGTAGGGTATATGTCCGTTCACCAGAAACAGCAACAAGATCTGGTCAATGACGCGCTGAACGTCGATTAATTAAAGGATACACAATGAGTAGCGTAGATATTCTGGTTCCCGACCTGCCTGAGTCCGTAGCTGACGCAACCGTCGCCACCTGGCACAAAAAACCGGGCGACGCGGTCGTCCGTGACGAAGTCCTGGTCGAAATCGAAACTGACAAAGTGGTACTGGAAGTACCGGCATCAGCGGACGGCATTCTGGATGCAGTGCTGGAAGACGAGGGCGCTACCGTCCTGTCTCGCCAGATCCTTGGCCGCCTGCGCGAAGGTAACAGCGCAGGTAAAGAAAGCAGCGAAAAAGCCGATGCGAAAGCGTCCACGCCGGCGCAGCGTCAGCAGGCCTCTCTGGAAGAGCAGAACAACGATGCGCTGAGCCCGGCGATCCGTCGTCTGCTGGCTGAACACAACCTCGACGCGGCGGCCATCAAAGGCACCGGCGTCGGCGGCCGCCTGACCCGCGAAGATGTCGAGAAACATCTGGCGAAAGCCCCGGCGGCGGCAGAAGCCAAAGCGCCAGCCGCTGCCCCGGCAGCCGCGCCGGCGCCGCAGCTGGGCCACCGCTCTGAAAAACGCGTCCCGATGACCCGCCTGCGTAAACGCGTGGCCGAGCGTCTGCTGGAAGCGAAGAACTCCACCGCCATGCTGACCACGTTCAACGAAGTCAACATGAAGCCAATCATGGATCTGCGTAAGCAGTACGGCGACGCGTTCGAAAAACGTCACGGCATCCGTCTGGGCTTTATGTCCTTCTACGTGAAAGCGGTCGTGGAAGCGCTGAAACGCTATCCGGAAGTGAACGCCTCTATCGATGGCGACGACGTGGTGTACCACAACTACTTCGACGTCAGCATGGCCGTATCCACTCCACGCGGCCTGGTCACCCCGGTTCTGCGTGACGTTGACCTGCTGGGCATGGCGGATATCGAAAAGAATATTAAAGAGTTGGCGGTGAAAGGCCGTGACGGCAAGCTGACCGTAGACGACCTGACCGGCGGTAACTTCACCATTACCAACGGCGGCGTGTTCGGCTCCCTGATGTCCACGCCGATCATCAACCCACCGCAGAGCGCCATCCTGGGTATGCATGCCATTAAAGACCGTCCGATGGCGGTGAATGGCAAGGTAGAGATCCTGCCGATGATGTACCTGGCGCTCTCCTACGACCACCGTCTGATCGACGGACGTGAATCGGTAGGCTTCCTGGTGGCGATTAAAGAGCTGCTGGAAGATCCGACCCGTCTGCTGCTGGACGTGTAGTCAGCAAGCGTATTACCTACCGTAGGCCGGATAACACGCGTTAACGCCGTTATCAGGCCTACAGGTTTAAAGATAATTACACCCTGAAGGATGGACTGAACACATGAACTTACATGAATATCAGGCAAAACAACTTTTTGCCCGCTATGGCTTACCGGCGCCGGTGGGTTATGCCTGTACTACTCCGCGTGAAGCAGAAGAAGCCGCTTCAAAAATCGGCGCGGGTCCGTGGGTAGTGAAATGTCAGGTTCACGCTGGTGGCCGCGGCAAAGCGGGCGGTGTGAAAGTGGTGAAGAGCAAAGAAGAGATCCGCGCATTTGCCGAGCACTGGCTGGGCAAACGTCTGGTGACCTATCAAACAGATGCGAACGGCCAGCCGGTTAACCAGATCCTGGTTGAAGCGGCGACCGATATTGACAAAGAGCTGTACCTGGGCGCGGTCGTTGACCGTAGCTCCCGTCGCGTAGTGTTCATGGCCTCTACCGAAGGCGGCGTGGAAATCGAAAAAGTGGCGGAAGAGACCCCGCACCTGATCCACAAGATCGCCATCGATCCGCTGGCGGGCCCGATGCCTTATCAAGGTCGTGAACTGGCGTTCAAACTGGGTCTGGAAGGTAAACAGGTTCAGCAGTTCACCAAGATCTTCATGGGTCTGGCGACCATTTTCCTGGAGCGCGACCTGGCGCTGATCGAAATCAACCCGCTGGTTATCACTAAGCAGGGCGACCTGATCTGCCTCGACGGCAAACTGGGCGCTGACGGCAACGCGCTGTTCCGCCAGCCGGATCTGCGCGAAATGCGCGACCAGTCGCAGGAAGATCCGCGTGAAGCGCAGGCGGCGCAGTGGGAACTGAACTACGTCGCGCTGGACGGCAACATCGGCTGCATGGTTAACGGCGCGGGCCTGGCGATGGGTACCATGGACATCGTTAAACTGCACGGCGGCGAACCGGCTAACTTCCTCGACGTGGGCGGCGGTGCGACCAAAGAGCGCGTCACCGAAGCGTTCAAAATCATCCTCTCTGATGACAACGTGAAAGCGGTGCTGGTGAACATCTTCGGCGGTATCGTACGTTGCGACCTGATCGCTGACGGCATCATCGGTGCGGTAGCGGAAGTTGGAGTTAACGTTCCGGTCGTGGTTCGTCTGGAAGGTAACAACGCCGAACTGGGCGCGAAAAAACTGGCTGACAGCGGCCTGAATATTATTGCAGCGAAAAGTCTGACGGACGCAGCACAGCAGGTTGTTGCCGCAGTGGAGGGGAAATAATGTCAGTTTTAATTAATAAAGATACCAAGGTTATCTGCCAGGGCTTCACCGGTAGCCAGGGGACCTTCCACTCTGAACAAGCGATCGCTTACGGTACGCAAATGGTTGGCGGCGTGACGCCAGGCAAAGGCGGCACCACTCACCTGGGCCTGCCGGTGTTCAACACCGTGCGCGAAGCCGTTGAAGCGACCGGCGCCACCGCGACCGTGATCTACGTTCCGGCGCCGTTCTGCAAAGATTCCATTCTGGAAGCGATTGACGCGGGCATTAAGCTGATTATCACCATCACCGAAGGTATCCCGACGCTGGATATGCTGACCGTGAAAGTGAAACTGGACGAAGCGGGCGTGCGCATGATCGGCCCGAACTGCCCAGGCGTGATCACGCCGGGCGAATGCAAAATCGGCATCATGCCGGGTCACATTCACAAGCCGGGTAAAGTGGGCATCGTTTCCCGTTCCGGTACACTGACCTATGAAGCAGTTAAGCAGACCACCGACTACGGCTTCGGTCAGTCTACCTGCGTCGGTATCGGCGGCGACCCGATCCCGGGCTCTAACTTCATCGATATCCTGAAGCTGTTCCAGGAAGACCCGCAGACCGAAGCGATTGTGATGATCGGTGAGATCGGCGGTAGCGCGGAAGAAGAAGCGGCTGCCTACATCAAAGAGCACGTGACCAAGCCGGTTGTCGGTTACATCGCCGGCGTGACCGCGCCGAAGGGCAAGCGTATGGGCCATGCTGGCGCCATCATCGCTGGCGGTAAAGGTACTGCCGATGAAAAATTCGCAGCCCTGGAAGCAGCCGGTGTGAAAACCGTTCGCAGTCTGGCCGATATCGGCGAAGCGCTGAAAGCTATCATCAAGTAAACCCTCTCTGCTTATCCGCAAGCAGAAATCTGTCCGATTTCGACATGGTTGGCCACCGTCAGGTGGCCTTTTTTTTGGCCGTTGTCCGCTTCTTCCGAAAGCCGCTGCGTCAGCAAACCCTGCGTTTGGCAAAAACCTTATCTATCATATTGATTTTATGAATTATTTCATAAATATTATCGACGCGCGGTTGTCGGAAATGAAAATTTGCCCTGGTCGTACCGCAGGGTAACGAAACAGACAGTAAAAAAAAGTGGGGGAGGGGAGAAGAAAGCAGGAAAAAATACTGTGAGCGGTCTAGCATTAATCGGATCGGCTCTTTTTTTTATTTTTTTCCTGTGGCGTTAAATAATATTACCTATGATTCTCATCTTTCCCTTTTTAGTAACCAATCAAGGCATACTTTAAACACAGCATTAACATTAGGTTTACCAATATTCTTTATTGAGCTACATAATTAACACGTAGAGTAAAAATTGATTTATATCAATACTTAATGCTTGGAAAAATCCTTCAAAAAACGTTAAATTGTCTCAAGTCAAATTGGCCTAAACCGGCCATCTTCGCTATATATTGATCACCGTCGAAAAATGTAAAACTGGAACAATAAAAACATATTTATTGTAAGGTTATTGCGGCGTAATATATTGGGGAATCAATTGGGTTTTTCGTTAACGTATTTGTAACCTTGTCCTGGCGTGGTTTCACTTTCGGTTGAAACCCGCTCCGGGCGGGCGACAAATAAAAATTTGTATTGGGGCATGCGTATGAGCCAGAGCTTCTCGGTTCATTTTCGGAGTCTTCATGCGATGAGCAAGGAGTCATGATGTTAGATATAGTCGAACTGTCGCGCTTACAGTTTGCCTTGACCGCGATGTACCACTTCCTGTTTGTGCCACTGACGCTCGGTATGGCGTTCCTGCTGGCCATCATGGAAACGGTCTACGTCCTTTCCGGCAAACAGATTTATAAAGATATGACCAAATTCTGGGGCAAGTTGTTTGGTATCAACTTCGCGCTGGGTGTGGCGACCGGTCTGACCATGGAGTTCCAGTTCGGGACTAACTGGTCGTATTACTCACACTACGTGGGCGATATCTTCGGCGCGCCGCTGGCCATTGAAGGTCTGATGGCCTTCTTCCTCGAATCCACCTTTGTAGGTCTGTTCTTCTTCGGTTGGGATCGTCTGGGTAAAGTTCAGCATATGGCCGTCACCTGGCTGGTCGCTCTGGGCTCCAACCTCTCCGCGCTGTGGATCCTCGTCGCTAACGGCTGGATGCAGAACCCTATCGCATCGGACTTCAACTTTGAAACCATGCGTATGGAGATGGTCAGCTTCTCCGAACTGGTGCTCAACCCGGTTGCTCAGGTGAAATTCGTTCACACTGTGGCGTCTGGCTATGTCACCGGTGCGATGTTTATCCTGGCTATCAGCTCCTGGTACATGCTGAAAGGTCGTGACTTTGCCTTTGCTAAGCGCTCCTTCGCCATCGCAGCCAGCTTCGGTATGGCGGCGATCCTCTCCGTTATTGTGCTGGGTGACGAATCCGGTTACGAAATGGGTGACGTGCAGAAAACCAAACTGGCGGCTATCGAAGCAGAGTGGGAAACCCAGCCTGCGCCGGCGGCCTTTACCCTGTTTGGTATTCCCGATCAGAATGCGCAAACCAACCACTTCGCCATCCAGATCCCCTACGCGCTGGGCATCATTGCCACCCGCTCGGTGGATAAGCCGGTTATCGGTCTGAAGGATCTGATGGTTCAGCACGAAGAGCGTATCCGTAACGGCATGAAAGCCTACGCGCTGCTGGAGCAACTGCGCGCCGGTTCCACCGACCAGGCCGTTCGCGACCAGTTCAATAACGTGAAGAAAGATCTCGGCTATGGTCTGCTGCTGAAACGCTATACCCCGAACGTCGCTGACGCCACGGAAGAGCAGATCGCCAAAGCCACCAAAGACTCTATTCCAAGCGTCGCACCGCTGTACTTCGCCTTCCGTATCATGGTGGCGTGCGGCATCCTGATGCTGTTGATTATCGGCGCCTCCTTCTGGAGCGTGATTCGTAACCGTATCGGCGAGAAAAAATGGCTGCTGCGCGCCGCGTTCTATGGCCTGCCGCTGCCGTGGATTGCCGTGGAGTCGGGCTGGTTTGTTGCCGAATACGGCCGTCAGCCGTGGGCGATTGGTGAAGTCCTGCCGACGGCGGTGGCCAACTCGTCGCTGACCGCGGGCGATCTGATCTTCTCTATGTTGCTGATCTGCGGTCTGTACACGCTGTTCCTGGTGGCTGAACTGTTCCTGATGTTCAAGTTTGCCCGCAAAGGACCTAGCAGCCTGAAAACCGGCCGCTATCACTTTGAACAGTCCTCTGCGGCTATTCAGTCGGCACGCTAAGACAGGAGTCGTCAAATGATCGATTATGAAGTATTGCGTTTTATCTGGTGGCTGCTGATTGGCATCCTGCTGATTGGCTTCGCCGTCGCCGACGGGTTCGACATGGGGGTGGGCATGCTCACCCGCTTCCTCGGCCGTAACGACACCGAGCGTCGGATTATGATCAACGCCATCGCCCCGCACTGGGACGGTAACCAGGTGTGGCTGATCACCGCCGGCGGCGCGCTGTTCGCTGCCTGGCCGATGGTCTACGCCGCGGCGTTCTCCGGTTTCTATGTGGCGATGATTCTGGTGCTGGCCTCGTTGTTCTTCCGTCCGGTCGGTTTCGACTACCGTTCCAAGATCGAGGACACCCGCTGGCGCAATATGTGGGACTGGGGCATCTTCATCGGCAGCTTCGTGCCGCCGCTGGTGATTGGCGTGGCCTTCGGCAACCTGCTGCAGGGCGTGCCGTTCCATGTCGACGAATACCTGCGTCTGTTCTATACCGGTAACTTCTTCCAGCTGCTGAACCCGTTTGGTCTGCTGGCCGGTATCGTCAGCGTGGCGATGATCCTCACCCAGGGCGCGACCTACCTGCAGATGCGTACCGTAGGCGAACTGCATCTGCGCACCCGCACCGTCTCCACGGTGGCGGCGCTGGTGACGCTGGTCTGCTTCGCGCTGGCGGGCGTGTGGGTCTACTACGGCATCGACGGCTATGTGGTGAAATCGGTGATTGACCATACCGGCCCGTCTAACCCGCTGACCAAAGAAGTGGTGCGTGAAGCGGGCGCGTGGATGGTGAACTTTAACAATATGCCAGCGCTGTGGGCGATCCCTGCCCTGGGCGTGGTGCTGCCGCTGCTGACCGTCGTTTCGACCAAAGCGGATAAAGGCGCCTGGGCATTCCTGTTCTCCTCGCTGACCCTGGCCTGCATCATTCTGACTGCCGGTATCGCGATGTTCCCGTTCATCATGCCGTCCAGCACCATGCTGAACGCCAGCCTGACGATGTGGGACGCGACCTCCAGCCAGCGGACGCTGAACCTGATGACCTACGTGGCGATTGTCTTCGTGCCGATCATTCTGGGCTACACCAGCTGGTGTTACTGGAAGATGTTTGGCCGCATCACCCGTGAAGACATCGAAAAGAACACCCACTCGCTGTACTAAGGTAAGGAGCTATATATGTGGTACTTCGCATGGATTTTGGGAACGCTTCTTGCCTGTGCCTTTGGGGTGATTACCGCGCTGGCGCTTGAGCACGTGGAAGCCACCAAAGCAGGTAAAGAAGAACACTGATGAGTATTATCGTGATGCGATATACGAAATCATTCGGGTTGCATCGAGGCGGCAAGTCTGTGAATCCCCAGGAGCTTACACCAGTAAGTGACTGGGGTAAGCAGACGTAGCCAACAAAGAGGCGACGTGAATGATAAAGTATATGTATGCGATAATGGACAAGCGCCCGTTAAGGGCGCTTTCCTTGTTGATGGCGCTGCTGCTGGCAGGCTGCATTTTCTGGGATCCTTCGCGCTTTGCCGCGAAGACCAGCGAGCTGGAAATCTGGCACGGTTTCTTGCTGATGTGGGCGGTTTGCAGCGGCGTAATTCACGGCGTGGGCTTCCGCCCGCGTGCCGTTCACTGGCAGGGGATTTTTTGTCCGCTTATCGCTGATATCGTGCTCGCTTTAGGTCTCTTCTTTTTCTTCTTTTGAATAAGAGATCTCTGTTAATGCTATGGGCTTGCATAAGCCCATAAAAATTTACGCCCCGTTTACTTTCCCCCATTCCAAACCACCTTTCCCGCGCGTATAGTAGCGAAGTTTGAAAGCTCTAACCTTTTTTTGCATTACCGGGATGTAAAGTGAATACAACGCTGTTTCGATGGCCGGTTCGGGTCTACTACGAAGATACCGACGCCGGTGGTGTGGTTTACCACGCCAGTTACGTCGCTTTTTATGAAAGAGCACGCACAGAGATGCTGCGCCACCATCACTTTAGTCAACAGGTTCTGTTGGCTGAACGCGTTGCCTTCGTGGTTCGCAAAATGACGCTGGAGTATTTTGCCCCCGCCAGACTCGACGACATGCTCGAAGTTCAGACGGAAATTACCTCGATGCGCGGCACCTCTTTGGTTTTCACGCAGCGAATCGTCAACGCCGAGAATACAGTGTTAAACGAAGCTGAGGTTCTCATTGTGTGCGTTGATCCACTCTTAATGAAGCCACGTGCGCTTCCCAAGTCTATTGTCGCGGAGTTTAAGCAGTGACTGACATGAATATCCTTGATTTGTTCCTGAAGGCGAGCCTTCTGGTTAAACTTATCATGTTGATTTTGATTGGTTTTTCTATCGCTTCCTGGGCTATCATTATTCAGAGAACGCGTATCCTTAACTCGGCCGCGCGCGAAGCTGAAGCGTTCGAGGACAAATTCTGGTCCGGGATTGAACTGTCCCGTTTGTATCAGGAGAGCCAGGGGCGTCGCGATAATCTGACCGGTTCGGAGCAGATCTTCTACAGCGGCTTCAAAGAGTTTGCGCGCTTGCATCGGGCCAACAGCCATGCGCCGGAGGCGATCGTCGAAGGGGCATCGCGCGCGATGCGTATTTCGATGAACCGCGAGCTGGAAACGCTGGAGACCCATATTCCGTTCCTCGGCACCGTAGGCTCCATCAGCCCGTATATCGGTCTGTTCGGCACCGTCTGGGGGATCATGCACGCCTTTATCGCCCTTGGCGCGGTGAAGCAGGCCACCCTGCAGATGGTGGCGCCGGGTATCGCCGAAGCGCTGATCGCCACCGCGATCGGTCTGTTCGCCGCTATCCCGGCGGTGATGGCGTACAACCGCCTGAACCAGCGGGTGAACAAGCTTGAACTGAATTACGACAACTTTATGGAAGAGTTCACCGCTATTCTGCACCGTCAGGCCTTTACCACCAGCGAAAGCAATAAGGGGTAAGCCATGGCCAGAGCACGTGGACGCGGACGTCGCGAACTGAAGTCCGAGATCAACATCGTTCCGCTGCTGGATGTCCTGCTGGTGCTGTTGCTGATCTTTATGGCAACGGCGCCGATCATTACGCAGAGCGTGGAAGTCGATCTGCCGGACGCCACGGAATCGCAAGCGGTGAAAAGCAATGACGATCCGCCGGTGATTGTTGAAGTCTCCGGGGTAGGGCAGTACAGCGTGAAAGTGGGGCAGGAGACGCTGTCCCAGCTGCCGCCGGAGCAGGTGATTGCCGAAGCGAAGCGTCGTCTTGAAGCCAATGAGAAAACGGTATTCCTGATCGGCGGTGCGAAAGACGTCCCTTACGATGAAATTATTAAAGCGCTGAACCTGTTGCATAGCGCAGGGGTTAAATCGGTCGGCTTGATGACCAAACCTATTTAATCGCTTCAGGTAGGTGCGTCCGCACGGCGTTCGGCGGCGAGTATCGCTCGCCGTCGGTGCGCATCGCGGGTACAGGCGAACAGTTTTTGGGAACCGATAGTGTCAAAGGCAACCGAACAAAACGACAAGCTTAAACGAGCGATCATCATTTCAGTCGCGCTGCACATCATACTGATCGCGCTGCTGATATGGAGTTCGTTTGACGAGCATCTGGATGCCTCTGCCGGCGGCGGCGGGGGATCGTCGATTGATGCCGTCATGGTCGATCCGGGGGCGGTGGTAAACAATTATAACCGTCAGCAACAGCAGCAGGCCAGCGCACGTCGCGCCGCTGAACAGCGTGAAAAACAGGCGCAGCAGCAGGCGGAAGAGTTACGTGAGAAGCAGGCGGCGGAACAGGAACGGCTGAAACAGCTCGAACAGGAGCGGCTGCAGGCGCAGGAAGCGGCGAAAGAAGCGAAGGAACAACAGAAGCAGGCTGAGGAAGCCGCTGCCAAGGCTGCCGCGGCGGCGAAAGCTAAAGCGGATGCGCAGGCCAAAGAAGCGCAGGAAGCGGCGGCCAAAGCGGCCGCCGAGGCGAAAGCGAAGGCGGATGCCCAGGCGAAAGCGGCTGAACTGGCGGCAGCGAAAGCGGCGGCTGACGCGAAGAAACAGGCCGAAGCCGCCGCCGCGAAAGCGGCTGCCGATGCGAAGAAACAGGCGGAAGCCGAAGCGGCGAAAGCCGCGGCAGAGGCACAGAAGAAAGCGGAAGCGGCAGCGGCGAAGAAAGCGCAACAGGAAGCGGAGAAGAAGGCTCAGCAGGAAGCGGCTAAGCAGGCAGCGGCTGAAAAAGCGGCAGCAGAAAAAGCCGCCGAAAAAGCCGCTGAGAAGGCCGCCGCGCAAAAAGCGGCCGCGGAGAAGGCCGCCGCCGAGAAAGCCGCCGCAGCTGAAAAAGCCGCGGCAGCCAAAGCGGCTGCTGCTGAGAAGGCGGCGGCCGATAAAGCGGCCAAAGCGGCAGCAGCAAAAGCCGCGGCAGCGAAGAAAGCGGCTGCCGCGAAAGAAGCGGACGGCGTGGACGACCTGCTCGGCGATCTGAGCTCAGGTAAGAATGCGCCGAAAGGTAGCACCAGCGGTAGCACAGGTGGCTCTTCACCTGCTAAAGGAAGTAAACCGGGGCAGGGCGGCGCGTCTCAGGCGGAGATTGCCAGCTATATTTCGCAGGTGCAGGCCGCGATTAAAGGACATCTCTATGACTGGGATACGTACAAGGGTAAAGTATGTACGTTGCGCGTAAACCTGGCTCAGGATGGAACGTTGTTGAGTGTGAAATCGGAAGGCGGCGATCCGGCGTTCTGCCAGCAAATGCTGGCGGCCACCAGTCGGATGAGCAAATTCCCTAAACCGCCGTCGCAGGCTGTTTATGAAACGTTCAAAAATGCGCCACTGGACTTCAAACCTTAAGCGCTTTTCCCCCCGCGTCAGCGGGGGGAAAGAAAATAGGGCGGTCATGGGTTTTGGTAGTTTTGTGTATTTGAGTTTGTTAACATTCTGCTAAATTATCGTGGGCTTTTCGCCCGGATAAGGGAGATATGATGAAGCAGGCATTACGAGTAGCATTTGGTTTTTTAATGCTGTGGGCGGCGGTGCTGCACGCAGAAGTACGTATCGAGATCACCCAGGGGGTGGACTCGGCGCGCCCCATCGGCGTGGTACCGTTCCAGTGGGCCGGCCAGGGCGCTGCGCCGGAAGATGTTGGCGGTATCGTGGCGGCTGACCTGCGCAACAGCGGTAAATTTAACCCGCTGGATCGCTCGCGTCTGCCACAGCAGCCGACCAGTGCCCAGGAAGTGCAGCCTGCTGCCTGGTCTGCGCTGGGCATTGACGCCGTGGTCGTCGGCCAGGTGACGTCAAACCCGGATGGTTCTTACCAGGTAGCGTATCAGCTGGTGGATACCGGCGGTGCGCCGGGCACAACGCTGGCGCAAGGCTCTTTCAAAGTCACTAAACAGTACCTGCGCTATGCCGCGCACACTGCCAGCGACGCGGTATTTGAAAAGCTGACCGGTATTAAAGGCGCCTTCCGGACTCGTATCGCCTACGTGGTGCAGACCAATGGCGGTCAGTTCCCGTATGAGCTGCGCGTTTCCGATTATGATGGCTACAACCAGTTTGTGGTTCACCGCTCCTCCCAGCCGCTGATGTCCCCGGCCTGGTCACCGGACGGTTCAAAACTGGCTTACGTCACCTTCGAAAGCGGTCGCTCTGCGCTGGTGGTGCAGACCCTGGCGAACGGCGCTGTGCGTCAGATTGCCTCCTTCCCGCAGCACAACGGCGCGCCGGCGTTCTCGCCGGATGGTTCTAAACTGGCCTTCGCGCTGTCGAAAACCGGTAGCCTGAACCTGTACGTGATGGATCTGGGCTCGGGTCAGATTCGTCAGGTGACCAACGGTCGCAGCAACAACACCGAACCAAGCTGGTTCCCGGACAGCCAGAACCTGGCCTTTACCTCTGACCAGGCCGGTCGTCCGCAGGTGTATAAAGTCAATATTAATGGCGGCACGCCGCAGCGTATCACCTGGGAAGGTTCGCAGAACCAGGACGCTGACGTGAGCGCGGATGGTAAAACGATGGTAATGGTCAGCTCGGCCGGCGGCCAGCAGCACATTGCCAAACAAGATCTGGAAGCGGGTGGTGTACAGGTTCTGTCATCAACGTTTTTAGACGAAACGCCAAGTCTGGCACCTAACGGCACTATGGTAATCTACAGCTCTTCTCAGGGGATGGGATCCGTGCTGAATCTGGTTTCTACAGATGGGCGTTTCAAAGCGCGTCTTCCGGCAACTGATGGACAGGTAAAATCGCCTGCCTGGTCGCCGTATCTGTGATAATAAATAATTGATTATTAAAGGAATCAAAGAAATGCAACTGAACAAAGTGCTGAAAGGGCTGATGATCGCTCTGCCGGTTATGGCAATCGCGGCATGTTCTTCTAACAAGAACGCCAGCAACGACCAGAGCGGTGAAGGCATGCTGGGTGCCGGCACTGGTATGGACGCTAACGGCAACGGCGGCAACATGTCTTCTGAAGAGCAAGCTCGTCTGCAGATGCAGCAGCTGCAGCAGAACAACATCGTTTACTTCGATCTGGACAAGTACGATATCCGTTCTGACTTCGCTGCAATGCTGGACGCGCACGCTAACTTCCTGCGCAGCAACCCATCCTACAAAGTGACTGTAGAAGGTCACGCGGATGAGCGCGGTACCCCGGAATACAACATCGCGCTGGGTGAGCGTCGTGCTAACGCCGTTAAGATGTATCTGCAGGGCAAAGGTGTTTCTGCCGATCAGATCTCCATCGTTTCTTACGGTAAAGAAAAACCAGCAGTACTGGGTCATGACGAAGCGGCATATGCCAAAAACCGTCGCGCCGTACTGGTTTACTAAGAGAATTGCATGAGCAGTAACTTCAGACATCATTTATTGAGTCTGTCGTTACTGGTTGGCATAGCGGCCCCCTGGGCCGCTTTTGCTCAGGCGCCAATCAGTAGTGTCGGCTCAGGCTCGGTCGAAGACCGTGTCACTCAACTCGAGCGTATTTCCAATGCTCACAGCCAGCTTTTAACCCAACTCCAGCAACAACTCTCTGATAACCAGACTGACATTGATTCTCTCCGTGGTCAGATCCAGGAGAACCAGTATCAGCTGAATCAGATCGTTGAGCGTCAGAAGCAGATTCTGCTGCAGATTGACGGGCTGACGAGCGGAGGTGGCGCAGCGGCGGCTGGCGCCCAGGCGTCGTCGTCTTCCGGCGATCAGAGCGCGGCTACCGCCAGCGCAGCGCCAGCGGCCTCGTCAGGCGCTCCGGCGATGACCGGCGATGCGAACACCGATTACAATGCGGCCATTGCCCTGGTGAAGGATGCTTCACGCCAGGATGACGCCATGGTGGCGTTTCAGAACTTCGTTAAAAAGTACCCGGATTCAACTTATCAGCCGAACGCCAACTATTGGCTCGGACAGTTGAACTACAATAAGGGGAAAAAAGACGATGCGGCGTTTTACTTCGCCTCGGTGGTGAAGAACTACCCGAAATCGCCAAAAGCGCCGGACGCCATGTTTAAGGTCGGCGTGATCATGCAGGACAAAGGTGATACCGCGAAAGCGAAAGCGGTTTACCAGCAGGTGATCAGCAAATTCCCCGGCACCGACGGTGCGAAACAAGCGCAAAAACGACTTAATGCTCTTGGTTGATTACGGCATGACCAGAAATCGCGTTATTTCTGGTCTTGTCGCCTGAATCGCCAGCAGTTAAGTGATCTTTATCGAAATTTTAGTTGCGCTGAATTCTGAAATCAGTAATATATGCCGCCGTTGCCAAGGGATATCAAACAAGCCCAAAGCGACGCCAGAGTGGGTCGTTAGCTCAGTTGGTAGAGCAGTTGACTTTTAATCAATTGGTCGCAGGTTCGAATCCTGCACGACCCACCAA
>NZ_JAKKOM010000119.1:0-1076 GCF_021739525.1 Klebsiella sp. 2019SCSN059 | reverse complement strand
GGCCTCGTGATACGCCTATTTTTATAGGTTAATGTCATGATAATAATGGTTTCTTAGACGTCAGGTGGCACTTTTCGGGGAAATGTGCGCGGAACCCCTATTTGTTTATTTTTCTAAATACATTCAAATATGTATCCGCTCATGAGACAATAACCCTGGTAAATGCTTCAATAATATTGAAAAAGGAAGAGTATGAGTATTCAACATTTTCGTGTCGCCCTTATTCCCTTTTTTGCGGCATTTTGCCTTCCTGTTTTTGCTCACCCAGAAACGCTGGTGAAAGTAAAAGATGCTGAAGATCAGTTGGGTGCACGAGTGGGTTACATCGAACTGGATCTCAACAGCGGTAAGATCCTTGAGAGTTTTCGCCCCGAAGAACGTTTTCCAATGATGAGCACTTTTAAAGTTCTGCTATGTGGTGCGGTATTATCCCGTGTTGACGCCGGGCAAGAGCAACTCGGTCGCCGCATACACTATTCTCAGAATGACTTGGTTGAGTACTCACCAGTCACAGAAAAGCATCTTACGGATGGCATGACAGTAAGAGAATTATGCAGTGCTGCCATAACCATGAGTGATAACACTGCTGCCAACTTACTTCTGACAACGATCGGAGGACCGAAGGAGCTAACCGCTTTTTTGCACAACATGGGGGATCATGTAACTCGCCTTGATCGTTGGGAACCGGAGCTGAATGAAGCCATACCAAACGACGAGCGTGACACCACGATGCCTGCAGCAATGGCAACAACGTTGCGCAAACTATTAACTGGCGAACTACTTACTCTAGCTTCCCGGCAACAATTAATAGACTGGATGGAGGCGGATAAAGTTGCAGGACCACTTCTGCGCTCGGCCCTTCCGGCTGGCTGGTTTATTGCTGATAAATCTGGAGCCGGTGAGCGTGGGTCTCGCGGTATCATTGCAGCACTGGGGCCAGATGGTAAGCCCTCCCGTATCGTAGTTATCTACACGACGGGGAGTCAGGCAACTATGGATGAACGAAATAGACAGATCGCTGAGATAGGTGCCTCACTGATTAAGCATTGGTAACTGTCAGACCAAGTTTACTCATA
>NZ_JAKKOM010000118.1:0-1091 GCF_021739525.1 Klebsiella sp. 2019SCSN059 | reverse complement strand
ATCGCCGTCGGGCCGTCGGCGCCGCCGATGATGCCGATGGCCGCCGCCTGCGGCAGGGTGAACGAAATCAGGCCGAAGTAGTTGAGCGTCAGCGCCCCGAGGACGGTGGCGAAGATACCGAACTGCGCCGCCGCCCCCAGCAGCAGGGTGCGCGGGTTGGCCAGCAGCGGGCCGAAGTCGGTCATCGCCCCGACGCCCATAAAAATCACCAGCGGCGCGATGCCCGAGCCAATCGCCACCTTATAGAAGATGGCCAGCACCCCGGCGGAGTAGCCCATGTCCACCGCCAGGCTCTCCATCTGCCCCTGCACCGACGGCAGGGCCAGGGCCAGCGCCTCCTTAATGGCGTGGACGTCCGGCGCGCAGTGGAGCTTCGCGGCAATCACCGCCAGCTGCGCCGGGTCGTGGTGGGCCAGCAGGCTCTCCAGGGCGCTCAGCGCCAGGCCGGCCTCCGGGATGTTCGACAGCAGGCCGCCGAAGCCAATCGGCAGCAGCAGCAGCGGCTCGAACTTCTTCGCAATCGCCAGCCAGAGCAGCAGCAGGCTGACCAGCAGCATCACCGCCTGGCCGAACCCCAGGTGCATCAGCCCCATCCCCTGAATCAGGGCGTTCAGACTTTCCATTTCCGCTCCTCGTCGTTACGCCAGCTGCAGCAGGGTGTCGCCGACCGCCACCGCATCGCCGGCTTTCACCGCGATACCGCGGACGGTGCCGGCCTGCGCGGCGCGGATTTCGGTCTCCATCTTCATGGCTTCCAGAATCAGCAGCACCTCGCCTTCGGCCACCGTCTGGCCTTCCGCGGCAATGACCTTCCAGATAGTGCCCGCCAGCGGCGCGGTGACCGGGGTGCCGGCGCCGGCCGGGGCGGCGGCAGGCGCAGCGGCCTGCACGGGAGCCGCTGCCGTCAGCTGGCTGACGTCGCCGCCGTCGCTGACCTTCACCACAAAGGCTTTGCCTTCCACTTCCACGGTGTAGACGCCGGAGGCGGCAGCTTTTACCGGGGCAGGAGCAGGCTGCGCGGCTTCCACCTGCGGCACCGGTTCAAAGGCTGCCGGGTTATGGCGGTTTTCGAGGAACTTCAGGCCGGGCTG
>NZ_JAKKOM010000117.1:0-1149 GCF_021739525.1 Klebsiella sp. 2019SCSN059 | reverse complement strand
CGCAGTGATGCCTAACCCTTCCATCGAGGGGGACGTCCAAGGGCTGGCGCCCTTGGCCGCCCCTCATGTCAAACGTTGGGCGAACCCGGAGCCTCATTAATTGTTAGCCGTTAAAATTAAGCCCTTTACCAAACCAATACTTATTATGAAAAACACAATACATATCAACTTCGCTATTTTTTTAATAATTGCAAATATTATCTACAGCAGCGCCAGTGCATCAACAGATATCTCTACTGTTGCATCTCCATTATTTGAAGGAACTGAAGGTTGTTTTTTACTTTACGATGCATCCACAAACGCTGAAATTGCTCAATTCAATAAAGCAAAGTGTGCAACGCAAATGGCACCAGATTCAACTTTCAAGATCGCATTATCACTTATGGCATTTGATGCGGAAATAATAGATCAGAAAACCATATTCAAATGGGATAAAACCCCCAAAGGAATGGAGATCTGGAACAGCAATCATACACCAAAGACGTGGATGCAATTTTCTGTTGTTTGGGTTTCGCAAGAAATAACCCAAAAAATTGGATTAAATAAAATCAAGAATTATCTCAAAGATTTTGATTATGGAAATCAAGACTTCTCTGGAGATAAAGAAAGAAACAACGGATTAACAGAAGCATGGCTCGAAAGTAGCTTAAAAATTTCACCAGAAGAACAAATTCAATTCCTGCGTAAAATTATTAATCACAATCTCCCAGTTAAAAACTCAGCCATAGAAAACACCATAGAGAACATGTATCTACAAGATCTGGATAATAGTACAAAACTGTATGGGAAAACTGGTGCAGGATTCACAGCAAATAGAACCTTACAAAACGGATGGTTTGAAGGGTTTATTATAAGCAAATCAGGACATAAATATGTTTTTGTGTCCGCACTTACAGGAAACTTGGGGTCGAATTTAACATCAAGCATAAAAGCCAAGAAAAATGCGATCACCATTCTAAACACACTAAATTTATAAAAAATCTAATGGCAAAATCGCCCAACCCTTCAATCAAGTCGGGACGGCCAAAAGCAAGCTTTTGGCTCCCCTCGCTGGCGCTCGGCGCCCCTTATTTCAAACGTTAGACGGCAAAGTCACAGACCGCGGGATCTCTTATGACCAACTACTTTGATAGCCCCTTCAAAGGCAAG
>NZ_JAKKOM010000116.1:0-1185 GCF_021739525.1 Klebsiella sp. 2019SCSN059 | reverse complement strand
GCCTTTCCGTTTTACAGGTTCCTCAACAGGCCGGTGGGCCGTTAGTATCATCAATATCAGTATTCGCAAAACCAGATGAATGATTGTTTAAACTGGTGTATTTCTGCCTTTATGCTTCGTAAGTTTGCTGTCGCGCCGTCAGTGCCCAGGCTATTCTGGCCAGCTTGTTTGCCAGAGCACAGGTGACGACAAAGTTGCTTTTCCGACACAACAACTCCCTGACCCAGTCGGCCAACTTGCCAGACTGGTGTTCCAGTTTTTGTATGAATACCCTGGCACACTGAACCAACAAAGTTCGGATCTTTTTGTTGCCCCGCTTGCTAATCCCTAACAATGTCGTCCGACCTCCCGTGCTGTACTGTCGGGGTACCAGCCCTGTTGCCGCCGCAAAGTCACGGCTGCTGGCGTACTGCTTCCCGTCGCCAATCTCAGTTGAAATAGTACTGGCAGTCAGCGTTCCAACGCAGGGAATACTCAGCAAGCGCTGTCCAACCTCATCTTCGTCCAACTTTCGTTTCAACTGAGATTCCAGATCTTTAATCTGCTCAACAAGATAGTGATAATGCTGTTGTAATTTCAGCAGTAACTGGCTGAGATAAAGAGGCAAACTACTGTCCTCAAGAAGGGTACTCAGTCGACTAATAACGGCAGCACCTCGCGGAACGCTGATACCAAATTCCAGCAGAAAAGCATGCATCTGATTAGTTGTTTTCACCTTATCCTGAACCAGGGATTCACGGACACGATGCAGAGCTCGCATTGCCTGCTGAGATTCGGTTCTGGGCTGCACGAAACGCATAGATGGACGTGATGCTGCTTCACAGATAGCTTCAGCATCAACGAAGTCATTTTTGTTGCTTTTAACGAATGGGCGGACAAATTGCGGTGATATCAGCTTTGGAAAATGCCCTAACTCTTCCAGCTTGCGTGCCATAAAGTGAGAACCGCCACAGGCTTCCATCGCGATGGTTGTTGCCGGGCATGTCGCCAGAAATTCGATTAGCTTTGGTCGGGTGAATTTTTTACGGTAAACGGCCTTCCCACGATGATCCTGACAATGAATATGGAAAGAGTTCTTACCCAGATCGATACCAATAAGCGCAATGTTTTCCATGATGGTTCTCCGAATGAAAGCCTGTCCTCAGCATAGTACTGGGAAGGAGGGAGTGACCATCTCATTAAATA
>NZ_JAKKOM010000115.1:0-1190 GCF_021739525.1 Klebsiella sp. 2019SCSN059 | reverse complement strand
GTAAGCAGAGTTTTTGAAATGTAAGGCCTTTGAATAAGACAAAAGGCTGCCTCATCGCTAACTTTGCAACAGTGCCAATTTATGAGTAAAGGATTATGTCCACGATAAGCACCTGGGTCGATTCCTGGGAGGCGGCCATGAGGGTAGGGAAGCGCCGTCCCGTCAAGTCAGCGTAATGCTCTGCCAGTGTTACAACCAATTAACCAATTCTGATTAGAAAAACTCATCGAGCATCAAATGAAACTGCAATTTATTCATATCAGGATTATCAATACCATATTTTTGAAAAAGCCGTTTCTGTAATGAAGGAGAAAACTCACCGAGGCAGTTCCATAGGATGGCAAGATCCTGGTATCGGTCTGCGATTCCGACTCGTCCAACATCAATACAACCTATTAATTTCCCCTCGTCAAAAATAAGGTTATCAAGTGAGAAATCACCATGAGTGACGACTGAATCCGGTGAGAATGGCAAAAGCTTATGCATTTCTTTCCAGACTTGTTCAACAGGCCAGCCATTACGCTCGTCATCAAAATCACTCGCATCAACCAAACCGTTATTCATTCGTGATTGCGCCTGAGCGAGACGAAATACGCGATCGCTGTTAAAAGGACAATTACAAACAGGAATCGAATGCAACCGGCGCAGGAACACTGCCAGCGCATCAACAATATTTTCACCTGAATCAGGATATTCTTCTAATACCTGGAATGCTGTTTTCCCGGGGATCGCAGTGGTGAGTAACCATGCATCATCAGGAGTACGGATAAAATGCTTGATGGTCGGAAGAGGCATAAATTCCGTCAGCCAGTTTAGTCTGACCATTTCATCTGTAACATCATTGGCAACGCTACCTTTGCCATGTTTCAGAAACAACTCTGGCGCATCGGGCTTCCCATACAATCGATAGATTGTCGCACCTGATTGCCCGACATTATCGCGAGCCCATTTATACCCATATAAATCAGCATCCATGTTGGAATTTAATCGCGGCCTCGAGCAAGACGTTTCCCGTTGAATATGGCTCATAACACCCCTTGTATTACTGTTTATGTAAGCAGACAGTTTTATTGTTCATGATGATATATTTTTATCTTGTGCAATGTAACATCAGAGGGCACTGTTGCAAATAGTCGGTGGTGATAAACTTATCATCCCCTTTTGCTGATGGAGCTGCACATGAACCCATT
>NZ_JAKKOM010000114.1:0-1195 GCF_021739525.1 Klebsiella sp. 2019SCSN059 | reverse complement strand
TGAATGTTAACGCTGGCCATGAAAGAACCTCAAAAGCCCGCATTATACATCAGATTCAACTAATTAGAGGCATCACCACAAAACGTAATAGCCGTTCGCGGTAAATTCTGACACCATGCAGCACAAATAAGGTAAAAACGATGGCCATGCAAACGTGGTTAATATTATTGCTATGCATATTTTTCTTCAGCATCTCTGTATACAGTTTTATTTCCTATCTAAAAGACAGGAGACGGCAGAAGTTTACGTTTAACGATAAGCGTTCGACGCGTCGTAAATAATTCACTTTATAATAATTAAAAACGATTACAGGTACGTTTATAAAATCAACACACCGCATACGCCCGGAGGATTTGTCACAGCATGGCGTTATGTTTTGCATAAGGAAATAACGCCATGAGAAACATTAATGTCACCATCAATACCCGCAACACCTTTGTACGTGAATCGCTGGTCGCCATGGTTAATGATCTCTCCCGGGACGAGATGCGGGCCCGTTTCTCCTGGCGCAATAACGACCTGTCAGACGAAGATATTATTATATGCGAAGTGATCCCTGGTGAAATCTATCTGTGCAATACCCTGATTAAAAACAGAAAAAAAGGCAGCTCCCTGATTATCCTCCACAGCTACGACCAGCTGCCGGAAGACGATTTCATGATTAATTGCCTGAAAGGAGTCATTTTTGTCTCGCTGAAAACGGCCAGTATTCCACAGCTGCTGGCGATCATTAAAAGCGAACTACAGCATTGTATGGACCCGTCGGCCACTGACGCCACGAGCCGGGAACTGAGCTGCGCCAGCTGCCCGCATCGTGTCCTGTCGCGGTCGCAGACCGCTGTGGTGCACGGTATTCTTGAAGGGCTGGACATGAGTAAAATCGCCGCCCTGCAGCGCGTCAGTCCCCGCACCGCCGCTTACCATAAGAATAAGATTATGGAAAAATACAGCCTGAATAATAATCACGACTTTTTCCAGTTTATGAATCTGTTACGTGAGCGCTGGTAGGCAAATAGCGAACAGAAGAGAATAAGATATTCCCGTAGTGATATTGTCTGGAATCCGAAAATAGCCGCAGGATGCTAAAAAAGCGCCAGCGCTGCCGAACATAACGTTAAACTGGCTTTGTTGAATAAATCAGATTTCGGGTAAGTCTCCCCCGTAGCGGGTTGTGTTTTCAGGCAATACGCACGCT
>NZ_JAKKOM010000113.1:0-1246 GCF_021739525.1 Klebsiella sp. 2019SCSN059 | reverse complement strand
AGATTATCAAAAAGGATCTTCACCTAGATCCTTTTAAATTAAAAATGAAGTTTTAAATCAATCTAAAGTATATATGACCTAGATTCTACGTCAGTACTTCAAAAAGCATAATCAAAGCCTTGATAAATATGCATTCCTTCGAAATTCAGCTTTCACCCATTGGGTGAAAGAAAAGTGCTCAAAAATATGTTAAATTATCAGCTTTTATGACTCGATATATGGTAAAATAATAGTAAGAAAAGTAGTAAAAAGGGGTTCTAATTATGATTAATAAAATTGATTTCAAAGCTAAGAATCTAACATCAAATGCAGGTCTTTTTCTGCTCCTTGAGAATGCAAAAAGCAATGGGATTTTTGATTTTATTGAAAATGACCTCGTATTTGATAATGACTCAACAAATAAAATCAAGATGAATCATATAAAGACCATGCTCTGCGGTCACTTCATTGGCATTGATAAGTTAGAACGTCTAAAGCTACTTCAAAATGATCCCCTCGTCAACGAGTTTGATATTTCCGTAAAAGAACCTGAAACAGTGTCACGGTTTCTAGGAAACTTCAACTTCAAGACAACCCAAATGTTTAGAGACATTAATTTTAAAGTCTTTAAAAAACTGCTCACTAAAAGTAAATTGACATCCATTACGATTGATATTGATAGTAGTGTAATTAACGTAGAAGGTCATCAAGAAGGTGCGTCAAAAGGATATAATCCTAAGAAACTGGGAAACCGATGCTACAATATCCAATTTGCATTTTGCGACGAATTAAAAGCATATGTTACCGGATTTGTAAGAAGTGGCAATACTTACACTGCAAACGGTGCTGCGGAAATGATCAAAGAAATTGTTGCTAACATCAAATCAGACGATTTAGAAATTTTATTTCGAATGGATAGTGGCTACTTTGATGAAAAAATTATCGAAACGATAGAATCTCTTGGATGCAAATATTTAATTAAAGCCAAAAGTTATTCTACACTCACCTCACAAGCAACGAATTCATCAATTGTATTCGTTAAAGGAGAAGAAGGTAGAGAAACTACAGAACTGTATACAAAATTAGTTAAATGGGAAAAAGACAGAAGATTTGTCGTATCTCGCGTACTGAAACCAGAAAAAGAAAGAGCACAATTATCACTTTTAGAAGGTTCCGAATACGACTACTTTGGTAATGACTCCAACTTACTGATAGTGTTTTATGTTCAGATAATGCCCGATGACTTTGTCATGCAGCTCCACCGATT
>NZ_JAKKOM010000112.1:0-1315 GCF_021739525.1 Klebsiella sp. 2019SCSN059 | reverse complement strand
GAGCCTGTACACCATTCTGTGTAAATGCCTTTTCTCAGAAGTGACCGTCGAGGCGGTCACCGAACTCGATGATAAAACGGCTCATTGCCATGCGCCAGTCCCTCAGCGGCATCGTCCATTTTTGTGAGGCGGCCTGGATTGCCAGCCACACGACCTTTTTCACTGACTCGTCCGTCGGGAACACCTTGCGCTTTTTGATTGCATGCCTGATCACGCTGTTCAGTGATTCAATGGCGTTGGTGGTGTAGATGACTTTGCGGATATCTGCCGGGTAGCCGAAAAACGTCGCAAGGTTTAACCAGTTTGCCGTCCAGCTCCGGCTTATCTGCGGATAGCGGCTGTCCCAGGCGCTGGCGAACACTTCCAGTGCCTGCAGACCTGCTTCTTCCGTCGGCGCCTGGTAAATCGCCTTCAAATCGCGGGTAACGGCCTTGTAATCTTTCCAGGAGACGAACCGCAGGCTGTTGCGCACCATATGTACGATGCACAGCTGGATGCGGGCCTCCGGATATACCGCGTTTATGGCGTCCGGGAAGCCTTTCAGTCCGTCGACGCAGGCGATGAGGATGTCGTTCAGGCCGCGATTCTTCAGTTCTGTCAGCACATTCAGCCAGAACTTCGCGCCTTCATTTTCGGCCAGCCACATACCCAGCAGTTCTTTCTGGCCTTCGATGTTGATGCCCAGAGCCAGAAACACGGATTTATTGATGACGCGACTGTCCTGCCGGACCTTAAGGACAATACAGTCAAGGTAAACAATAGGATAGATGGCATCCAGTGGCCGGTTTTGCCACTCAACAACCTGCTCCATGACGGCGTCAGTGACTTTTGAGACCAGCGCCGGCGAGACATCCGCGTCGTACATCTCTTTGAACGCAGCCGCTATCTCGCGGGTGGTCATCCCTTTGGCGTACAGGGATAAAATCTGGTTATCCATCCCGGTAATACGGGTCTGGTTTTTCTTCAGCAACTGGGGTTCAAAGGTGGCTTCGCGATCCCGGGGAGTACGCAGTTCAAGTGGACCATCCGCAGTGGCTACGGTCTTTGTTGAGTAGCCATTGCGGGTGTTGGAGCCCGGTTTAGGCTGATTTTTATCGTAGCCCAGATGGTGAGACATCTCGGCATTGAGGGCCGCCTCAACGCTGATTTTCTTCAGCAGGCGATCGAACTGGCTGAGATCGTCGGGAGTTTTGAGATTTTTGGCCAGTTCATTAGCCAGAGCCTGCAACTGTTTTTCGTCCATAAAGTAACCTGCCTGTGATGTTGAATTGAACATATCAAAATCAGGCAATTACACAAATTTATGTACAGGCTC
>NZ_JAKKOM010000111.1:0-1337 GCF_021739525.1 Klebsiella sp. 2019SCSN059 | reverse complement strand
GAATGGTCTGTGTTGTCGGGAGGATGCGTGATCTGATCCTTCAACTCAGCAAAAGTTCGATTTATTCAACAAAGCCGACCTGAATTTGTTTAATCAAAGAATGGCTGAATATCTGGTGCTGTATAACAGCAAAAGGCCACATAAATCACTCGAACTGATGACGCCAGTGGACTATATTTTACGTGAGAGTAAAAATTGCAATATGTGGTGGACCCATACATCTCCTTGCCTTACGGCAGCTAAGAGGCTACTCTGTTGGTGTCTAGTCAAGCAGATGGCCTCGTGTGGTTGGTTAATGAAAATTAACGTCCTACGGGGCTTTCTTCTTTCTGCCTCACAACATCAAAACACTCAAACATCATGAGGCAAAAAGCCTCAAGCGCCGACACCATTATACCGTGTTTACTCCCATCCTCCCAGGGCTAATAAGCTGGTAAGTTAATAACTTTTAAGATGGTTTCCGCCGTGTTTCTGCCCTGCATCCCGGCATCTGCTGGAGTTCAGTCATGAATTTTCCCCTCTGTCGATATGCTCCGGTTACCACTTCTGCGCCGACCAATGTAACGGTTCTGTGCAGACGCAATGCAGTGCCAGGACAACCCCCCTTGTTCGCCAGCTGCGCCCATGTCTGATGTTAACCAAACGACTCAGCTACCTGTTTGAAGATTTACGCCAAAATAGAGGTCTACGCTTATGACAAAATTCTCCAGGCAATATCAGATATCAGTAGCGTCATATCCGAAAGAGATTTTTAAAGTCACTTTTCCTGATTGTATTTCTTTCAAAATTTAATGAAGGTAAGGTTATTTAGCCAATTGACGCGCCACTTGAATAAGTTATTATTACTTACAGTCACTCTGAACTATCAGCAATTTTACAGGCTCAACAATGCCTGTAGAAATATCTTTGTATCGGTATTATTTTAAGGAATCAATTATGACACTCACTGCATATTACCAGCTAAGGAATACAAAGGCCGCAGGTCTTGGTTTCGAATTGCTGACCAGTGAACCGGGAGCCTTTATTGTGCTGGAAGAAAGCAGTTATGAGAAACCGTATGAAATTGCCCGCTATGGGCATAATGGGAGTGCAGGCGATCGTTCGAATGCGTTCAGTTGCGCGATGAATAAAGCCCGTAGCCTGCAGAATTACAGTGGAGCAAAGCTGGATTACAACGTTTACGAAGAAACTGCCTGAATCATCCTGTAATAGCTGTGTGTAGTCTTTGCCCGCCGCTGACGGGCTTTTTTATGTGACACCGGGCTTTGTTGAATAAATAAGATTTCGTGCGAACGACCCTGTAGCTGGCTGGATTTTCAGGCAATACGCACGCTTTC
>NZ_JAKKOM010000110.1:0-1346 GCF_021739525.1 Klebsiella sp. 2019SCSN059 | reverse complement strand
CCCCTATTACAGGCGGCAGCTCGACCAGGTGGCCAACTCACCAGGCACCGGCAGCAGCTCAACCAGGTGATCGCCTCAATGTTGTGAGACAAGTCCCTCCCCTATTACAGGGCGGGCCTGATCTATTGTTGAAGTTTACCAACTAGGTTACACTTCAAAACACATCATTCTGATGAGGGCTTATTACATGAACCAATCACGACCGGCCACACCTGGCCAGATACTTGAAAGGGAATTCTTGGCCCCGTACGGAATCACTCAAACAGACTTGGCCACCCATACCGGATGGACAAGAAAGCACGTTAATCAGCTATGTCGCGGGCGAGTGCCTGTTACAGTCGATAGCGCGTTTATCCTGGCAGCAGCTACACGAACAGAGCCGGAATACTGGCTAGGGCTGCAAAGTGCCGTGGATCTATGGGACGCAGAGAATGACGAGGCGTTGCGTAGTCGTCTAGGACAGGTGAGGCCGTTAGCGGCATAGAAAGGGAAAACCCCGGAAACCAACTTGGCGGGCGGTTTACCGGGGTCTAAATTTGGTGGCACTTTCGGTGAGCTTGGCGGCAACCGAGGTGCCGGAGCCTGGATAAGGCTAAGGGTTGCACCTCCTATTATAGCGGGAGTGTACCCCTTGGCAAGTTAGGGGTGCATCAATAATGGCGCAAGCTCAGTTGTCCTTGTTCGGTCAGAACGAGGCAGAAACATATCACGACACAAGCGCAAGGGGCTTTTTCTCGCTCCTGGTGCAATGGCCAACCGGCAAACGTCAATCCTCTTTCCCTCTTGAGCAGATGCCAACAGTCCTTAATGCTGTTGATCATCGTCTTGATACCTGGCTATCACAGGCCGAGTTTATGCGGCCAAACAGGCGAGTCGTGAACCTCCTTCGGATTGGTTTGTTATTCGCTGATCTCGATACCTACAAGATGCCCTGGGCTCAAGGTCGCAAGCCTGAAGAACTGGCGGCGGCCATCACGTACTTTTGCCAGTCTGAAGGCATACCGCAGCCATCCATCATGGTCTATTCAGGGCGTGGCATTCAGGCTAAATGGCTACTGGAAAGGCCAGTACCTCGCCAAGCCCTGCCCCGCTGGAATGCTTGCCAAACCCATCTAATCAACAAGCTGGCCGAGCTGGGCGCTGATCCAGGGGCAAAGGATGCAAGCCGAGTGCTTCGCCTGGTCAATACCGTGAATTCAAAGAGCGGGGCCGTGTGCCGTGTGGTTCACGTACTGGAAGAAGGGGGCTTACCCATTCGCTACAACTTCGAGGGCACTGTTGCAAATAGTCGGTGGTGATAAACTTATCATCCCCTTTTGCTGATGGAGCTGCACATGAACCCATTC
>NZ_JAKKOM010000010.1:0-150603 GCF_021739525.1 Klebsiella sp. 2019SCSN059 | reverse complement strand
CTGTCGGAATCCGAGTCGCTGTCAGAGTCCGAATCACTGTCAGAGTCAGAGTCGCTGTCGGAGTCAGAGTCGCTGTCAGAGTCGGAATCGCTATCCGAGTCGGAGTCACTGTCTGAATCGGAGTCGCTGTCGGAGTCGGAGTCACTGTCGGAATCCGAGTCGCTGTCAGAGTCCGAATCACTGTCAGAGTCAGAGTCGCTGTCAGAGTCCGAATCACTGTCGGAATCTGAATCGCTGTCAGAGTCCGAGTCGCTGTCAGAGTCCGAATCGCTGTCGGAATCAGAGTCACTGTCAGAGTCGGAGTCACTGTCAGAATCCGAGTCACTGTCAGAGTCAGAATCGGAGTCGCTGTCGGAATCCGAATCGCTGTCAGAGTCGGAATCGCTATCCGAGTCCGCATCGCTGTCGGAGTCCGAGTCGCTGTCGGAGTCCGAGTCGCTGTCGGAGTCGGAATCGCTATCCGAGTCGGAGTCACTGTCTGAATCGGAGTCGCTGTCGGAGTCGGAGTCACTGTCGGAATCCGAGTCGCTGTCAGAGTCCGAATCACTGTCAGAGTCAGAGTCGCTGTCGGAGTCAGAGTCGCTGTCAGAGTCGGAATCGCTATCCGAGTCGGAGTCACTGTCTGAATCGGAGTCGCTGTCGGAGTCGGAGTCACTGTCGGAATCCGAGTCGCTGTCAGAGTCCGAATCACTGTCAGAGTCAGAGTCGCTGTCAGAGTCCGAATCACTGTCGGAATCTGAATCGCTGTCAGAGTCCGAGTCGCTGTCAGAGTCCGAATCGCTGTCGGAATCAGAGTCACTGTCAGAGTCGGAGTCACTGTCAGAATCCGAGTCACTGTCAGAGTCAGAATCGGAGTCGCTGTCGGAATCCGAATCGCTGTCAGAGTCGGAATCGCTATCCGAGTCCGCATCGCTGTCGGAGTCCGAGTCGCTGTCGGAGTCAGAGTCACTGTCTGAATCGGAGTCGCTGTCGGAGTCAGAATCGCTGTCGGAGTCGGAATCGCTATCCGAGTCGGAGTCGCTGTCGGAATCCGAGTCGCTGTCGGAGTCAGAATCACTGTCAGAATCCGAGTCACTGTCAGAGTCGGAATCGCTGTCAGAGTCCGAGTCGCTGTCAGAATCCGAGTCACTGTCAGAGTCGGAATCGCTGTCAGAGTCCGAGTCGCTGTCAGAATCCGCATCGCTGTCAGAGTCCGAGTCGCTGTCGGAGTCAGAGTCACTGTCTGAATCGGAGTCGCTGTCAGAGTCCGAGTCACTGTCAGAGTCGGAGTCGCTGTCAGAGTCCGAATCGCTGTCAGAGTCCGAATCGCTGTCAGAGTCCGAGTCGCTGTCTGAATCGGAGTCACTGTCGGAGTCCGAGTCGCTGTCCGAGTCCGAGTCACTGTCAGAGTCGGAGTCGCTGTCGGAGTCCGCATCACTGTCGGAGTCCGCATCACTGTCGGAGTCCGAGTCGCTGTCAGAGTCGGAATCGCTATCCGAGTCGGAGTCACTGTCGGAATCAGAGTCACTGTCAGAGTCGGAGTCACTGTCGGAATCCGCATCGCTGTCGGAATCCGAGTCGCTGTCCGAGTCGGAGTCGCTGTCGGAATCCGAGTCACTGTCAGAATCCGAATCGCTGTCGGAGTCGGAATCGCTATCCGAGTCGGAGTCGCTGTCGGAATCCGAGTCGCTGTCGGAGTCAGAATCACTGTCAGAATCCGAGTCACTGTCAGAGTCGGAATCGCTGTCAGAGTCCGAGTCGCTGTCAGAATCCGAGTCACTGTCAGAGTCGGAATCGCTGTCAGAGTCCGAGTCGCTGTCAGAATCCGCATCGCTGTCAGAGTCCGAGTCGCTGTCGGAGTCAGAGTCACTGTCTGAATCGGAGTCGCTGTCAGAGTCCGAGTCACTGTCAGAGTCGGAGTCGCTGTCAGAGTCCGAGTCACTGTCAGAGTCGGAGTCGCTGTCAGAGTCGGAGTCACTGTCGGAATCTGAGTCGCTGTCAGAATCCGCATCGCTGTCGGAATCCGAGTCACTGTCAGAATCCGCATCGCTGTCGGAATCCGAGTCGCTGTCCGAATCGGAGTCACTGTCAGAATCCGAATCACTATCAGAGTCGGAATCACTGTCCGAGTCCGAATCGCTGTCGGAATCTGAATCGCTGTCAGAGTCCGAATCGCTGTCAGAGTCCGAATCGCTGTCGGAGTCCGCATCGCTGTCAGAATCCGAGTCACTGTCTGAATCCGAGTCGGAGTCAGAGTCCGAGTCGGAGTCCGAATCCGAATCCGAGTCGCTGTCAGAGTCCGAGTCGCTGTCGGAGTCAGAATCGGAGTCACTGTCAGAGTCCGAGTCGCTGTCCGAATCCGAGTCACTGTCCGAGTCCGAATCGCTATCCGAGTCGGAGTCACTGTCAGAATCGGAGTCGCTGTCGGAGTCAGAGTCACTGTCGGAATCCGAGTCGCTGTCCGAGTCCGCATCGCTGTCGGAATCCGAATCGCTATCCGAGTCAGAATCACTGTCGGAGTCAGAGTCCGAGTCGCTGTCTGAATCAGAATCACTGTCAGAATCAGAGTCGCTGTCGGAGTCGGAGTCGCTGTCGGAATCCGAGTCACTGTCAGAGTCCGAGTCGCTGTCGGAATCAGAGTCGCTGTCGGAGTCGGAGTTGCTGTCGGAATCCGAGTCACTGTCAGAGTCCGAGTCGCTGTCGGAATCCGAGTCGCTGTCAGAGTCGGAATCGCTATCCGAGTCGGAGTCACTGTCCGAGTCCGAGTCGCTGTCAGAATCCGAGTCACTGTCGGAATCCGAATCGCTGTCAGAATCGGAGTCGCTGTCGGAGTCCGAATCACTGTCGGAATCGGAGTCGCTGTCAGAATCCGAGTCGCTGTCCGAGTCCGAGTCACTGTCGGAATCTGAATCGCTGTCAGAATCCGAGTCGCTGTCAGAATCCGAGTCACTGTCAGAGTCGGAGTCGCTGTCGGAGTCCGCATCGCTGTCAGAGTCCGAGTCACTGTCAGAGTCGGAATCCGAGTCGCTGTCAGAGTCGGAATCGCTATCCGAGTCGGAGTCACTGTCCGAGTCCGAGTCGCTGTCCGAGTCAGAATCGCTGTCAGAATCCGAGTCGCTGTCAGAATCCGAATCGCTGTCGGAGTCAGAGTCGGAGTCAGAATCCGAGTCGCTGTCAGAATCGGAGTCACTGTCAGAGTCAGAGTCGCTGTCGGAATCCGAGTCACTGTCGGAATCAGAGTCGCTGTCGGAGTCAGAGTCACTGTCGGAATCAGAGTCGCTGTCGGAGTCAGAGTCACTGTCTGAATCGGAGTCACTGTCAGAATCCGAATCGCTGTCAGAGTCCGAGTCGCTGTCAGAATCCGAATCACTGTCAGAATCCGAGTCACTGTCAGAGTCGGAGTCACTGTCAGAGTCGGAGTCGCTGTCGGAATCAGAGTCACTGTCAGAGTCCGAGTCGCTGTCAGAGTCGGAGTCGGAGTCGCTGTCAGAATCCGAGTCACTGTCGGAATCCGAGTCGCTGTCAGAGTCGGAGTCGCTGTCGGAATCAGAGTCACTGTCAGAGTCCGAGTCGCTGTCCGAATCCGCATCGCTGTCGGAGTCGGAGTCACTGTCTGAGTCCGAGTCGCTGTCAGAGTCAGAATCGCTGTCGGAATCCGAGTCACTGTCGGAATCTGAATCGCTGTCCGAATCGGAGTCGGAGTCAGAATCCGAGTCGCTGTCGGAGTCAGAGTCACTGTCTGAATCGGAGTCGCTGTCGGTATCCGAGTCACTGTCTGAATCGGAGTCGCTGTCCGAGTCCGCATCGCTGTCGGAGTCAGAGTCGGAGTCAGAATCGGAGTCGCTGTCGGAGTCAGAATCGCTATCCGAGTCAGAATCACTGTCGGAATCTGAGTCGGAGTCGCTGTCGGAGTCAGAGTCGCTGTCGGAATCCGAGTCACTGTCAGAGTCAGAATCGCTGTCAGAATCCGAGTCACTGTCAGAATCCGAATCGCTGTCAGAATCCGAGTCACTGTCAGAATCCGAATCGCTGTCGGAGTCACTGTCGGAGTCACTGTCAGAATCCGAATCGCTGTCGGAGTCACTGTCGGAATCAGAGTCGCTGTCAGAATCCGAATCGCTGTCAGAATCCGCATCGCTGTCAGAATCCGCATCGGCATCACTTTCGCTGCCGCCAGGGTCAGTATCGCTGTCTGAGTCAGAATCCGAATCACTATCAGCATCGGAGTCTGTATCATCAATGTTAGAATGAGATGAGTGATCTTTATCAGATGATCCCGCAATCATCGCGCCCACCCCCAGCAGTGCCGCCCCAGCCATTACCCATGGAGCAATGCTACCACCAGAACTGCCAGCAACTAGTAATCCTGAAATATCGCTGATGAGAGAATAATGGGCATCGCTGGTTCCTGCCCCTTCAAGCCACCACAGAGCCCCACTATCGTCATCCTGTAAAACTAAATCGCTATGATGCCCACTGGCATCATTAACAAAAAAGTTTTTCAGCGTAAGCGTACTGCCATCGTTTATCTTCAGAACAAGATCATTACCTTGCCTCGAGAACGAACTGATGTCCTCTCGCTTAATATGCAACACGACAACTGACTGCGTGTTCAAGTTAACTTGATTACCATCGATGGTGTATTTCACACCTGTGTCTTTTGCTGTGATATTTATATTTTTCATCAGGACGCACCCTTGGGATGAAGACGCAGTCAGAGGTTTTGAGATAATTCTTACTTATGCATCTTATTAGATATACCAGAAACCACGGGGCCGCAAGGATGTTAAGAAACAAAACTGAAATACATTGAAACAAAACAACTGATTGATAAATAAGACAATAAAACAGAAAACCACACTTCTATACTCTTTTATTTTTCATGCCAGGTTTTCATTTCATTAAGAACTCGTTTGGCAAAAAAAAATTATACTTCCTGGCTTCGTCATATCTTTCTATCGTTTTTTTTCATCGCCCACCTCAAAAAATGAGACCTTTGTCACGGAATTGCAATATTCAAATCACCTCCTTTTTTTAATAATTAAAATAATTACCGTATTAATAACCTTAATTAAAACATGCCTTAAAAAAAATGAAAAAATTCGAGTTTGAGTGTTTTTTATTATTCCACATAATTAGCATGGCCATCTGTGATTAATAAAGGCATTATGTTCCACAAGGTTATTTCCACTCTATAAATTTTCAAATGAACAACGAAACGTTTCGCTAAGAAAACATAAATAATGCGAATTTTATTTATTAGAGAGGATAAAAAAACCCGCTAATGCGGGTTATTTTTACTTAGCCAGCCCCAGTCGCGGTAGCTCAATTGCCGGACAACGATCCATCACCACGTTTAACCCGGCTTCTCGGGCCAGCACCGCGGCCTGTTCATTGATCACCCCCAGCTGCAGCCACAGCGTTTTCGCGCCGATAGCAATCGCCTCCTGCGCCACGCCCCATGCCGCTTCTGAATTACGGAAGACATCAACCATGTCGACCTTTTCCGGAACATCGGCAAGCGTTCCATAGCCCTGTTGCCCCAACAGCGTCTTGCCTGCCACCTTCGGCGAAACCGGGATAACGTAATACCCCTGATCCAGCAGATACTTCATGACCCGGTAGCTAGGACGGTCAGGTTTGTCGCTGGCGCCGACCAGCGCAATCGTCCGTGTCGAGGTCAGGATTTCGGCAATATCGTTCTCTTTCATGGTTTCCTCCTGCTATTTCACCTAAGTGTATGCTAATCCGCAGCAGGGGGCCATCCAGGCTAACCCGCAGATTCAGCAAAATTTTCATCCCTGATGCTTGCAGCGACAGCCACATTCAGTAATCTGTCAGCAGGTCAAAATGCGGAATGAAAATATGGAACTGACAACACGTACCCTGCCTGCGCAAAAACATATCGCGCTGGTGGCTCACGATCACTGTAAAGATATGCTGATGAAATGGGTTGCTCGCCATCAGGCGCTGCTGGCACAACATGTTTTGTACGCCACCGGCACTACCGGCAACCTGGTCTCCCGGGCTACCGGGCTGGAGGTCAATGCCATGCTGAGCGGCCCGATGGGCGGCGACCAGCAGGTGGGTGCCCTCATTTCAGAAGGGAAAATCGACGTGCTGATCTTCTTCTGGGATCCGCTGAACGCCGTTCCCCACGACCCGGATGTCAAAGCCTTGCTGCGTCTGGCCACAGTCTGGAACATTCCGGTCGCCACTAACGTCTCCACCGCTGACTTTATTATCCAGTCGCCGCACTTCGCTCAACCGCTCGATATTCTGATCCCGGATTATCCGCGATATCTTGCCGAGCGCCTGAAATAATCGAACCGCGATCACGGCTTTCTGGCCACAGGCACATCCAGCGCCTGCAGGATCTCGACAAACGGCGACGGTTGCGCCTTGTTAAATAACAGCCACACCCGGTGACGGGCACGGGTTATGGCCACGTACAGCAGTCGACGTTCCTCCGCATCCGGAAAATCTTCCGGTTGCGGCAGGAGCGCCTCCTCTATGATCGACTCGCGCGCTGGAGCCGGAAACGCATCCACTCCCTCCTGCAGTCCCAGCACAATGACATAGTCGGCCTGCTGACCTTTGCTGGCGTGAATAGTCATAAAATCAAGCTGGAGGTGCGGCCAGCGCGTCACCGCTTTATCAAGCGCCTCGGGCTTCAGATGATGGTAGCGGGCAAGCAGAAGGATTCGCTGCTCGGGCTTAACGTAACCGCTCAATTTATCCAGAAGATCGTCCAGCTTATCGTCGGCTAACAGAGTGACGGCCTTTTTATCTCCCGCGGTCAGGCTGTTCAGCGGTTTGCTTAACTGATGCGGATTCTGCTGGATAAAACCATTGGCTATTTCGCCGATACGCCCGTTAAAGCGATAGGTGGTATCCAGCGCACAGCAGTCCCCTTCGCCAAAGTAGTGGTTGAACGCGGTGGTCAGGGAGAGCTGCGCCCCGCTGAACCGGTAAATCGCCTGCCAGTCATCGCCAACGGCAAAGAGCGTGGTTTGGCTATTTTGCCGGCGTAACGCGGCCAGCAGCGAGGCTCGCTGCGGCGAAACATCCTGAAATTCATCCACCAGAATGTGTTTCCACGGGCTAACGAAGCGGCCTTTATCGAGAATATTGACCGCCTGATGGATCAGGCCGGAAAAATCGACCGCATTCTCCGCCTTCAGCGCCGCCTTCCACTCTTTCAGCAGGGGCGACATCAGCTTCACCCGTTTACTGAACAGATCGCGTACCGCATCCGGCGCGCCGGCGATCATCTCTGCCTGGGAGCCGCCGTGCATGCGCATCAGGCTGACCCAGCGGTCAAGCCGGCTGGCCATCCGCCGCTGCACCTTTTTATCCTGCCAGAAGTCCCCTTCCGGCAGTTGCCAGCCCATCTCCTCTTCCAGCCACAGGCGCCAGCCTTTCGCCTGCGCTTTTTTCTCCTGGCACTGCTTTTGCCAGCTTTTCAGCAGCAATGCGTGGCGGGCCGCAGTATCGCTTTCCAGCTTACTGATGGTGGGCACTTTTTTGCTGCCCTGCTGGATAATATGCAGCGCCAGCGAGTGGAAGGTGCGGGCGGTAATATCGTCTGATGCCAGACGCTCGCGGATCCGCTCATCCATCTCCTGCGCCGCCTGGCGGCCAAATGCCAGCAGCAGAATTTGCTCTGCCGCCGCTTCTCCCCGTGCCAGCAGCCAGCCCGCTCGAGCCACCAGCACCGAGGTTTTACCACTGCCCGCTCCCGCCAGCACCAGCAGGGAGTGCTCGCCGTTCACCACCGCTCGCGCCTGCGACGGATTGAGCGGGGAGGATTCCACTCCGTCAAAAAAGCCGCGATACTGTTCCAGCATCGCCTCGGTAAAGGCCTGGTTATGGGCCTGACGCGCCGCTTCAATATCCCCTAACCAGCGCTGACATTCCCGCCACAGCTCCCGGCAGTTATCAAAGGCGTCAAGCCGGCTAGTGGGCATCGGCAGCCCGGTTAACGCATGGCGGATATTATCCTGAACATCCGCCACCTGCTGACGCGTCAGCCACTTACCTTCTGCCCGGGTGCGTTCGATGGCTGTCAGCTGCTGCTTCAGCACCCCGGCGGCGATATCGCTCATTTCCGTGCTCCACTGCTGCCAGAGCGTGTGTAAATGGTGATAAAAGCGCTGCGTTTCGCTCCATTCGGTACCGTGCAAACGCACGACTTTATCGTCCGGCAGCACAAACTCCAGTTCGCCCCAGACCAGACCGCGCTTACAATGCACTGACAATAACTGATTGAAAGGGATAAGATACTCATGACGATCGCCGGAAACCTTTACCCCGGCATTCAGTAACTGCACCCTGTCATAAGGATGCTGAGCCATGCGTTTGCCCAATGTTGTCGCTTTAAGTTCCATATAATGTCGATTTTCAATCAGGGTGGATTGTTTTTCAGTTTAACCGTCCCGGACCAGGTGCTCCAGCGCAAAAAAACGTTACAATTGTCAGGTCTTATTATCCACAGGGCAAAACCGAGGCTTTATGCGTACCATTCTGAATATTTTGAACTTTATCCTTGGCGGTTTCGCCACCACTTTAGGCTGGCTGCTCGCCACCCTGGTCAGCATTATGCTGATCGTCACGCTGCCGCTGACTCGTTCCTGCTGGGAAATCACTCGCCTTTCGTTATTTCCCTATGGTAACGAGGCGATTCATGTTGATGAGCTCGAGCCAGGTCGCCAAAACAGCCTGCTGAACGCCGGCGGCACCATCCTGAACATTCTGTGGTTCATTTTTTTCGGCTGGTGGTTGTGCCTGATGCATATTTTCAGCGGCATCGCCCAATGCCTGACTATCATTGGTATCCCGGTGGGGATCGCTAATTTTAAAATCGCCGCCATCGCCCTCTGGCCGGTGGGTCGCCGGGTCGTCTCTGTGGAAACCGCGCGCGCCGCACGCGAAGCCAATGCGCGTCGTCGCTTTCAGTAACCGAACGGAACACGGACATGATTAGCCCCCTGCTACGCCGCTACACCTGGAACAGCGCCTGGCTTTATAACGTACGCATTTTTATTGCGCTCTGCGGCACGACGCTGTTTCCCTGGTGGATCGGCGAAGTCAAACTGACCATCCCCCTCACCCTCGGCGTCGTGGCCGCGGCGCTGACCGACCTTGATGACCGTCTGGCGGGCCGTCTGCGCAACCTCGCCATTACTCTGGTTTGCTTTTTTATCGCCTCCGCCTCCGTGGAGCTGCTGTTTCCGTGGCCGCCGCTGTTTGCCCTTGGTCTGACCGTGTCTACCATCGGCTTTATTTTGCTTGGCGGCCTAGGACAGCGCTATGCGACCATTGCCTTCGGCGCCCTGCTTATCGCCATCTACACCATGCTCGGCGTCACGCTGTACGATCACTGGTATCTGCAGCCGTTGTTCCTGCTGGCAGGAGCCGTGTGGTACAACCTGCTGACGTTGTCCGGCCATCTGATTTTTCCAATTCGTCCACTGCAGGACAACCTGGCGCGTAGCTATGAGCAACTGGCCCGCTATCTGGAGCTCAAATCCCGGCTGTTTGATCCAGACCTTGAGGATGAGAGCCAGGCGCCGCTGTACGATCTGGCCCTCGCCAACGGCCAACTGGTGGCGACCCTTAACCAAACCAAGGTATCACTGTTGACCCGACTACGAGGCGACCGGGGACAGCGTGGTACTCGTCGTACGCTGCAGTATTACTTTGTGGCCCAGGATATTCATGAACGCGCCAGCTCATCGCATATTCAGTACCAGACCCTGCGCGACCAGTTCCGCTACAGCGATGTGATGTTCCGTTTCCAGCGCATGCTTTCGATGCAGGCGCAGGCCTGCCAGAAACTCTCGCGGGCGATTCTGCTGCGCGAACCCTATCAGCATGATGCCCATTTCGAACGGGCGTTTATGCATCTCGATGCGGCACTTGAGCGCGTACGCGCCAGCGGCGCATCCGATGAGCAGCTCAACGCCCTTGGCTATTTACTCAATAACCTGCGCGCCATTGATGCTCAGCTGGCCACGATTGAATCGGTGCAAACCACCGCGCCCGCCGGGAGTAATACAGAGACGCTGCTGGCCGACGACAGGCTCGGCGGACTGAACGATATCTGGCTGCGCCTGCAGCGCAATATGTCGCCAGAGTCAGCCCTCTTTCGCCACGCGGTGCGTATGTCGCTGGTGCTCTGCGCCGGCTATGCCTTCATCCAGTTTACCGGTCTTCAGCACGGCTACTGGATCCTGCTGACCAGTTTGTTCGTCTGTCAGCCGAACTATAACGCCACCCGCCATCGTCTGGCGTTGCGGATCATCGGCACGCTGGTCGGGGTGGCGATCGGCCTGCCGGTCCTCCTGCTGGTACCGTCGGTTGAAGGGCAGCTGCTGCTGATCGTCCTCACCGGCGTGCTGTTCTTCGCCTTTCGTAACGTGCAGTACGCCCATGCCACCATGTTTATTACGCTGCTGGTGCTGCTGTGCTTTAACCTGCTTGGCGAAGGTTTTGAAGTCGCGCTGCCGCGCATCATTGATACGCTGATCGGCTGCGCCATCGCCTGGGCGGCGGTCAGCTTCATCTGGCCGGACTGGAAATTCCGCAACCTGCCGCGGGCGCTGGACCGGGCGCTAAACGCGAACTGCCGTTATCTGGATGCCATCCTGGAGCAGTACCACCAGGGCCGCGACAACCGGCTGGCCTACCGTGTCGCACGCCGTGACGCCTACAACCGCGATGCTGAGCTGGCTTCCGTCGTCTCGAACTTGTCGACGGAACCACGGGCGGATGCCGCCCAGCGCGAGACCGCCTTTCGCCTGCTGTGTCTCAATCATACCTTCACCAGCTACATTTCCGCTCTCGGCGCGCATCGGGAAAAACTGTCCACGCCGGACATCCTCGCCCTGCTCGATGATGCGGTCTGCTATGTGGATGATGCCCTGCATCATACCCCAGCGGATGAACAGCGGGTGCAGAAGGCGTTGACCAGCCTGCAAAGCCGGATCCACCATCTGGAGCCTCGCGCGGACAGTAAAGAGCCCCTGGTGTTACAGCAGATTGGCCTGCTGCTGGCGCTGTTGCCTGAAATCTGCCGCCTGCAGCAGCGGGTACACGCTCAAACGGAATAACCGTTGTCCATTAGCGAGTAGACGCCCATTCCAGAAGCTCCTGACGCCGTGGCGTCGGGAGCGCGGCGGCATGAACGCCAACGATAGCCCCCTCCAGCGCCAGCAAGACGTTGTGCGATAGAGAAGCATTGTTCTCGCGCAGCTTTAGCCAGGCCTGGCGGGCGCCCACCTCCAGTAGTGCTAACACGTCTGGAATGCCCGAGTGAATCAGCTGCAACTCCATATGAAAGCTGATATTGGGTAAATCCTTCAGGCGTCCCGACGACCGGCGGCGATATTTTTCACGCTGGGCGCTCTGCCACGACATCAGCGACAAGCGGAAAAGCTGTTTCTCATCGCGCCACAAGGCATCGTCGATTTGATAATACTTTAGCGGCACGATGCGCCCGTGTCGGCGCAGCATCAATAAAGGATTATGGTGTTCTACCCGATAGGCAGCGCTCTGCTCGCAGGCCTTTAGATAAATATTCCCCTCTGCCACCATCGCAAACACGGTCTCTTCGATAGCCAGGCTGTAGCCGCCAAACAGGGGGCGAGAGTGAAGTTGGCCCAGCGGAGAGACGCAGGCCTGAAATTGCGGGAGCCGCGGACATACGAGTTTTCTCATGATCATTCCTTTGTGAATCATGTAATTAAACTTAAGTTGTTAACGGATCCGCTAAGGGAAAACATAAGGGACTTCCCTGACAGCAGCAAGATGATTTTTGCCTGCTTTTCCACCAGAATGCGGTTTTGCGAGACGCTTTCAGAAAATTGCAGCTGTTGCTGCAACTGGCAGACAGGAGAAAAAGGATTAGCCGGTGTTAAGGATGGTGTTGCGAGTAGCCGCAAACCTGTACCGTCAGGATGGCTGAAAGCGATTAAATTTCCACCAGCAAAATGACAAATTGCGGTTGATCTTTTCCCCTGGCGGATATACTGTATATGCATACAGTAACTACAGGCGGGATAGACTATGTTTACTTCAGCTCATGCAAACCGTTCAGCACAGGCCTCTGCTCCGGCAGCCCACTACGCTCATCGTTCTGGCGAACAGGCCGCCAATGGGCTGATCAGTGAAATTGTCTATCGTGAAGATCAACCCATGATGACACAGTTGTTGTTGCTACCTTTATTACAGCAGTTGGGTCAACAGTCTCGCTGGCAGCTGTGGCTTACGCCGCAACAAAAGCTTAGCCGCGAGTGGGTTCAGTCCGCCGGTCTGCCGCTGTCTAAGGTCATGCAAATTAGCCAGCTCTCCCCCAGTCACACTTTAGACTCGATGATCCGCGCCCTGCGTACCGGTAACTATAGTGTGGTTATCTGCTGGCTGGCGGAGGAGTTAACCGCTGACGAACATGAGCGTCTGGTGCATGCAGCCCAGGAAGGCTGCGCGATGGGATTCATCATGCGCCCGGTCCGAAATCAGGGCACGCTCGGCAGACAACTCAGCGGGCTAAAAATTCACTCAAATTTGTATCATTGAGTGAAATTAGGATTATTCCTGGAATTTTTTTTACCGGTAGTAATGGCACAGCGTTTTTTAAGGTCTTTTTCGCGGAATGCCTGCCACACGGGCATTTGTGCCTTTTTTTCGTGTACGAAAATCAACCATATTTGTTAAATATTGTGTACACAACCCTTTTTTTTCATATGCCTGACAGAGTTCACACTTGTAAGTTTCGAACTAAGTTGTAGACTTTACATCGCCAGGGGTGATCGGCTTACGCTGCATGTATCAGCATAGTTAACAACAAGTCACGCCCCCGGTGAAGGATTTAACCGTGAGGTCTTTTGTAACTTCATGGCGAATTTTGGATGATAATGAGGCGCAAAAAATGAAAAAGACAGCTATCGCGATTGCAGTGGCACTGGCTGGCTTCGCTACCGTAGCGCAGGCCGCTCCGAAAGATAACACCTGGTATGCAGGTGGTAAACTGGGTTGGTCCCAGTATCACGACACCGGTTTCTACGGTAACGGTTTCCAGGGCAACAATGGTCCGACCCGTAACGATCAGCTCGGTGCTGGTGCGTTCGGTGGTTACCAGGTTAACCCGTACCTCGGTTTCGAAATGGGTTACGACTGGCTGGGCCGTATGGCATATAAAGGCAGCGTTGACAACGGTGCTTTCAAAGCTCAGGGCGTTCAGCTGACCGCTAAACTGGGTTACCCGATCACTGACGATCTGGACATCTACACCCGTCTGGGCGGCATGGTTTGGCGCGCTGACTCCAAAGGCAACTACGCTTCTACCGGCGTTTCCCGTAGCGAACACGACACTGGCGTTTCCCCAGTATTTGCTGGCGGCGTAGAGTGGGCTGTTACTCGTGACATCGCTACCCGTCTGGAATACCAGTGGGTTAACAACATCGGCGACGCGGGCACTGTGGGTACCCGTCCTGATAACGGCATGCTGAGCCTGGGCGTTTCCTACCGTTTCGGTCAGGAAGATGCTGCACCGGTTGTAGCTCCGGCTCCGGCTCCGGCTCCGGAAGTGGCGACCAAGCACTTCACCCTGAAGTCTGACGTACTGTTCAACTTCAACAAAGCAACCCTGAAACCGGAAGGTCAGCAGGCTCTGGATCAGCTGTACACCCAGCTGAGCAACATGGATCCGAAAGACGGTTCCGCTGTTGTTCTGGGCTACACCGACCGCATCGGTTCCGATGCTTACAACCAGCAGCTGTCTGAGAAACGTGCTCAGTCCGTTGTTGACTACCTGGTTGCTAAAGGCATCCCGGCTGGCAAAATCTCCGCTCGCGGCATGGGTGAATCCAACCCGGTTACTGGCAACACCTGTGACAACGTGAAAGCTCGCGCTGCCCTGATCGACTGCCTGGCTCCGGATCGTCGTGTAGAGATCGAAGTTAAAGGCTACAAAGAAGTTGTAACTCAGCCTGCGGCTTAAGTTATAACTGATGAAAAAACCCGCTTCGGCGGGTTTTTTTATGTCTTCTCGCTCGCTTTAGCGGCTAAAAGCTGAAGGCCGTAAGAGGCGGATGGTAGCCTGTGTGGCGCGACCTGCGCCTTAGTCACTACTGAACGGGCAGCCCGCTACTCCTTACCTAACAGAACCTGCAGATCGTGCTTCAGGCTCGACATTTTGCTGGCATACTTCTCTTTATGCTCAGCATCCTCAATCAGCTGGACGATGGTTTCGGACAAGGTTTTCCCTCGCCTCTGCGCCAGACCGGCAAGGCGCTGCCAGACGACAAACTCAAGGTCGATCGACTTCTTACGCGTATGCTGATGCTCGGCGTTAAAATGGCGTTTCCGTCGCGCACGGATGGTCTGTTTCATGCGGTTCATCAGCGCCGGATTCATATGCTGCTCAATCCAGGCATGCACCAGCACAGGTTCATTCTCGAGCGTCAGCAAGTCATCTACCGCAGCTTGCGCAGCGCTGGCCTCAATGTAGCGGGTAATCAGCTCACCTTCCCGGTGCTTCTTTACCAGATATTTCCATTTCCAGCCGCTTTCAAGATTTTCCAGTTGTTGATATTTCATTGCGATCTCAATGTGACCGTGTAACTCATTTCAGGATATCAGTTTTTTCCTGATGTGCTGAATATAAATCATTATTCGTGATGTGGATGGCCGGGTAATCATCGGGGTAGCCATAATCCTCCGTGTGCTCAGACGCGGCATCAGGTATAATTGCGCGCTTTACATCTAACTAAAAAACAGCGACTTTGACCATTACGAAACTGACCCGAACCGACCTTGCGCCTGATCTGGAACCTTACCAGGCGCTGTTTGCTCAAGCTGAACTCTCTCATCCGGCCCCCTCCCTCTCGGGCGATCTGCAGCCGCGGTTGTTCTATGCGCTTGAGCAGCTGCTATACACCCCGGCAGTCTCCTCCTTCATGTTGGTGAAAGCCCCTGAGGAGCCGGAATATCTGCAATGGCTGGCGGCTGAAACTCGCACGCTGCACGAGCCTGCCGCACCGCTTCACGGAGTTCGCTATGAGGTTAACGGCGCTCACGTGACGCTCGCGCCGGCGCAACGCGCTGAAGATAATTTTGCCAGTACCGCTCCGGTCGTGGCGGCCGATTGGCTGGAGGCGGAACAGCTGTTTGGCTGCGTACGCCAGTTTAACGGTGAAATCACACTCCAGCCAGGCCTGGTCCATCAGGCCAACGGCGGCGTGCTGGTGCTCTCACTACGCGCATTACTGGCGCAACCGCTGCTGTGGATGCGCCTGAAAAATATGGTGACCCGTCAGCGCTTTGACTGGCTCTCCATTGATGAATCACGGCCGCTGCCGGTCAGCATCCCTTCCATGCCGCTGAGCCTGAAAGTCATGCTGGTGGGCGAACGCGAATCGCTGGCCGATTTCCAGGAAATGGAGCCAGAGCTCTCTGCCCAGGCTATCTATAGCGAGTATGAAGACACCCTGCAGTTTGCGGACGCCGATACGCTGAAGGCCTGGTGCCAGTGGGTATGGCAGAATGCGCAGCAGCTGGAGCTACCGGGCCCGGCGAGCGATGCCTGGCCACTGCTGATCGATGAAGGGACGCGCTACACCGGCGACCAGGAGACCCTGCCGCTCAGCCCGCTATGGATAGCCCGCCAGCTGCGTGAGTCTGCCGCCTTCTGCGAAGGCGAAGAGATTACCGGCGAAGCGATGCAGACGATGCTGGCGCGCCGGGAGTGGCGTGAAGGCTACCTGGCGGAGCGTATGCAGGATGAAATCCTGCAGGAACAGATCCTGATTGAAACCGAAGGCGAATGCGTCGGGCAGATCAACGCCCTCTCGGTCATTGAATTCCCCGGTCATCCACGCGCCTTCGGCGAACCTTCGCGCATCAGCTGCGTCGTGCACATTGGCGACGGCGAGTTTATCGACGTCGAACGCAAAGCCGAGCTGGGCGGCAACATCCATGCGAAAGGCATGATGATCATGCAGGCTTTTCTGATGTCCGAGCTGGAGCTGGAGCAACAACTCCCCTTCTCCGCTTCGCTGACCTTTGAACAGTCCTACAGTGAAGTGGATGGCGACAGCGCCTCCATGGCGGAACTCTGCGCCTTAATCAGCGCGCTGGCCAACGTGCCGATTAATCAGAGCATCGCGATCACCGGCTCCGTCGACCAGTTTGGTCGTGTGCAGCCGGTCGGCGGACTGAATGAAAAAATTGAAGGTTTCTTCACAATCTGTCAGCAGCGCGGCCTCACCGGAAAACAGGGCGTGATTATCCCTGCCGCCAACGTTCGCCACCTTAGTCTGACCCACGAGCTGCGTCAGGCCGTTGCCGACAATCAGTTTGCTATCTGGGCAATAGACGATATTACCGAAGCGCTGCCGATGTTGACCCAGCTGATGTGGGACGGTGAAGGACAGACGCTGCGACAAACCATTCAGGAGCGGATAGCGCAGGCGACCCAGCAGGAGACTCGCCATCGTTTTCCGTGGCCGCTACGCTGGTTAGGTGGGACAAGTTCTAACTGATCGGACTTGTTCAGCTTACACGTGTTAGCTATCCTGCGTCCCGAACTTAAAATAAGGCTTACTGAAAACATGGTAGATAAACGCGAATCCTATACAAAAGAAGATCTTCTTGCCTCTGGTCGTGGTGAACTGTTCGGCGCGAAAGGCCCGCAGTTGCCGGCGCCAAACATGCTGATGATGGACCGCGTCATCAAAATGACCGAAACCGGTGGTAACTACGACAAAGGTTATGTTGAGGCCGAACTCGACATCAACCCGGACCTGTGGTTCTTCGGTTGCCACTTTATCGGCGATCCGGTGATGCCGGGCTGCCTGGGCCTGGATGCCATGTGGCAGTTGGTAGGTTTCTATCTCGGCTGGCTCGGCGGCGAAGGCAAAGGCCGTGCGCTGGGCGTTGGCGAAGTGAAATTCACGGGCCAGGTTCTGCCGACCGCGAAAAAAGTGACCTACCGCATCCACTTCAAGCGCATCGTTAACCGTCGTCTGATTATGGGCCTTGCGGATGGAGAAGTGCTGGTTGACGATCGTCTGATCTACACCGCAAGCGATCTGAAAGTGGGTCTGTTCCAGGATACTTCCGCTTTCTGATAACGTTCAGCAGCGATTAAAAGGCGAAGCCCCCGCTATGCGGAGGCTTCTTTTTTAAAGAGACAGTGTCAGGCCGTTAGTACCCTGTCCTCCATGGCTTCTCGCCAGCCTCCCAGCCACCATGAGCGTTGATTCAAGCTCTGGTATGGACACATTTCTTTCGATCTTCCTGCGATACCCGCCTGATATCCGCGTTGATGTGCCCGTTCCAGGCGATCTCGTTTTTGTCTCTTCATGCCTCGTTTCCCTCATTCTTTGATCTGGTGGAAAAGAAAACAGTGGTCGCAAATTGTGCAGCCACGGGTAACGAATACCGCGAAATGAAGGCGACGTCAATGCGCAAAATTCACGCCATTGTCATATTTGTGACCTATATAAGAGTTCATTTTTTGTTCACCTGGCACACCGGCCGGTAACGAACTGACCTGACAAAAAAAAGCCGCGCGGCTCAGATGAACCGCGCGGCAGATCAGCGTGATGAATTTTACTTATGGCAGACGGTTAAGCTCGCTGGCAATGGCTGCCGCCTCCTGGCTCCACGCCTGCGCCATGGTCTTGACCATCGCATCATATCCATCCTGATCCTGCTTAAGCACGATGTTAAACGGGCGCTTGATCAGCTGCCCCTGATGCTTCAGCAGCCACTCACCGCTGACGATAACCCGCCCGTCGTAGCGTCCGTGAAAGCCGTTGACCGCGACGTTGAGCGTATCCTGTTCGCTACCCAGCGGCTGGGATGACACTACCCAGCCCGGCAGCTGTTGGCTCAGGTTCGCCACCAGCGTGGTGCGTAGCTGCTGGTCCAGCGGGCTGGCCCACAGATTATTATTGGCGATCACATACTGTACGTCGGTGGTCTGGTAGACCACCCCGTTACCCGCCAGATAATCCGGGATGCTGACCTGCTCAACCCACAGCAGACGTGCCCCCTGGCTGGCGGCGCGCTGTGCGCCGCCCTGCGCCACCGGCAGCTGGTAATACGTTTTGCTTTCGCCGCCGCTACTGCATGCCGTCAGCACGCATACGGTTGCCGCGAGTAACCATTTTTTCATTATTTCGCTCCCTTCGGCTGTGGGTCTTTTTTATCCTTCGCCTCAAATACCAGCGCATTGCTCTTATCATTGAGCGTTTTCAGGACCGGCTGCAGCTCGCGCAGCACCTGATCCAGACGCTGCATATCGGCCACCATCTTATTGTAGGCCGCGGAGCCCGGCTGGAAGCCCTGCATGCTGCGGTTCAGCTCGCGCAGCGTCGTCTGCATATCGGCAGGCAACTGCTGCATCGACTGGCTGGAGGTGATCTTATTCAGACTATCCAGCGTGGTCTGCACGTGCTGCATGGTCTTCTCGCTCTGCGCCAGGGTGCTCGTCGCCTGCTCCAGCAACGGATTGAGCGGCAGGTTATTAATCTTATCCAGCGCATCCATCAGACGCTGCTGGATCTGCGCCAGACCACCGCTGATGGTCGGGATAATCGGATAGCCGTTAAACTCCTGCATTTTCCCGCGCGGCGGCGCCTTCGGATAGAAGTCGAGATCGATATACAGCGCGCCGGTCACCAGATTGCCGGTTTTCAGCGAGCCGCGCAGTCCGCGGTTGATCAGATCGTCAATGTGGGCGCGAATATTCGGATCGCCGCCCAGCTGGTTAATCAGACGTTGCGGTTCAACCCGCACTTCCACCGGAATGCGATAGTCGTCGTTCAAACGCTGCTTCAGACCGGGGATGAAGAATGGCACTTTGCCGACGGTTCCCAGACGGATGCCGCGGAACTCCACCGGCGCGCCGGGCTGCAGGCCGCGAACTGAGTCTTTGAAGAACATCACATAGTCAATATGTTCGGTAAAGACCGAATCCTGGATGCTCTTCTGATCGTCAAACAGATGGTATTCCGTTTTATTCGCCACCGGCTCGCCGAGATCCAGTCCTTCCGGAATATCGAAGCTCACGCCGCCGCCAAACAGCGTCGACAGCGAGCCCATCTCGACGCGCATCCCCGCCGAGGTCAAATCGACAGCGATCCCACTGTCCTTCCAGAAGCGGACATTGGTGGTCACCAGGCGGTCATTGGGCGCATTGATGAACAACTGATAAGTGATACGACGTTTCTGGGTGTCGAAGGTGCTGGTTTCCACCGACCCCACGCGATAGCCGCGGAACAGCACCGGATCGCCTGGCGACAGCTGGCCCGCCTTGCTGCTCTCCAGCAGAATACGGATCCCCTTGGCGTCCGGCGAGGCCAGCGGCGGAGAATCAAGCAGCGGATACTGCTCCGGCACCGTACCTTTCGACCCCGGCTGCAGTTCAATATAGGCCCCGGACAATAATGTTCCCAGGCCACTGATCCCCTCGCGCCCTACCTGCGGTTTCACCACCCAGAAGACGGAATCGTTGTGCAGTAATTTCTGCATCCCGGAATTGAGGCGGGCTTTGATTTCCACGTGGGTTAAATCGTCGGTCAGCGTGGCGCTCTCCACCACCCCAACGTCCACGCTACGGCTCTTGATACGGGTTTTTCCCCCTTCAATCCCCTCCGCATTCGTGGTGATCAGCGTGACCTCAGGTCCCTGATGGCTGTAATGATAAAACAGGATCCACGCCCCGATCAGCGCAGTGACGATAGGGAAGATCCACACCGGTGACCAGTTCTTCACCTTCTGCACTTTCGCTTCTCCGCTCTTATTTTCCATGTTGTTGTCTTTCCTCATGGCTTGAATCTGGCTCACGATCCCACAGTAAACGGGGATCAAACGTCATGGCTGAAAACATGGTCATCACCACCACCAGCGCAAACATAACCGCGCCGATGGCGGGATAGATATTCATCAACCCTCCCATGCGCACCAGCGCAGAGAGTACGGCGATGACAAAAACATCAATCATTGACCAGCGGCCAACAAATTCCACCACTTCATAGATCAGATGCATGCGTTCCGAATCGCGCGCACCGTTGCTATTGGCATTCCAGCACAGCCAGGCGATAGCGATCATCTTTAGCGTCGGCACCATAATACTGGCAATAAAAATCACCAGCGCCACCGGATAAGACCCCTCGCTCCACAGTAAAATTACCCCAGCCATGATGGTTGACGGCATTTTATCGCCCAGCAGATCGGTGATCATGATCGGCATAATATTGGCGGGGAGATAGAGGATAAATGAGGTCACCAGCAGGGCCAGCGTCCACTGCAGGCTGTTTTTACGCCGCGCCGTTCCTTTACTATGACAGCGCGGGCAGACCGTCTGGTCGACCGGTAACACCGCCGTGCAGCAGGCGCAGGAGCGCAGCCCCTGGCGGATGCCGGCCACTCCGACCTTCAGCGGTTGGCTAATGGCTGGCATGGGGGCAATATCATCCCACAGCCAGCGGCGGTCGACGCACTGGAAAGTGCGTAACTGCAGCAGACAAAACATGCACCACGGAACAAAGCTCAGACCGATACCGATATCGCCATAGGCCATCAGCTTAACGAAGCTCACCAGCACGCCGGCAAGAAAGATCTCCGCCATTCCCCACGTCTTCAGGTGAAACAGAATTCGCGCCAGAAACGCTTTCAGGCCAGCGGGCATCCTGACCCGATTGACCAACAGTAGAATGGTGACCAGGCAAAAGGCCGGTACCAGTTGCACAAAGAGTAAAAAGAAGGTGCCGAGGCTGGCGTAATCCTCGGTAAATAACACATTGGGAATTTCCAACAGCTCTATTTCGCTGCTGATCCCGCCCACTTTCATGTAGATAAATGGAAACAGGTTGGCCAACAGCAGCATAAACAGCGCGACCAACGCGTAAGCCGTGGGACGCTGGCGAGGCGCGTCCCATGTGGTGGTTAACGTTGTACCGCAGCGCGGGCAAGCGGCTTTCTGGCGATGCTCCAGCTGCGGCAAAGCCACCAGCAAATCACATTGGGGACATAAAATATGTCGCGCAGCATGATGATGATCGCACATGACAACTCCTCGGCTCAGGCGCCGTTCTTTAATCCTTCGAGATATTCCCAGCGTTCAAAGGCTGCTTCCAGCGCCTGTTCCGCTTCGGCCAGCTTTGCCAGCACCTGCTGCGTGCGATCGTGCGGTTGTCCAAAGAAGTCGGGATCGGCAACCTGTTCCTGCAGCGTCTGCAGTTCGGCCTCGAGAGCTTCCAGCTTCTGCGGCAGCTGTTCCAGCTCGCGCTGCAGGTTATAGCTTAGTTTGTTCCCACCGCGTTTGACAGTTTCTGCTTTTGGCTGAGCGACTTCCATCGTTTTTTTCGCTGCCGGCTGCTTCTGCGCCAACGACTGGGCCTGCTGGCCGCGGGCATCGTGATAGCCGCCGATGTACTGGCCGATGCGACCGCCGCCTTCGAAGATCCAGCATTCGGTTACGGTGTTATCCACGAACTGACGATCGTGGCTTACCAGCATCACGGTGCCCTGATAGCCATCGATCAGCTCTTCCAGCAGCTCCAGCGTTTCGACATCCAGGTCGTTTGTCGGTTCATCGAGAATCAATAAGTTGCTGGGTTTCAGGAACAGACGCGCCAGCAGCAGGCGGTTACGTTCCCCGCCGGAGAGCGCGCGCACCGGGGTCATCGCCCGTTTGGGATGGAACAGGAAGTCCTGCAGGTAGCCCAGCACATGGCGCGGCTTACCGTTAACCATCACCTCTTGCTTACCTTCCGCGAGGTTATCCATCACCGTCCGATCCGGATCCAGCTCTGCGCGGTGCTGGTCGAAGTAGGCGACTTCCAGTTTAGTGCCGACGTGGATCCGCCCGCTGTCGGCCTGCAGCTGGCCAAGCATCAGCTTCAGCAGCGTGGTTTTCCCGCAGCCGTTGGGGCCAATCAGGGCAATCTTGTCGCCGCGCTGGATCTGCGCGGAGAAATCTTTCACCAGCACTTTGCCATCAACCTGGTAGTTGACGTTCTCCATTTCGAACACGATTTTGCCGGAGCGCGAAGCCTCTTCAACCTGCATTCTGGCGCTGCCCATCACTTCCCGGCGCTCCCCGCGCTCGCGACGCATCGCCTTCAGGGCGCGAACGCGGCCTTCGTTACGCGTGCGGCGCGCTTTGATCCCCTGGCGGATCCATACCTCTTCCTGGGCCAGCTTGCGGTCGAATTCCGCATTCTGCAGCTCTTCAACCCGCAGGGCTTCCTCTTTATCCAGCAGATACTGATCGTAATCGCCCGGGTAGGTCACCAGCTTGCCGCGATCGAGGTCGACGATGCGCGTCGCCATATTGCGGATAAAGGAGCGGTCGTGCGAAATAAAGATAATGGTGCCTTTAAAGGTTTTGAGGAACCCTTCCAGCCAGTCGATGGTTTCGATATCCAGGTGGTTGGTGGGTTCATCGAGCAGCAGCACGCGCGGCCCGCTGACCAGCGCGCGGCCCAGCGCCGCTTTACGCAGCCAGCCGCCGGACAGGGATGCCAGCTGCGCGTTGGCGTCGAGACCAAGCTGCTCAATCACTTCGTTAATGCGGCTGTCCAGCTGCCACAGCCCCAGGTTATCGAGCTGCTCCTGCAGGCGCGCCAGTTCATTTAAATTTTTGTCGCTCGGATCGGTCATGACCTGATGCGACACGTCATGATAGGCCTTCAGATAAGCCGCCTGCTCGGCGATGCCTTCCGCGACAAAATCGTACACCGTACCGGCGACATTGCGCGGCGGATCCTGCTGCAGACGCGCCACAATCAGATCCTGTTCATAAATAATGCGCCCGTCATCCAGCCCCTGCTCGCGGTTGAGGATCTTCATCAGGGTCGATTTACCGGCGCCGTTGCGTCCGACGAGGCAGACGCGTTCGTTATCTTCGATATGCAGCTCGGCATTATCCAGCAGCGGCGCATCGCTGAAGGAAAGCCAGGCGCCGTGCATACTAATCAGTGACATTCTTTATTCCTTTCAGGCTGCGGTAATCAGCCAGCAGTTGTGGATCTGACGGTTGCGGGCAAAATCCTGCGACAGCGTTTTTTGCGAAATTTCTTGCGCCTTCAGGCCAAGCGCCGCCAGCCCGTCATGATCCATACGGAAACCGCGTTTGTTATTCGAGAACATAATGGTGCCGCCTTTACGCAGCAGACGTTTCAGATCGGTCATCAGGCGAATGTGATCGCGCTGGACGTCGAAAGCATCTTCCATTCGTTTGGAGTTGGAGAAGGTCGGCGGATCGATAAAGATCAGATCGAACTGCTCGGTGCTCTCCCGCAGCCAGCCCAGCACGTCCGCCTGCATCAGGCGATGCGCGCGGCCGGTCAGGCCATTGAGACGCAGGTTGCGTTCCGCCCACTCCAGATAGGTGCGCGACATATCGACCGTGGTGGTGGAGCGCGCGCCGCCGAGGCCGGCGTGGACGCTGGCGCTGCCGGTATAGGAGAACAGGTTCAGGAAGTCCTTGCCTTTGCTCATCTGGCCGAGCATACGGCGGGCGATACGGTGGTCGAGGAACAGACCGGTATCCAGGTAGTCGGTGAGGTTGACCCACAGGCGCGCGTTGTACTCCTGCACCTCGATAAAGTCGCCCTTCTCCGCCATCTTCTGGTACTGGTTTTTCCCCTTCTGCCGCTCGCGGGTCTTCAGCACCAGCTTGTTAGGCGCCATGTCCAGTACGGCGATGGTCGCGGCGATAATATCGAACAGGCGCTGGCGCGCTTTGTGCGCATCGACGGTTTTCGGCGGGGCATATTCCTGGACCACCACCCAGTCAGCGTAGCGGTCGATGGCCACGTTGTATTCCGGCAGGTCAGCATCGTACAGGCGATAGCATTCAATGCCTTCCTGACGGGCCCATTTTTCAAACTTCTTCAGGTTCTTTCGCAGACGGTTAGCAAAATCTTCCGCCAGCATCGCCGGCTTGCCGCCTTCGCTCTCCGCCAGGTGATAATTCTTCTGTACGCAGTCCAGCGGGCCGTTCTTGGCTTTAAACTGTTTGTCGGCGCGCAGCTGCAGGCAGCTTAACAGCTCCGGCGAGGCGCTGAATACCGACAGGTTCCAGCCGCCAAACTGACTTTTCATGATCCGGCCCAGCAGGCTGTGCAGGGCGATCAGCGCCGGCTCGCTTTCCAGACGCTCGCCGTACGGCGGGTTGCTGATCACGGTGCCGTACGGGCCTTTCGGTAGCGGATTATTCAGCTGGGCGACGTCTTTGACTTCAAAATCGATCAGCTCGCCGATGCCGGCCCGACGGGCGTTGCGACGGGCGCGGTCAATGACGCGTTCGTCGACATCGGAGCCATAGAAGCGTGACCCATATGCCGCCAGCCCCTGACGGGCGCGCGTTTGCGCTTCCGCTTTCACTTCTTTCCAGATGGCGTCGTCGTGCTGCGCCCAGCCGCCAAAGCCCCAGTGGCCGCGGTGCAGGCCCGGCGCGCGGTCGGTCGCCAGCATCGCCGCCTCAATCAGCAGGGTACCGGAGCCGCACATCGGATCGAGCAGCGGGGTGCCCGGCACCCAGCCGGAACGCATCACGATCGCCGCCGCGAGGTTTTCTTTGATCGGCGCCATACCGGTGCCATCGCGGTAGCCGCGCAGGTGCAGGCCTTCGCCGCTCAGATCCAGCGAGATGTGCGCCGTCTCTTTGTTCAGCCAGACGTTGATCCGCAGATCGGGCGACTCACGATCGACGTTCGGGCGCGGCAGGTTCTTACGGGTGAAGCTGTCGACAATGGCGTCTTTGACCTTCAGCGCACCGTACTGGCTGTTGCGGATCTCCTCATTGAGACCGCTAAAATGCACCGCGAAGGTGGCGCCAGGGTTGAACATCTCCGTCCACGGAATGGCCTGTACGCCGAGGTACAGATCCAGATCGCTGTATACGCGACACTCGCCCAGCGGCAGCATGATGCGCGAAGCCAGCCGGCTCCACATCAGGCTTTGATACAGCAGGCGCGTATCCCCCTGAAAATGGACCCCGCCCTGGACTACCTGGCAGTCCGTCGCGCCAAGCCCTTCCAGTTCAGTTTTTAACAGCTCTTCCAGCCCACGAGCCGTACTGGCAAACAGAGAATTCATATCGTCACTTTTACTTAAAGAAAATTGGTGCGCATTATAGCCAATATGTGCCCTATGTCATAAAGTTATAGGCTTATTTTTGGAACCCGGAGGCAGCGTATGGTAACGCTCTCGCGTCTTTTTATTCATCCCGTTAAATCCATGCGCGGCATGGGCCTGACCCACGCCTTTGCCGATATCAGCGGCCTGGCCTTCGATCGCCTGTTTATGATCACCGAAACCGACGGCACCTTCATTACCGCCCGTCAGTTTCCGCAAATGGTGAAATTTATTCCGGCGCCGCTGCATGATGGCCTTCACCTGACCGCACCGGACGGCAGCAGCGCCGTGGTGCGTTTTAACGATTTCGCCCCTCAGGCCGAGCCGACAGAAGTCTGGGGCAACCATTTTACCGCCCTTATCGCGCCCGCCGCCGTTAATCAGTGGCTCAGCGGCTTTTTCAATCGCGATGTCCAGCTGCGCTGGCTGGGGCCACAGTTAACCCGCCGGGTGAAGCGCCACGATGCGGTACCGCTCTCCTTCGCCGACGGCTACCCTTACCTGCTGGCTAACGAGGCCTCGCTGCGCGACCTGCAGCAGCGCTGCCCAGCAAGCGTAAGCATAGAACAGTTTCGCCCTAATCTCGTGGTCACCGGCGCGGCGGCCTGGGATGAAGACAGCTGGAAAGTGATCCGCGTCGGCGAGGTGGTATTTGACGTCGCCAAGCCGTGCAGCCGCTGCATTTTTACCACCGTCAGTCCGGAGCGCGGGCAGAAACATCCCAGCGGAGAGCCGCTGGAAACCTTAAAGCGCTTCCGCACCGCGCAGGATAATGGCGATGTCGACTTTGGTCAGAACCTGATAGCCCGTAACAGCGGCGTGATCCGGGTGGGGGATGAAGTGGAAATCCTCGCCCGCGGCCCGGCGAAAGCCTACGGCGCCGGCGAAAGCGACGATACCCCGGCTCCCGAGGCGCAGCAGCAGGCCACGGTTGCCATTGAATGGCAGGGTCAACAATTTACCGGCAATAACCAGCAGGTGCTGCTGGAACAACTGGAGCAACAGGGCATTCGCGTACCTTACTCGTGTCGGGCGGGGATCTGCGGCAGCTGCCGCATCCGTCTTGAAGAGGGGGAAGTGAATCCGTTAAAGAAAAATGCGGTCGCCGGAGATGGCACCATTCTCGCCTGCAGCTGCGTGCCGAAAACGGCCCTGCGCCTGGCGCCTTAAACCGCCTGCCCCAGGCTGTAGCTGACCGCGCTTTGCGCCGGCTGCAGCCTGTCGTTCATGATTTTAATCACATCGCCCAGCTGCATAACGCGGCCGGCAAGCGTGAGACCCGGCTGGGCCAGCAGACAAAGCGCGGCGTTATCGCCCGGCTCCACCACCAGCAAATTGACCTGCTCGCCGGTATCGCTCAGCCAGACGCAGGCCGCGTCGCCGCCGCTCGGCTGCCAGTGGTGGGGATGGGCGACGAAGTGCCAGCTTTTCGGCATCTGCGGTTTGAGAAAACGGATCGCGGTTAATGCGTTGAGGACTAATTCCGCCCGCTGCTCTTTCGACAACTCGAAATCGCGGCATTTTTCTTCAAAGGAGAAATAGAGCGCGGCGTCATCGACGCAGAATCCCGATGGGGCAAAAGCGTCCGGGGTCAGCATGCGCCGGGCGAAGCGCGAGCGAAATAACATGCCATTGGCCAGATCGAGCATCATGCGGTCGTGCTCTTCATCGTAATACCAACGCCAGTTATCGTCAGGTTTAATCCGCATTTTTCCCCCTGTCCCCTTTCATACGCCTCTGCAAAGTTGTTGCGACTTGCCGCAGAATATTTTCTAAAATTAAGAAAAGTCTAAAATGTTTAAATAAGCAACAGTGAGGGAATATAAAACAACCAGGGCCGGAAATAAAGCCCTGGGTGGGATTCAGAGGAGGAAAAGATTAGATGTGGGTAACAATTTCTTTAATCAGCGGCGGACCTTTAAAAATAAATCCGGAATAGATCTGCACCAGCGATGCTCCGGCGGCCATTTTTTCCCGCGCGGCAATCACGGAATCAATACCGCCCACGCCAATGATAGGCAAGCGGCCATTGAGCTCAGCGGAGAGCATACGGATAATTTCGGTACTTTTTAATTGTAATGGACGACCGCTAAGTCCGCCGGTCTCATCGCAATGTTTCATTCCCTGAACCAGAGAACGATCGAGGGTGGTATTGGTGGCAATCACGCCATCAATATTATGACGCACGAGGCTATCGGCAACCTGGATCAATTCCTCAGGCAAAAGATCCGGCGCGATCTTCACGGCGACCGGAACATATTTTTGATGCTTCTGCTGCAGCTCAAGCTGCTTATTTTTAATACCGGAGAGTAAATCATCGAGCGCTTCGCCGTATTGCAGCGTGCGCAGCCCCGGGGTATTCGGCGAGGAGATATTAATGGCGATATAGCCGGCGTAGGGATAGACTTTTTCCATACAAATCAGGTAATCATCTTTCCCGTGCTCAACCGGCGTGTCTTTATTTTTGCCGATATTGATGCCCAGCACGCCGTCAAAATGCGCCTTTTTCACGTTCTCAACCAGGTTATCGACGCCATGGTTATTAAAGCCCATGCGGTTGATCAACCCCTCGGCATCCACCAGACGGAAGATCCTTGGCTTATCGTTGCCCGGCTGCGGACGCGGCGTCACGGTGCCGATCTCAATGGATCCAAAACCCATCGCGCCCAGCGCGTCAATGCATTCCCCGTTTTTATCCAGCCCGGCCGCCAGACCCAGCGGGTTTTTAAAGGTCAGCCCCATGCAGGTGACAGGCCTGGCCGGCACCTTCTGGCGAACCAGTATTTCCAGCGGCGTCCCGGTGACACGGCGTAATTGTTGAAAGGTAACTTCATGAGCGCGCTCAGGATCGAGCTGAAAAAGGGCTTTACGAACGAAGGGGTAGTACATGAACTCTCCTGGATTCCCGGTGTGCAAACCGGGGGCGTATTATGTGCGATCTGTTGCGGAAAGGGAATTGACCTGCGACAAAAAATCCCCCATCAGCGCAAACGATTACCTCCCCGCGCGCCGTTATGCGCTTTTCGGCTATCTAACGGTGGATAAATCATTTAGGGAAAGAATGGCCCTCTGTCACACTCACTACAAATGTTATCAATTATAGATAAATGCAAACATTTAGTTATAAGGAGAGAGAGATGCGCGTCATTACGCTTGCGGGCAGCCCGCGTTACCCTTCCCGTTCCAGCGCCCTGCTGGAATACGCCAGAGAGACGCTCACCGCCGCCGATATCGAAGTCTGCCACTGGCATCTGCAGAACTTTGCCCCGGAAGACCTCCTGTACGCTCGCTTCGACAACCCGGCGCTGCAGACGCTCAATGAGCAGCTGGCCGGGGCTGACGGACTGATCATCGCCACGCCGGTGTATAAAGCCTCGTTTTCCGGCGCCCTGAAAACGCTGCTCGACCTGCTTCCTGAGCGGGCGCTGGAGGGCAAAATCGTGCTGCCGCTGGCCACCGGCGGCACCATCGCCCACATGCTGGCGGTGGACTACGCCCTGAAGCCGGTGCTGAATGCCCTCAAGGCTCAGGAGATCCTCCATGGCGTCTTCGCCGACGACAGCCAGGTGACCGATTACCAGCACAAGCCGCAGTTTACCCCGAACCTGCAGCGGCGCCTCGATGAAGCCCTGGAGACCTTCTGGCAGGCGCTGCATCGCCCCAGCAGCCGCGCCCCGTCGTTAACGTCTCTGCGTGGGGTGGAACATGCTTAATCCTCTCCGCGCTCTGACCCTCGGCGGGCTGCTGCTGTTCTCCGCCCTGGGCCATGCCGCCCCGGCGGCGCCTGACGCCCTGCGCATCGGCTATCAGAAAGGCAGCGTCAGCATGGTGCTGGCGAAAAGCCATCAGCTGCTGGAGCAGCGCTACCCGCAAACCCATATTTCGTGGATTGAATTTCCGGCCGGTCCGCAGATGCTGGAGGCGCTGAACGTCGGCAGCATCGATATTGGCAGCACTGGCGACATTCCGCCTATCTTTGCGCAGGCGGCCGGCGCCGATCTGGTGTATATCGGTTCGGAACCGCCAAAGCCCAAAGCGGAAGTGATTCTGGTGGCGCAGGGCAGCCCGATTCATAACGTGGCTGAGCTAAAAGGGAAAAAGGTCGCTTTTCAGAAAGGCTCCAGCTCCCACAATCTGCTGCTGCGCGCCCTGCAGCTCGCAGGTTTGAAGTTTAGCGACATTCAGCCGGTCTATCTCGCCCCCGCCGATGCGCGCGCCGCCTTCCAGCAGGGCAATGTCGACGCCTGGGCGATCTGGGATCCATATTACTCCGCCGCGCTGCTGCAGGGCGGCGCCCGGGTACTGACCGACGGAACCGACCTGAAACAGACGGGATCCTTCTATCTCGCTTCCCGCCCTTACGCTGAACGCAATGGCGCCTTTATTGAGGGCGTACTCGATACCTTTACCCAGGCCGATGCCCTGACCCATAGCCAGCGTGCGCAAAGCATTACGCTGCTGGCAAAAACGATGGGATTACCGGAAGCGGTGATCGCCAGCTACCTGGACCATCGTCCCCCCACCTCGGTGACCCCGGTGAGCGCTGAAACCGCCGCTCGCCAGCAGCAGACGGCCGACCTGTTCTATGAGAACAAGCTGGTGCCGAAAAAAGTTGATATCCGGGCCCGCATCTGGCAGCCCGCCGCCGCACAAGGAGCGAAATCATGAGTCTGAATATGTTCTGGTTTTTACCGACCCATGGTGATGGTCGTTATCTGGGTACCGAAGAGGGAGCCCGTCCGGTCGATTACGGCTATCTGCAGCAAATCGCGCAGACGGCGGATCGGCTGGGATTCACCGGCGTACTGATCCCGACCGGGCGCTCATGTGAAGATGCCTGGCTGGTTGCGGCCTCGATGATCCCGGTAACGCAGCGGCTGAAATTCCTAGTCGCCCTGAGGCCAAGCGTGGTGTCGCCGACGGTGGCCGCGCGCCAGGCGGCGACCCTGGACCGACTGTCGAACGGCCGGGCGCTGTTCAATCTGGTCACCGGCAGCGATCCCGCCGAGCTGGCAGGCGACGGTGTCTTCCTCGACCACACCGAGCGCTATGAGGCCTCGGCTGAATTTACCCATATCTGGCGCAAGCTGATGGAGGGGGAGACTGTCACCTTTAACGGCAAGCATCAGCGCGTTCGCGACGCCAAACTGCTGTTCCCGCCGCTCCAGCAGCCGCGTCCGCCGCTCTATTTCGGCGGATCGTCTGAGGTGGCGCAGGATCTGGCCGCTGAGCAGGTCGATCTCTATCTTACCTGGGGCGAACCGCCGGCCCAGGTGGCAGAGAAGATAGCTCAGGTGCGGGAGAAAGCCGCCCGGCACGGTCGCCGGGTGCGTTTTGGCATCCGCCTGCACGTGATCGTGCGGGAAACCAATGAGGAAGCCTGGCAGGCGGCGGACAGCCTTATCTCCCATCTGGATGATGAGACTATCGCCCGCGCCCAGGCGGCCTTCGCCAGAACCGACTCCGTCGGCCAGCAGCGGATGGCGGCGCTGCACAATGGTCGACGCGATAAGCTGGAAATCAGCCCCAACCTGTGGGCTGGCGTCGGTTTAGCGCGCGGCGGCGCCGGGACCGCGCTGGTGGGCGATGCCGCTACCGTTGCCGAACGGATCAATGAATACGCCGCGCTGGGTATCGATAGCTTTATCTTCTCCGGCTATCCGCATCTGGAAGAGGCGTATCGGGTCGGCGAGCTGCTGTTCCCGCTGCTCGACGTCGCGGTGCCGTCTGTTCCGCAGCCGCACAACCTGCGTCTGCAGGGGGAAGCCGTCGCCAACGAGTTTATCCCGCGTAAAGTGGCGCAGAGCTGAGGAGGCACTGATGGCAAAATCAACCCATCCCCTGTTGTTACGCCTCGCCCCCTGGCTGCTGCCGGTGGGAACGGTCATTGTCTGGCAGTTGTCGTCGTCCGTCGGCTGGCTGTCGACGCGGGTGCTGCCCTCGCCGGAGGGCGTTTTGAAAGCGTTCTGGACGCTCTCGGCCAGCGGTGAGCTGTGGCAGCATCTGGCCATTAGCTCGTGGCGGGCGCTGGTCGGCTTCGCCATCGGCGGCTCCATTGGACTGGTGCTCGGCCTGATCAGCGGTCTGTCACGCTGGGGCGAGCGCCTGCTGGACACGTCGATCCAGATGCTGCGCAATGTGCCGCACCTGGCGCTGATCCCACTGGTGATCTTGTGGTTCGGCATCGATGAGACCGCCAAGATCTTCCTCGTATCGCTGGGGACCCTGTTCCCGATCTATATCAATACCTGGCACGGGATCCGCAATATCGACCGTGGGCTGGTGGAGATGGCGCGCAGCTATGGTTTATCCGGCTTTGCTCTTTTCCGTCACGTGATTTTACCCGGCGCCCTGCCCTCGATTATGGTCGGCGTGCGTTTTGCCCTCGGTCTGATGTGGCTGACGCTTATTGTCGCCGAAACCATCTCGGCGAACGCCGGTATCGGCTACCTGGCGATGAATGCGCGTGAATTTCTGCAAACCGACGTGGTGGTGGTCGCCATCATTCTTTACGCCATTCTTGGCAAACTGGCCGACGTCAGCGCCCAGCTGCTGGAGCGGCTCTGGCTGCGCTGGAACCCGGCGTATCATCTTCAGGAGGCTAACGCATGAACACTGCCCGTCTGAACCCAGGTATCCCGTTGCTGCTGAACGGGGTGACTAAACGCTATGGCGACAACACCATTCTTAACGAGCTGGATCTGCATATCCCCAGCGGCCAGTTTGTGGCGGTGGTGGGCCGCAGCGGCGGCGGCAAAAGCACCCTGCTGCGCCTGCTGGCGGGCCTGGAAAAGCCGAATGCCGGCGAGCTGCTGGCAGGCGCGACGCCGCTGGCGGCGATCCAGGACGACACCCGGATGATGTTTCAGGATGCGCGCCTGCTGCCGTGGAAAACGGTGATTGATAACGTGGGGCTGGGGTTAAAAGGCGCCTGGCGCGACGCCGCCCTGCAGGCGTTGGCCAGCGTCGGACTCGAGAGCCGCGCGCAGGAGTGGCCGGCGGCGCTGTCGGGCGGGCAGAAGCAGCGCGTTGCGCTGGCCCGCGCACTGATCCATCGCCCGCGCCTGCTGCTGCTGGACGAGCCGCTGGGGGCGCTGGACGCCCTCACGCGTCTGGAGATGCAGGAGCTGATCGTCTCCCTGTGGCAGGAGCATGGCTTTACGGTCCTGCTGGTGACCCACGACGTCAGCGAAGCCGTGGCGATGGCCGACCGGGTGCTGTTGATTGAAGAGAAGAAGATCGGTCTCGATTTGAACGTGGATATTCCGCGACCGCGGCGCACCGGTTCGGCGAAGCTGGCCGAGCTGGAGGCGGAGGTGCTGGATCGGGTGATGAAACGCGGCAAGAGCGAGAGCGCACCGCGTTTGTTTAGTCATGGCTAACTAACGTCCCCGGCCCGCGCTTCGCTCGGCCGGGCTACCAAATCGCACAGCGCTGTAGCCCCGGTAAGCGAGAGCGCAACCGGGGATTTTGCCACCGTTACGCCAGCGCCTTACTGATTTTCTCGTACAGATCGCCTGAGAGATCCTTCAGCCCCTTCAGCTGCTCCAGCGCGGCGCGCATCAGCGCCTGGCGTTTCTCATCATAACGCTTCAGACGAATCAACGGCTCAATCAGTCGCGATGCGACCTGCGGGTTGCGCTGGTTAAGCTCGGTCAGCATCTCCACCAGGAACTGGTAGCCGCTACCGTCTTCAGCATGGAACGCCGCCGGGTTGCTGCTGGCGAAAGCGCCGATGAGCGACCGCACGCGGTTCGGGTTGCTCATGCTGAACGAACGATGGTTCAGCAGACCGCGTACCGTTTCGACCACATTGGCCGCCGGACTGGTGGACTGCAGGATAAACCACTTGTCCATCACCAGGCCGTCCTGATGCCATTTGTCGTCATACTCCTGCATCAGCGCATCGCGGCACGGCAGCTCAGCGGCAACCGCCGCCGACAGCGCGGCCAGCGCGTCGGTCATGTTATCCGCCTGGTGATACTGCGCCGCCACCAGCTTATCGCCCAGCGTCGGCTCTGCGAACGCCAGATAGCGCAGGCAGGTATTGCGCAGGGCTCGCTTACCGATATCGGCGTGCTCCACCCGGTAGCTGTCGAGCTTATTGGCGTTATATACCGCGAGGAATTCGTCCGCCAGCTCGTTCGCCAGGGTGCGGGTGAGCGCCTCGCGCACGGTGGCGATGGCGATAGGATCGATAATGGCGAACATCTCGGCGATTTCGTTGGCCGACGGCAGGGTTAAGATCTCGGCGGCCAGCGCCGGGTCAATCTTCTCGTCGAGCAGAATCGCGCGGAAGGCGTCCGCCACGTGCACCGGCAGCGACAGCGGCTGTCCCTGCTGATGACGGTTGACGTTCAGCTTGATGTAGGTCGCCAGCAGACTCTGCGCCGCATCCCAGCGCGAGAAATCATTCCGCGCATGGCGCATCAGGAAGGTCAGCTGCTGATCGCTCCACTTGTATTCCAGTTTCACCGGTGCTGAAAACTCGCACAGCAGGGCCGGGACCGGCTGGAAATAGACATTATCAAAGACGAAGGTCTGCTCAGCCTGGGTCACATTAAGCACCGGGTGCAGCGGATGACCGCCCTTCTGCAGGGGGATCACCTTACCTTCGTTATCGTACAGCTCGATGGCAAACGGAATATGCAGCGGCTGTTTCTCAGCCTGCTCGGCGGTCGGCGGCGTGCGCTGGCTGATGGTCAGCGTATACTGCTCGGTTTCCGGGTTATAGTCGTCGTGGACGGTGACAATCGGCGTACCGGACTGGCTGTACCAGCGGCGGAAGTGCGACAGGTCGACGTTAGAAGCATCTTCCATCGCCTGGACGAAATCGTCGCAGGTGGCGGCGCTGCCGTCATGACGTTCGAAATATAGCTGCATCCCTTTCTGGAAGTTTTCTTCACCCAGCAGCGTGTGCAGCATGCGGATCACTTCGGCACCCTTTTCATAGACCGTCAGGGTATAGAAGTTATTCATCTCGATAACCCTATCCGGGCGGATCGGGTGCGCCATCGGGCTGGCGTCTTCGGCAAACTGCAGCCCGCGCATGGTGCGCACGTTGTTAATGCGGTTCACCGCCCGCGAGCCGAGGTCGGAACTGAACTCCTGATCGCGGAACACGGTCAGCCCCTCTTTCAGGCTGAGCTGGAACCAGTCGCGACAGGTGACGCGGTTGCCGGTCCAGTTATGGAAATACTCATGGCCAATCACCCGCTCGATATCGAGGTAGTCTTTATCGGTGGCGGTGTCGGTGCGGGCCAGGACATATTTGGAGTTAAAGACGTTCAGCCCTTTGTTTTCCATCGCTCCCATATTGAAGAAGTCGACGGCGACAATCATATAGATGTCGAGGTCGTACTCGAGGCCAAAGCGCTCCTCATCCCATTTCATGGAGTTTTTCAGCGAGGTCATCGCCCACGGCGCGCGGTCGAGGTTACCGCGATCGACGTACAATTCCAGCGCCACTTCACGCCCGGAGCGGGTGGTAAAAGTGTCGCGCAGGACGTCGAAATCACCGGCCACCAGCGCAAACAGGTAGCACGGCTTCGGGAAGGGATCCTGCCACTGTACCCAGTGACGACCGTTCTCCAGATCCCCTTCCGCCATCCGGTTGCCGTTGGAGAGCAGGAACGGATATTTGGCTTTATCGGCGATAATTTTGGTGGTAAAGCGCGCCAGCACATCCGGACGGTCCAGGTACCAGGTGATATGGCGGAAACCTTCCGCTTCACACTGGGTGCACAGCGCTTCGCCTGACTGATACAGGCCTTCCAGCGCGGTGTTCGCCGCCGGGCTGATCTCATTGACGATGGTCAGGGTGAAATGCTCCGGCAGGCCGCCGATCACCAGCTGATTGTTTTCTTCTTTATAGTCGCTCCACGGCTGGCCGTTCACCTGCAGAGCAATCAGGGTCAGATCTTCGCCGTCCAGGCGCAATGGCACATCAGACGCAGCCGCATGGCGGGAGACCTTGCTCTCGGCCGTAACAACGGTTTTTGCGGCATCCAGGTCAAAGGTCAAATCGATATCGCTAATCAGATACTCCGGCGCACGATAGTCGTGGCGGTATTTGGCTTGGGGCTGTTGTGTCATAAAAAACCTTTAGCATCTTCGGTAAAGTGTCGTCCCAGTCTATTCCTGTTGTGTCAATCGCGCTATGCAGAATCTTCATCTTTTCAACGTGAAATACGAAAATCGCTACATTTTGTTAACACTCGCGGCACGAATTGCCCTCGACCCGACGCAAAGCTTGTGGTGTGATCCATGTTCAATATATTAAACTAGGCCTCGCAAATGACCGTCAGCGTCGCCATCGCTCGCCATCGCGGGACAGAGCCGGGTAATAAAGGTATACTCCGCCTCCTTTTTCCGCGTTGGTTTCGATGGAACGCTCCAGTGAGAGGATGCTACTGCGCACCATGACACAATTCACTTCTCCTGTACTGCATTCGCTGCTTGATACGGATGCCTACAAGCTGCACATGCAGCAGGCTGTCTTCCACCGCTACGGCGATGTACATGTGGCGGCGGAGTTTCGCTGCCGTGGAGACGACCTGCTCGGCATTTATGCCGACGCGATCCGCGAGCAGGTGGAGTCCATGCGCGACCTGAGGCTGCGGGATGATGAATATCGCTGGCTGTCCACCCTTCCCTTTTTTCGCCAGGATTACCTCGACTGGCTGCGCGATTTTCGCTATGACCCGCGCCAGGTCACGGTCGCCAATGACAACGGCAAGCTGAACATTCGCCTCACCGGCCCGTGGCGGGAAGCCATCATGTGGGAAGTCCCCCTGCTGGCGGTGATAAGCGAGCTGGTCCATCGCTACCGTTCACCCGAGATGGGCGTTGAACAAGCGCTAAACGCGCTGGAGCATAAGCTAGGCGACTTCGCCACCATGACCGCTGACCTCGATATGAGCGCCTTCCGCCTGATGGATTTCGGCACTCGCCGTCGTTTTTCACGCGATGTACAGGAAGCCATTGTGCAACGCCTGCAGCAGGAGCCCTGGTTTGTCGGCACCAGCAACTACGATCTGGCGCGCCGTCTGAACTTAACCCCGATGGGCACCCAGGCCCATGAGTGGTTCCAGGCCCACCAGCAGATCAGCCCGAACCTGGCCAGCAGCCAGCGGGCGGCCCTCGCCGCCTGGCTGGAAGAGTATCCTGACCAGCTGGGCATCGCGCTGACCGACTGCATCACCATGGATGCGTTCTTGCGCGATTTCGGTCCGGAGTTCGCCACCCGCTATCAGGGTTTGCGCCACGACTCCGGCGACCCGGTGGAATGGGGTGAAAAAGCCATCGCCCATTACCAGAAGCTGGGCATCGATCCGCTGAGCAAAGTGCTGGTCTTCTCCGATAATCTCGACCTGGCGAAAGCCGTCGACCTGTATCGCCACTTCGCCTCGCGGGTGAAGCTGAGCTTTGGTATTGGTACCCGTTTAACCTGCGATCTGCCGCAGGTTAAACCGCTCAATATCGTGATTAAGCTGGTGGAATGTAACGGCAAGCCGGTGGCGAAACTCTCCGACAGCCCGGGGAAAACCATCTGCCACGATAAGGCCTTCGTCCGTGCCCTGCGCGAGGCGTTCGACCTGCCGCCGATTAAAAAGGCAAGCTAAAAAACATGGCCCGACGGCATTCTGCTATCGGGCCAATCAATATCACTCCTGCGGCAGACGGGTTCTGACGACCTCGGCAAAATACTCCGCGCCAGTTAGCAATATCTCATCATTAAAGTCGTAGCAGGCATTATGCAACGGTGTATTGCCCTGAGCATCTGAACCATCGCCGTTGCCTAAAAAGATGAAACAGCCGGGGATTTTTTGCAGAAAAGCGCCAAAATCCTCCGAAATCATCATCTGTGCGACGTTGCCGTCCACCTTCTCAGCCCCTACCACGTTAATCGCAGCGGTGACCGCCACATCAACGCATTTCTGCCAGTTCACCGTTGGCGCAAATTCATGGGTATAGCTGAACTGGCACCTAGCACCGTGCATCGCGCAAATTGCTTCGCTAATGGTACGCATTCGTTCTTCGAGCAGCATCTGCACCTCCGGTACAAAGCTGCGCGTATCCCCTTTGATTTCAACATGCGTCGGAATCGCATTGCGGATGCCATCGGTGTGCAGTTCAGTACAGGAAATGACCGCTGGCACGTTCGGATCAACATTTCGCGAAACAATTGTCTGCAAAGCCAGGATGATTTCCGCCGCAATTACCAGCGGATCTTTCGCCATATGCGGCCGCGCCGCATGCGCTCCCTGCCCTTGAATACGAATAATAAAGTTATCTTCACTGGCCATAATGCCACCGACTCGCGTGGCGATAGCCCCGGCTTTCATACCCGGCATATTATGCAGACCGTAGATTTCCTCAATGCCAAAGCGTTCAATAACGCCATCGTCCATCATCGCTCTGGCGCCATAGCCAGGCTCCTCAGCAGGCTGAAAAACAAAGATGACCGTGCCGTTAAAATTCTGCCGCTGCAATAGCAACTGCGCCGCGCCCAATGCAATGCAGGTATGACCATCATGCCCGCAGCCGTGCATCCGATCGGCGGTCATGGAGCGGTAAGACCGGTCTCCCTGTTCGGTCAATTGAATGGCATCAATATCGGCACGAATAGCGATAACGCCCTTGCCGTCGCCGCATTTCAATCTCCCCACTACCCCGGTTTTGCCAATATCGCGGTGTACCTCAATGCCCATGGCCTCGAGCTTTTCGGCAATAAACCGTGAAGTATTCTGCTCTTCGAAGGCGCTTTCCGGATGGGCATGCAAATAGTGACGCCAGGCGATAAGCTGCTGCTTTAACTGTTGCTGATTCATTCTCTGCTCCTGTAAACATTAGTCCATACGCTGGGCGCGCTGTAAAACCACCTGCAGCAGCACATTGGCGCCAGCAATCAGGTCTTTGGCCGCACTGTGTTCTTTGACGTTGTGACTGATGCCATCAACGCAGGGGACAAAAATCATCCCGGCGGGACATACCGAGGCCATAAATTGTGCATCGTGTCCAGCGCCGCTTGGCAAACGTCGGTAACTGAGCGCCTGACGCTCCGCCTCGGCTTCCACCGCATTGACGATCTCCTCGGCAAAAATGACCGGTTCAAAGCGCACCAGTGAGCGGCTGGTTATCTCCACGCCCTCTTCCTGCGACGTTTTTGCGACAAATTCTGCCAGTTGCTGCTCCGCCAGACATAAGATCGCATTATCGGTATTGCGAAGATCCACTGACATAACGACATGGTTGGGAATGACGTTGATCAGATTAGGCTTCACGCTGAAATGCCCAACGGTAGCTACCTGATCACCACCAAGGCTTAGCGCCAGCTCACGGGCAAAAACAGCGATTTTCGCAGCCGCCAGCCCGGCATCGCGTCTCATGGACATTGGGGTAGTACCCGCATGATTCGATACGCCTCTCAGGGTAAATTCCTGCCACGAAATACCCTGTACGCCGGTAACAACACCAATATCAATTTGCTCTTTATCAAGAATCGGTCCCTGTTCGATATGCAGCTCAACGTAGCTATCTACCGCCATATCACCCGGCTGACGTTCGCCCTTATAACCAATGTTACGCAGCGCTTCATCGAGCGTGATACCGTCGAGATCTTTTGCCGCGAGCGCCTGCGCCAACGGATACTCGCCGGCAAACACCACGCTGCCCATCATATCGGGCTGAAATCGCACCCCCTCCTCGTTAGTAAAGAAGGTTACCGCCAACGGTCGTCGGGGGCAGATCCCGGCATCCTGGAGGGTGGCAATCACCTCAAGGCCGGCCATAACGCCGTAGTTGCCATCGTATAACCCACCGGTAGCGACGGTATCGATATGTGACCCCATCATCACCATCGGCAACGTCTCCTCGCCGTGATAAACACCGGTGACATTACCGATAGCATCAATAGACACACTCAGGCCCAGGGCCTTCATGCGGGCTACAACAAAGTCCCTGCCGGCTTTATCTTCGGCCGTCGCTGCCAGGCGGCATACGCCGCCGCCTTCCAGCGCACCATATTCGCCAAGCGCATACAGGGAATCGATAAGCCGTTGGCCGTTAATCTGCAGAAAATGACTCATAAAACATCTCGCTAGTGATGGTGGTTATTGGAACATGCCGTAAAAAATGGCAGAGACGGTGATAAGCCCGATCAGGGTGACGAAAACGTTGCTCGCTTTACCGCGCCAGGGGGCAAGCACCGGTAATTTATGAATGGCGTACATAGGCAACAGCAGAAGAATTGCCGCCCCGGTGGGACCGCTGATGCATTCGATAATACCGAGGATACTGGGGTTCTTGTACGCGGCGAACCAGCAGGTAAACACCATAAACACCAGGATGACCGCGTCGACGAGGCGAATGCCAGGTTTTTTCCCGCGTGCGGCGGCGGCCTCCAGAATCAGGTCGCGCAGCGATTCATAGGCGCCGATGTAGTGGCCAAGAAATGATTTAGTAATAGCGACAAAGGCGATAATCGGCGATAGCCAGGCAATAATCGGTGTATCGTACTGATTGGCCAGATAGGACAAAATCGACAGATTCTGGGCTTTGGCTTCCGCCAGTTGCTGCGGCGATAGGCTTAACACGCAGCTGAGAACAAAAAACAGCACCACCACCGTCATGAGCAGGATACCGTAGCGCTGGATCTGCGCGCATTTCCCCTCAGCGAACGCCAGACCGTAACGCTGCTTCTGGCGCACCACCATCGGCGAAATGATGGGATAGTGGTTAAACGACATCACCAGTACCGGGAAGGTCATCCAGAGGGATAACATGATCCCCTGCCCATCGCCTGTGGCGCTGAAGCTTGCGGTTTGCAAAATTGCGCCGTTCCAGTGCGGAATCAGAAAAAGTGCCATAAAAATAAGCGAGATAATGAAGGGATAAACCAGGGTGCTCATCACCCGCATTATCAAACGCTGTCCAAAACGGACGATAAACATCAGCCCGAGGATCAGAACGATGGCCACCAGCGACCGGGGCGGCTCGGCCATTGCCAACTGGTGGGTGATAAAGCTCTGCGCGGTGTTGGTGATTGCCACCGCATACATAATCAGAATGGTATAGACGGCGCAGAAATAGATGACGGTAAACACTTTTCCCGCCAGCGCGCCAAAATGCTCGCCAATAACATCGGTAATACTGCTTTCCGGCGTATTGGAAGAGTAAATGAATCTCGCCAGACCGCGGTGAGCCAGATAAGTAATAGGAAAAGCGAGGACAAAAACAATCAGCAGCGGCCAGATGCCGCCAATTCCGGCATTAATCGGCAGAAACAGCACCCCGGCGCCAATTGCGGTACCGAAAAGGCCAAGGACCCAAACGGTATCTTCGCTATGCCACTTTGCGGGATCGGAACATCCTTTATTGATAATTATATTTTCAGTATTCATCGGTCAGGTTCTCTCTGTGCATGACGCGAAAGCGCGTATGTTTTCGTTATGAGTCAGAACGCTTGTCACACCGAGGGCTCGTAGGGTAGGTAAGATGGCCCCCTTGTTATTGTCGATAGCGCTCAACCATTACGTCCAAACCAGACGATGTCTTCATAGACATCGGGTGATGTATCTCCTTCCGTGCTGATTAACAGAACCTGTGCATCGGCATTCAGGCGCAGAGATTCGGCAAGCTCGCGATACTCCGGCTGAGTCATCAGCGCGTAAAGCACGCCAGTGCCGATAGCGCCGGATTCCCCGGAGACAAAAGGTTCGTCAGTACCTGGTCGCGGAGCGGCCAGCAGGCGCATGCCATTGGCGGCCAGACAATCGTCGGCGGAAATAAAACAGGTGGCATGGTCGCGGAGCATTGGCCAGCTGGTGATATTAGGTTCACCACAGGCAAGCCCGGCCATCAGGGTTGACATATCCCCGCCTACGCTGTGCGGCAGCCCGTCATTAATGGTTGCCGAGCGATACAGGCAGTTCGCCTTGTGCGGCTCAACGATGATGATGGTGGGAGCCTGCTGCTGCATCTTTTCGATGAAATATCCCATGATGCTGCCGGCAAACGACCCGACACCGGCTTGTAAAAACAGATGCGTCGGCATCGGCGCCCCGCTTTCTACCAATTGCTGCCAGATTTCAACAGCGAGGGTCATATAGCCTTGCATGATCCATGTGGGGATCTGCTCGTAGCCCTGCCAGGCGGTATCCTGGAGTAATACCCATCCCTGCTCGCGCGCGGTTTTGGCCGCCAGCCGAACTGTGTCGTCGTAGTTCAGTTCAGTAATCGTGCATTCGGCGCCATGCCGGCGAATATTCTGCGCGCGTACCGGTGAGGAGCCCTTTGGCATATACACCACCGCACGCAGCCCAAGCTGCTCAGCCGCCCACGCCACGCCACGTCCATGGTTACCGTCGGTAGCAGTCACAAATACGATGTCCTTGATACGCGCCTTAATCGCTGGTGAATTAAGCTCGGCAAAGCTCAACGTAGTAATATCTCGCTCAAGCAGAGCGGCGAGATATTTCCCCATCGCATAAGATCCGCCTAATCCTTTAAACGCATTCAAACCGAATCGCTGGGCTTCATCTTTTATATGGATCGATCCCAGCCCCAGCCGCTGGCTTAAAAATTCCAGCTTACGCAGCGGCGTGACCCGGTAATCAGGAAATTTTTGATGGAATGCCAGCACTTCGTTCCCCACGCTTTCATTGAGCAGACTCAAGTCTGCTCCCTGGCCATAGGGCTGCCGCCGGGCGTTGAGTTGAAATTTAATTGTGTCCACTATTCAGGCACCTCTATTTTCATATCGTCCTGGGACGATAACGTTATTTGCGACCATACCGCCTAAACGACGGGTGCACGGATCCGTGCGGCCTGAGACAGGACGGTCGCTTTAAATTGGTTAAGTCGGAGTGTGAGAGGCTTTTTGTCGCGATATGCCGCTTTCCCACTGCCTGTGATGGTACACTGCGCCCGGCGGTTAATTGGCGCAAAGTTGCCCATCGCGCCGCAATTTTCACTCTGTTTTATCATTCTCACGCAACAACGTTGCATGAGTGAGATTGATCACAGGCTTGCAGGACGAGATATATGATGAAACTTGACGCATGGGATAAAAAAATTCTTACGCTCTTGCAGCGTAATAATCGCTTGTCGCAACGGGAGATCGCCGATCGGATCAGCCTGTCTCCTTCGGCAGTCAATCGGCGTATCGCTGCACTTGAGGATGCAGGGGTGATTAAAGGCAGTGTTAGCTTAGTGGACGCCAGTAAAGTGGGAAGACCCATCACCATTATGGTGCAGGTGACCATTGAGAATGAACGTCTCGATCTGCTTGAGGAGGATAAACAGCGTTTCGTAACCTGTCCGCAAGTGCAGCAGGTCTACTATGTCACTGGCGACTTCGATTTTCTGCTCGTAATCAACGTCCGTGATATGGCGGAATACGAAGCGCTAACCCGTGAACTCTTTTTTGCCTCGGGAAATATCAAGTCTTTCCGGACCATCGTGTCGATGCAAAATGCGAAGCAGGAAATGACGGTCATTATCGAGTAAGTCGTGTAAAAGTCGAAATGGGGAGCCAAAGAACGCCCCGGAGGTGTATTTATTTCCGAAATCCACCCTTCCCTGTGCGAAATCTACTTGTCTGATGGAAGATGACAGGTAACATAGATATCCCCCCGCTGTAGGGGGAAGAGACTTTTTTATTGGACTATATAGAGAGATTATTATGAGCGTTGTGCCTGTAGCCGACGTACTCCAGGGCCGCGTTGCCGTTGACAGCGAAGTCACGGTCCGCGGATGGGTGCGTACCCGCCGAGATTCAAAAGCTGGCTTTTCATTCCTCGCCGTCTATGACGGTTCCTGCTTTGATCCTGTACAGGCCGTTATTAATAATTCTCTGCCCAATTACAATCAGGAAGTGCTGCGTCTGACCACCGGTTGCTCGGTGATTGTCACCGGTAAAGTCGTGGCTTCCCAGGGCCAGGGTCAAAGCTTTGAGATCCAGGCGACCAACGTGGAAGTGACCGGCTGGGTGGAAGACCCGGACACCTACCCGATGGCGGCCAAGCGTCACAGCATCGAGTATCTGCGTGAAGTGGCCCACCTGCGTCCGCGCACCAACCTGATCGGCGCGGTTGCCCGCGTGCGTCACACCCTGGCGCAGGCGCTGCATCGCTTCTTTGATGAGCAGGGCTTCTTCTGGGTCTCCACCCCGCTGATCACCGCCTCCGATACCGAAGGCGCCGGCGAAATGTTCCGCGTGTCGACGCTGGATCTGGAAAACCTGCCGCGTAACGATCAGGGCAAAGTCGATTTCGACAAAGACTTCTTCGGTAAAGAGTCGTTCCTGACCGTTTCCGGCCAGCTGAACGGCGAGACCTATGCCTGCGCGCTGTCGAAGATTTACACCTTCGGCCCGACCTTCCGTGCGGAAAACTCCAACACCAGCCGCCACCTGGCGGAGTTCTGGATGCTGGAGCCGGAAGTGGCCTTCGCTAACCTGAACGATGTTGCCGGCCTGGCGGAAGCGATGCTCAAGTACGTCTTTAAAGCGGTACTGGAAGAGCGCGCGGACGACATGCAGTTCTTCGCCGAGCGCGTTGATAAAGACGCTATCGACCGTCTGCAGCGCTTTATCACCGCTGATTTTGCGCAGGTGGATTATACCGACGCCGTCACTATTCTGGAAAACTGCGGCAAGCAGTTCGAGAACCCGGTCTACTGGGGCGTGGATCTCTCCTCCGAGCACGAACGTTACCTGGCTGAAGAACACTTCAAAGCGCCGGTGGTAGTGAAAAACTATCCGAAAGATATTAAAGCCTTTTACATGCGCCTTAACGAAGACGGTAAAACCGTCGCGGCAATGGACGTCCTGGCGCCGGGTATTGGCGAGATCATCGGCGGTTCCCAACGTGAAGAGCGCCTCGACGTGCTCGACGCGCGTATGGCCGAGATGGGTCTGAATAAAGAAGACTACTGGTGGTATCGCGACCTGCGCCGCTACGGCACCGTTCCACACTCCGGCTTTGGCCTGGGCTTCGAGCGTCTGATCGCCTACGTGACCGGCGTGCAGAACGTCCGCGATGTCATCCCGTTCCCGCGGACCCCGCGCAACGCGACATTCTAAATTTTTCTGACATAAACCTGAAAGGCCAGCGCAAGCTGGCCTTTTTTTATGTCAATTACTGTTATCAAAATTCAACAAACTTAAACATCAAGGCCTCGGATTCACATTTATGTTACGCACTGTTTCGGTGCATCTGGGTGATGCAGATCGCACTTTATGTTCATAACAGAGCAAAACCCCTGATAAATTTGCTCATTTTTTAACCACGCGCCGCACGTCTTGCCAAGACAAAGGCTGAATAAAAAGAAGGCGAATTCAACACACAAAATGAGCAAATTTACGCTTATCCAAATTAATCATAAATAATTCATATAGATAGATATGGAAAGGCGATTTACCTCACCATGTGGAACGGAATTTTGATTAAGTTCACAAAGTTCCCAGAAATACACATTTAGTTACATGTTTTTTCGTTTTGTTACTCATATGAGATATTAGTAGCATTTTCCGGCTAGCGAAACGTTGTCGCGGATGGAAAGATGCCTTCAGACACCAAACTCTCATCAATGGTTCTGTAAGTTTTTATTGACAGAACTTATTGACGGCAGTGGCACGTGTTCATATAAAAAATATTAATGAGGGTAATAAATAATGATGAAGCGCAATATTCTGGCAGTGGTGATCCCTGCCCTGCTGGTAGCCGGTGCAGCTAACGCTGCAGAAATCTATAACAAAAACGGCAACAAACTGGACTTCTACGGAAAAATGGTCGGCGAGCACGTCTGGACCACCAATGGCGACACCAGCAGCGACGATACCACCTACGCCCGTATCGGCCTGAAAGGCGAAACCCAGATCAACGATCAGCTGACCGGCTACGGTCAGTGGGAATACAACATGGACGCCTCCAATGTTGAAGGTTCCCAGCCGACGAAAACCCGTCTGGCGTTCGCAGGTCTGAAAGCGGGCGAGTATGGTTCATTCGACTACGGCCGTAACTACGGCGCGATCTACGACGTCGAAGCAGCAACCGATATGCTGGTTGAATGGGGTGGCGACGGTTGGAACTACACCGACAACTACATGACCGGCCGTACCAACGGCGTGGCAACCTACCGTAACTCTGACTTCTTCGGTCTGGTTGACGGCCTGAGCTTCGCGCTGCAGTACCAGGGTAAAAACGACCACGACCGTTCGATTCACAAGCAGAATGGCGACGGCTTCAGCACCGCGGCGACCTACGCGTTCGACAACGGTATCGCGCTGTCTGCTGGCTACTCCGGCTCCAACCGCAGCGTAGACCAGAAAGCTGACGGCAATGGCGACAAAGCCGAAGCCTGGGCAACCTCTGCAAAATATGACGCCAACAATGTCTACGCGGCCGTCATGTACTCCCAGACTTACAACATGACCCCGGAAAACCAGGGTAACTACTTCGCTGGCAAAACCCAGAACTTCGAAGCCGTTGTACAGTATCAGTTCGACTTCGGCCTGCGTCCGTCCATCGGCTACGTACAGACCAAAGGCAAAGACCTGCAGGCGCGCGGCGGCTTCTCCGGCGGCGATGCGGATCTGGTTAAATACGTCGAAGTGGGTACCTGGTACTACTTCAACAAGAACATGAACGTTTATGCGGCGTACAAGTTCAACCAACTGGACGACAACGCTTATACGCGTGAAGCTGGCGTAGCGACCGACGACCAGGCGGCCGTGGGTATCGTTTACCAGTTCTAATCTGCAGTACACCCCTTCGTGATATGCCTTCAGAGCAGGACTTCGGTCCTGCTTTTCTCTATTCCTGAGGCAAAGATCGTATCTTTCGAAAACCTTCGCGCTTTTTATCGCAAACGGTTGGCAATTCGTTGTTCTCCCGTTAACCTGATAGCGGATTTCCCTTCAGTAATCACAATGGAACCTCGTCATGTTTGAGAACATTACCGCCGCCCCAGCCGACCCGATTTTAGGTCTGGCCGATCTGTTTCGTGCCGATGACCGCCCTGAAAAGATTAACCTCGGAATTGGTGTTTACAAGGATGAAACCGGTAAAACACCCGTTCTGACCAGCGTCAAAAAAGCAGAGCAGTATCTGCTGGAAAATGAAACGACTAAAAACTATCTGGGCATCGATGGTATTCCTGAATTTGGTCGCTGCACCCAGGAGCTGCTGTTCGGTAAAGGCAATGCGATTATCGCCGATAAACGCGCCCGCACCGCGCAGACCCCGGGCGGTACCGGTGCGCTGCGCGTCGCCGCAGACTTCCTCGCCAAAAACACCGACGTGAAACGCGTGTGGGTAAGCAATCCAAGCTGGCCAAACCATAAGAGTGTGTTTACCTCCGCCGGGCTGGAAGTACGTGAATATGCCTACTACGATGCGGCTAACCACGCGCTGGACTTTGATGGTCTGCTGGCCAGCCTGAACGAAGCCCAGGCGGGCGACGTGGTACTGTTCCACGGCTGCTGCCACAACCCGACCGGTATCGATCCGACGCTCGAACAGTGGCAGACGCTGGCGCAGCTGTCGGTCGAGAAAGGCTGGCTGCCGCTGTTCGATTTCGCCTACCAGGGCTTCGCCCGCGGTCTGGAAGAAGATGCTGAAGGGTTGCGCGCCTTTGCTGCTCTGCATAAAGAGCTGCTGGTCGCCAGCTCCTACTCGAAAAACTTTGGCCTGTACAACGAGCGCGTCGGCGCCTGCACCCTGGTCGCCGCCGATCAGGAGACCGTAGACCGCGCGTTCAGCCAGATGAAGTCGGTGATCCGCGCTAACTACTCCAACCCGCCAGCGCACGGCGCGTCCGTGGTCGCGACCATCCTGAGCAACGATGCGCTGCGGGCAATCTGGGAGCAGGAGCTGACCGATATGCGCCAGCGCATCCAGCGTATGCGCCTGCTGTTCGTCAACACCCTGCAGGAGAAAGGCGCGAGCCGCGACTTCAGCTTTATCAGCAAGCAGAACGGTATGTTCTCGTTCAGCGGCCTGACTAAAGAGCAAGTGCTGCGTCTGCGTGAAGAGTTCGCCATCTATGCGGTCGCGTCCGGCCGTATCAACGTGGCCGGCATGACGCCTGACAACATGGCGCCGCTGTGTGAAGCCATCGTCGCCGTGCTGTAAGCGATATTATTCGCTATAAAGAAAAAGGCCGCGAATGCGGCCTTTTTTACGTTCGCGTCAGGTCGGTTACCAGACCGGCATCTCATCCTGCAGGAACGGGTTGTTGCGGCGTTCCTCACCCAGCGTCGACAGCGGACCATGGCCGGGAATAAAGGTCACGTCATCGCCCAGCGGCAACAGCTTATCCTTAATGGCCGCGATCAGCTGTCCATGGTCGCCGCGTGGAAAATCACTGCGCCCCACCCCGCCTTTGAAAATCACATCTCCGGAAATGAGCAGTCGGGAAGCGTCATCAAAGAAGACCACGTGACCCGGCGTATGGCCCGGGCAGTGCAGTACCCGCAGCGCCACATTCCCCACATTAACCACATCGCCTTCATTGAGCCAGCGATCCGGACGCAGCGGCTGGCAATCCTCCAGGCCGAACATCCGGCTTTGCGCCGGTAATCCTTCCAGCCAGAACTCATCTTCTTTTTCCGGACCAATAACCGGTACGCCATAATGCTGCGCCAGTTCCGCAGCGGCGCCGACGTGATCGAGATGACCATGCGTCAGCAGGATCTGCATCAGCGTGACGCCAGCCTCCGCCACCACCGCTTTGATACGTTCAGCATCGCCGCCAGGATCGACCAGCGCCGCCAGCCGGGTTTGTTCGCACCAGATAAGAGAACAGTTCTGCGCGAACGCGGTAACCGGAATAATACGATAGTTCATGACGCTCCTTTCGTTACCAGTGCCTTACGGGACCGGTATCAATATGCACAAAGTTACTACGTGGGTAATATCCTACACCACCTGCGCGCATAGATAACGCCGCTTTGCGAATATTGCTTAACGAAATACCTTCAATATGGAAATCCATTGCCTGCCCCTTGGTGTGATAGCTGTGTTTTGCTACACCACGGCTTCGTGCGCGAAGCTCATCATTGGTATCGAGGGAACGATAGCCAGAGATAAGCTGGACAGGTTTGTTGGTGCCTAGTAGTCCCTGCAACCGATAAAGATGATCGAACAGATTTGGATCGATGGACTTAATTTTATTCGCGCGGTAATCACGGAAAAAATGGTTAAGTCTTGCTAATTCATCCTGAATATAGCCTCTGCCATCGAAAAACTCCGCCTTGAGTGATTCACCAGTATGCAGGTTATTCAGCGTCAAAATACGCGGACGGGGGGTCGAGAGGGTGGCAAATGCCGGCGCAGGGAGAATGGCGGCAGCACCCAGCGCAGCACCACCCAACGCCAGCAATCTGCGGCGATTAGCGTCAAATTTGTCCATGATAATCAGGTCTACAGTCAATGAATCGTTATATACTTTTTCCGCTTTGCGCGATGCTGAACCCCAGCACGCCATCGCTCGCCACAGCCGTGATGCTGCCCGGCAAAAGAGAGCGTTCGCGCTGACTGCGTCACGCATTGAGCGGAATGATATGTATATGCACTTCTGGCGCACGAAAGGCACCTTACCGGGCATTATTGCCAACGTCAAGGCAGCCTCACCCCAGGAAAATCGGGCGCTGCAGAGGAGCAGCGCCCTTTTTTACCCAGTGCTAGGACAACAAAATCCATTGAACTACTTCATTTACCTGATTAATTGCTCAGCTTTCGTCAGAATTTGTGCGCTGGATCGCGCGGTGATATCGTAATTGTAAATATCTGTTCGATATTGTGTACGTCCATCAGCGTCCACAAACGCCGTTAAGTAATATAAATTCACCGGTATATTTTGCCGAATATTGACATAGCGCGTGTCCCCTTGCTTCAGGGCATCGGAAATACGCGTGTCATTCCAGCCCGCATCCTGCAGCAGCATATTGGCCAGCTCCGAAGCCTTATTCACCCTCACACAGCCGGAGCTGAGCGCACGAACATCCTTCTGGAACAGGTTATGGTTCGGCGTATCGTGCAGGTAGATGGCATCTGAGCTCGGCATATTGAACTTGTAGCGTCCGAGCGAGTTACGCGCTCCGGGCGCCTGCTGAAAACGGAACGGTAAGTTGTTCTCGGTGATGGTCGACCAGTCGACCCGATAAGGATCGATGGTCTCTTTACTGTTCCAGCCGCGCATGACGGTGTAGCCATGCTGCTCAAGATAGCCTGGATTGTTACGCACCTTCGGCAGGATATCTTTGCGCGCCAGGGTTGGCGGCACGTTCCATGGCGGATTGACCACCACGTTATTCAGCGCGCTGCTCATCATTGGCGTTTTGCGATCCGGACGCCCCACAATTACCCGCGAGGCCAGCACCTGGCTGCCGTCCTGATAATAGACCAGCGAGAACGCCGGAATATTGACCATAATGCCGGTGGACAGTTTGCCCGGCAGTAAGCGTAAACGCTGAATGTTCAGGGCCAGCACCCCTGCGCGCTGCGCGGAAGAGACGTTGAGCCAGTCGCGAGTCGACTGGCCGATGACGCCATCCGCCCCCAGCCCCTGCATCGCCTGGAAGCGCTTAACCCCCTCCACCAGCTGGCGATCGTACACGCCGCGCGCCGCAGGTTTGCTCTTTTTCTTCGCCGACGGGCTCACCACATCGCCGGGCAGAATGATATTGGCGGTATCGTCCAGCATTCCGGTACGCTGGAGGATCTCGCGCAGGGCGCCGATATCATTGCTCCATTCGCCGGGGCGCAGCGAGCCGCTGCCGGTCATTTGCGGCCATGGGCGAGAATCAGCCACCAGCGCCAGCAGCGACTGATGCATGGCTTCATACTGCGGATGATGCGGCGCCAGGCCGGCGATAAACGCCGGCAGGGAGCCATTGTCCAGCGCCAGCTGCCACTGGTTAATCACCGACAGCGGCGGGGTCGCCATCTTGTACGGCGTTGAACTGTACAACCAGCGGGTCCCCTGGGTGGGGATGCCGCTGATAAAGTGCAGATAGCCCATCATGGCATCCGACAGCACCACATCGCGCGCCATGCCGCTGACGGCGGGATCGGTCAGTAGGCTGACCCAGGTGGTAAACTGCGGCTGAAAACCGGCGATGGCGATCTCCGCCAGTTGCTGCTGGAACGCCTGCACTGCCTCGCGGTTTTCCCACATCGGTTTCATATCCCTGGCGGCGTACAGCGACACCAGCGGATTCATAAAGACGGGTTTGTACCCTGCCGGCAACAGCGCCTCGATCTGGGCGCGGCTGTTTGCCGCCACCTCCATCGACAGCGGCTGCTCACCGGCCAGCTTCGCGACCGCCGGCGATTGCCCATCGCTTTGCGCCAGCGCGGCGGAAACCTCGGCGGGCGCCGCAGAACTGTCGCCGGGTACGACTTCAGGCTCTTCGGCCTGGACATTGAACAGCGGAGCAAATGCCAGTGCCAGGCTCAGGCTGAGCGCTGACAATGGACGACCATACCGTTTCTTTAGCAACATCCCTTGCCCCCTGTTGTCACACATTGCTGCCCACAAAATTGGGGCTCTTTTTTCAGTATATAAAGACGAAAAGGCTTTTGCCTTACCTAATGTAAAGAAGTTTAAAGATTATACCACCCTCGCATACCGGGCTGGATAGAAAAAAAGGGCAACGTAACGTTGCCCTCTTCACCGCTTAGCCGCCAGAATGTAGCCGCAGCCTCAGGAGGCGTCGGCTGTTCCCGGCAGCGCTTCCGGCAGCGGCGCAGCAAACCCGCGCAGCCCCACCACGTGGACGTGTTCGTGATTATTGAACACCTTACGCACCAGTTTATAGGTGGTGCCTTTCTCCGGACTGATGTTCTCCGGCGCCGCGATAATCAGCTGCATCTCCAGACGTTCGCACAGCTCGAACAGCGTGGCGATGGAGCGGGCGTCAAGACGCGCCGCTTCATCGAGGAACAGCAGACGGCAAGGCGAGATATCCTTGCCGCGCAGGCGGCGGGATTCATCTTCCCAGCTCTGGACGACCATCACCAGAATCGACATCCCGGTACCGATCGCTTCCCCGGTGGACAGCGCGCCGGACTCCGCGCGCAGCCAGCCGTCGGAGCCGCGGTTAACTTCCACTTCCATCTCCAGATAATTGCGGTAGTCGAGCAGCTCTTCGCCGATGGTTTGCGGCGTGCGCTGTCCCATGTCGATCTGCGGATTCAGGCGCTGATAGAGCTTGGCCAGCGCTTCCGAGAAGGTCAGGCGGTTGCTATTGAACAGATCCTGATGCTGTTCATGCTGCTCGGAGAGCACATCAAGCAGCGTCGAGTGGGTCTCGCGCACGTTGACGTTCAGACGCACGCTGTTGACCTGGCCGAAGGAGACGCTCTGCAATCCCTGGTTGAGCATTCGGATACGGTTCTGCTCGCGCTGAATGGTTTTGCGAATAATGTTGGCCACGCTGCGGGAGCTGATGGCCAACTTCTGTTCGCGGTTTGTCAGCTCTTCGGTCAGGCGGCTGAGCTCAATCTCCATCTGCTCGATCGCTTCCACCGGATCATCGGTGCGGATAATATCCTGGCGGATACGTTCGCGCAGATGCTGGTAGACGGCAACGAAGAACTGAATTTTGCGCTCCGGGCGCTTCGGATCTTCCGAGATACGCAGCACGTCACGCAGATGTTCGTTATCGGCGACCGCCAGACGCAGCGCACCGAGCGCCTTATCCGACATGGAGCGCAGCTCGTCGGCGGAGAGATAGGCCAGCTCGCGGCGGTGCAGACGACGCTCGACGCCGTTGTCTTTCACCAGGCGCATCACCGCGCACCAGCCCGCCTTGGCGGTCACCACCTGCTCGCGCATTTCGCAGTAATCGCGCTCCAGCTTGCGCAGTTTGCGGGTCAGGTTGTCCATTTCCGCTTCGCAGAAGGTCAACGCTTTCTCCAGCTGATTGCGACGGGAGCGGTTATTGCTCAGCTGCATGTGCAGCTCATCGCGACGCGCACGGGCACGCTCTTCCGCGCCGGCATCGGCGCGCACGCCAATGTCCTGCAGCTCTTTATACAGATCGTTGAGCAGCTCTTTCTTGGTGTCATACGAGCTCTTCAGCGAGGCCAGCACCTGATTGTACTGGCTAAGCTGCGCCGCATGGGCACGCATAGCATCGCGCGCGCGGCTGCGTTCGGTTTCCGCCTGCTCCAGGCGCTGGCGCAGTTTCTCGTTGAGATCGCTGTTGCCGCTGAGCATTTCCGCCGAATCGGAGTAGCTGAAGTGGGCCCGGCGCTGGACGACTTCCGCCAGGGCAAAAGCCTGCTGGCGCGCATCGCGCTGGGTCTGCTGCGCATAGGCGTAATCTTCTTTCAACTGCTCAAACTGCTCCGGATCGCTCTGCAGCACCGAAACAATCGGCTCCAGCTTCGCCAGCTGGTTGCCGTGCTGCTGAATAAAGCGCGCGGCCTCCTGCGCTTCGTCCAGACGTTCCTGGATCTCGTCCACGCGGTCGGCCAGCGTATCATCCGCCAGCAGATTCAGGCGCGGCAGCAGGCGGTTGAGCGCCGACACGCCCTCTTTCGCCTGCTCATACTGCACGCGGTTCTGTTGGTTATCGCTTTCATGGGCGCTCAGCGCGCGCTCCAGCTCGCCGCGGCGGCTGTTGAGTTTGCGGATCTCTTCTTCCGGATCGTCCTCAAAGGCCACTGCCAGATGGCTGCCAATGAAGCGGCTAAAGGCCTGATGCAGACGCTGAGTTTTCTGCACGTCAAACGACAGGGTCGCAAAACGCTCGGACAGCGATTCACGCTCGGCATGCAGGGTTTCAATGCGGTTTTCACGCGCGGCGCGGCCAAACAGCGGCAGCGACGGGAAGCGCGAATAACGCCACTGGCGGTCGGCGATCTTCACCACCACCGCTTTTTCCAGCTCATCCACGCTGAATACGCTATCGTCAAAGGACTGCGGATCGCCTTCGACCAGATAGAGATCTTCCGGACAATCTTCCAGTCCTTCAAGCTGCTCGGCAACCTGCGACAGATCCGGCACCACGATGGCATGGCGCGACGGACCGTACAGCGCGGAGAAGTACGGCGCATCGTCAAGGCTGACATCATCGTAGATCTCGGACAGCAGAACGCCGCCGAACCGTTCCGCCAGCGCGTTGAGGCGCGGATCTTCCGAACCGCCCGGCTGGCTGAGACGCTCAATTTCTTCGTCGATGGCGCGCTTGCGGGCGCCGACCTCGTCACGTTCAACGATAGCTTCGCGCTCGCGCTCCAGCAGCTGCTGCAGGTATTCGGTAACCTCCTGGCCGGACTCAAACTGCTCGCCGCTCTGCTCGCACAGCTGGTTAAGGCTGTTCTGCGCCGCCAGCCAGACCGGCGCCCGGCGCATCAGCGTCTGAGTGCGCGACTGCAGCTGCTCCAGCTCCTGGCGCAGGGTCATGCGCTGTTCCTGCGCGTTAGAAACGCTGTCGGCCAGCGAAGCGATGCGCGCTTCCAGCTCCTGATGCAGCGTTTCCAGATCGTCGATATCGTAGCGTTTGCCCTGGCGTTTGCAGAACTCAGCCAGCTGGCGCTCGGCGTCCTGCTGCTCGCGCAGGCGCTGCTCCAGCTCGTTGAGGCGGCTACGCAGCCCCTGCGCCTGCTCGGCCTGGTGACGCTGGTTCACGCCGTCGCGCAGCAATTCGCGCGCCACGTCCCAGGCTTCATTGCGCGCCAGCGGGCCGTTAATCGCCGCCACCAGCTGGTAGGCCTGTTCAAACTGGCTGTGCGCGGTTTGCGCCACGCTCATTTTCTGTTCCAGCGACAGCATTTTCTCCGTCGCTTCCTGCTCTTTCGCCTGGAAGGTTTCCAGCCACTCGTCGGCGCTCTCCGGCGTCAGATCCGGCAGATGGCACAGCGCCTTCGCGCGCTCCAGCGCCTGCAGCGCCTGGTTATACTGAATGGCGCGGGTCTGCTGCACGTCGAGCGCCTGCTGATAGTCGGCGAGCTGGTTTTTCAGCTCATCCACTTCCAGCTCGGCGGCCTCGGCGCGGGCTTCGTTCTCTTCCTGGCGATCAATGGCTTCCGCCACCACTTCGTTCTGCTCTTCCAGACGGATCTGCAGCTCGTCGAGATCCGCTTCGTAGCGCTCGATTTTTTCCTGCTGACGCAGTGCGGTCTGCACCAGGTTCAGGTGGTCGCTGGCGGCCTGGTAATCCGCTTCCAGATCGCCTTCTGCGCCGTTATGCTCCTGCAGCTCGCGCGCCATGTCGACGTGCTTATACTGCTCTGCCGCCAGCTGCGAACGGGAGGTAAAGAGATCGCGACGATACTCCAGCGCCTTATCAAGATGAATGCGCCGCTCGTTGGCGTGACGCATATAGTCCGCCGCCACGTAGTTGGTGGCTTCGCTGATCAGGTGTTTGAACAGATCGCGATCGGACTGGGTGACGCGGATCGCCTCGAGGGTCATGCGGTTTTCCCGCAGCGCCGCTTCCATATCCTGGAATGCCTTACGCACGCCGCTGTTTTCCGGCAACAGGTAGTCGCGCAGCGAGCGGGTAATGGTGCTGGAGATCCCGCCGTACAGCGAGGCCTCGATCAGGCGATAGTATTTACTTCGATCGGAGGCCGAACGCAGACGACGCGCCACCACGCCCAGGTCGAACATCAGCGAGTGATACTCGGTGATCGAGTTGAACTGCTTAAACTGGACCCCTTCCATCGCCTCGAGCTTGTCTTTCAGCTCATTGAGACTGACCACGCGCGCCTGGCGATCGTTCAGCGTTTCGGTTAACAGCTGGGTCGGCAGGATAGCGGTGGGCAGCCCCTGAATGGCGAAAGGCTTGATATCGACTTTGCGATCGCGCCCGGCAACCTGCTGCAGACGCACGCCGACCACCACGCGCTGATGGCGCGAGTTGATAACGTCGAGCACGGAGTAACAGACCCCGGCGCGTAGCTTCCCGTGCAGGCCTTTATCGCGTGAGCCGCTGGTGGCCCCCGCTTCGGTGGTGTTACGGAAGTGCAGCAGGGTTAAATCGGGGATCAGCGCCGTGACGAAGGCCGCCATGGTCGTCGACTTACCGGCGCCGTTCCCCCCGGAGAGGGTGGTGACCAGTTCATCAAGATCAAAGGTCCGGGCAAAGAAACCGTTCCAGTTAACCAGCGTCAGCGAGCGAAACTTACCGCGTTCAATCATTACTCTTCCTCCCCGCTATCCGGCTGGTTCTCTTCATTCTCATCATTGAGCTGCAGGTGATTTTCCAGGGCCATCGCTTCCCCGTCGCGGATCAGGCGGCGCTGCGCCTCTCGCGGGTCGTCGCCGGCGCGCACATCGGCGCCAAAGCGGAATACCGATTCGGTAATACGGAACTTGCTGCTGTCATGGCCCATAAACCACACCATCCCCAGACGGCGCAGGCGGTTAAGCGACGCGCGCATTTTTTCCTGCAGCTTCTGGCGGTCCAGATCCGAACCGGTGGAACGGTTGTTGACCAGCTTCAGCAGCCTGGATTCATCCGCCAGGGTCAGCAGCTCGTCATACAGCTCCTGTTGGGTGAAAATCCCTTCATTTGCCAGGCGCTCCGGGCTGAGATAGAGATAGCAAAGAATTTTGCCCACCATCATATCCAGTTCGGACAGCACCGAGCGTGAAATCAGGGTTGTGGAACGCGGGCGCAGGTAGAAGAAGCCCTCCGGCGCGCGGATCAGCTCGACGTTATAGCGAGCATAAAACTCTTCCAGATAATCCTGGAAATCCATCAAAAATGCGTGATTATCCAGCTCGTCGAGGCCGATATGTCGGCCCGCGCGCAGGGCGCTGTCCAGCGCCGGAAATAACGGATTGGCCAACGCCTGCGCCAGCTTAACCGGCATCACTTGTTCAATATTTGTCAATGACATGCGCCTGTACCTTGGCTCCGTAATCATTAATCGGCTGCCATTTGGCTGGCAGTCCGGTGAAATCTGCCTGGGCGACGCCCAGCTGTACCGCCTGATCCACGACGATCCGCGCCACGTCAAAGTGACGCCCGCGCGGATATTGCGCCAGGAACTCCCGCGCCACCAGGCCGAGATCCAGCGGTATTCCTTTCTCTTTATAGACCGCCAGCTGCGCTTCGATCAGCGCCGCCAGCTGCTCGCGAATTTCATTAAACTCTTCAAATTCAAGGTCCGCAGGCAGCTCGCCGGTGACCTCTTCATCGCGCAGGGCCATCTCCTCGTCGCGCATATCCAGCAGACGGTCGGCATTGGCGTAAGTCAGCGCCCACGGCTCATCAAAATAGGTCTGTACCGACTGGCGCAGACGCTGAGCGAAGACGCGGTTCTTATCCATATCGATAGCGGTACGGATAAACTTGTGCACGTGGCGGTCATAGCCGATCCACAGGTCAATCGCCTGCTGGCCCCAGCTGACGATGCGGTCGAGCTTGCTTTGCAGATCGAACACCAGCCGGTCGACAAAATGGAGATCGTCGCGCGCCATGGTCGAATCCTGAATGCGCAGCAGATTCGCCTGCAGCTTATCCCCCGCCGCATCCAGCGTATCCTGCAGTTCACGCAGGGTGCCGGAAGTTTCCGACAGCAACAGTTCACAGCTGGAAATCGCCGCGCGCCAGTCTTTATTCAACAGCTGCGCGATATCGTCCTTCACCAGCTGCTGCTGCTCATCCATGATGCGCTGCGTCAGGTCGATGCTGTCGAAAATTTCCGCCACCGAATACTTCAGCGGGGCAAAAACGTTGCGATGCCAGTGAAACTCATCGCCGCCCTCTTCTGCCGCGTCCGCCGCGCGCTTCAGCTCGCCGGCGACGATCGACAACTGCATCGAGAGACGCAGCGTCGAAAATTCGCGCTGCCGGATATAATAATCGGTGATCCCGATCCCCAACGGCGTCAGACGATAGATTGCATTGCCTTCGGTAATTTCGCTGGTAAAGCGGTTCAGCAGACGCTGGCGCACCAAATCGTTGATGGCGTTATTGGCGCGCTGGCTGATGGTTTCGCTGGTCTGCTCAAACGCATCACTCACGTGGCGGAACGCATCCACCAGTTCTCCCTCGCTCATTTCTCCTTCCAGCCGTTCGCCATTCAGGGTGGCGATCGCCAGCAGGAAAGAGAGCCTGTCGACCGGCAGCGAGATAGAAAAATCGTTTTTCCTGGCCCAGGCAACCAGTTCGGGGACTGTCTGGGAAAATTCACTCATACTTTATCCTTGCATCTGCGGCTATGAGCCTGGCTCTTAAGCGCGGTGACATGAATATAACGGCCCAGGCTGAGGTACGGCTCCTGACGACAGTAGCGCGTCTCCAGCTCCAGCAGCGCCGCATAGCTGTCATGCTGTTGGCGTTTTTCACGCAGATAATCATGAAACACCCGCACGCCGGTTTTGCTGACAATTTGCCAGCCAATCTCTTCCAGCCACTGATAAACCTGCTGCGGCTCACGCGGATAATCCGGCGACAGCGTGCGTTTTTTCTTTTTTGGCATGCCCAGTTGTACGTAATCGAAATTACCGGCAACCATATTGTGCATCAGCAGGCCGTTAGCATTGTAGAACATCAACGACAAGCCGCCGCAAGGACGCAGCGTCGACCACAGGGTACGCAGCACCGCCTGGGGCTCCGCCACCCACTCCAGCACCGCATGAAACAGTACCAGATCGACCGGGCTTTCCAAGTGCTGCGCAATATCCTGAGCCGCGCATTGTACAAAATGCATGTTGTCGATCACACCTTTATCGACAGCAGCCTGGCGGGCGCGGGCCACCATTTCAGCAGAGAGATCGCACAGCGTCACGTGATGGCCCAGTTGCGCCACTTTAATGGCCGTTTGCCCTTCGCCGCCGCCGGCATCCAGTACCCTCAGCGGTCCCGGCCCCAGCTGCGCCAGCAGCGGCTCCAGATCCTGCCAGAGGATCGCCTGGCGCAGCTGGCCTTTTGTGGTGCCGTAAATATTGCGCGAAAACTTTTCAGCAATGTCATCGAAATTGCGATCCTGCACGGGCGACTCCACAAGCCAACACAAAACCGCTATTTTGTCATACCCGCGCCGAGAATGAAGCGATCTGTTATAAGATCCGAACATAACTTTGGTTATATGGTTAAAAAAGGAACCATCTGGCATGCTTTTCACGCTAAAAAAGATCGTCGGCGGTCTGCTGCTGCCGCTTCCTGCCCTGCTGTTGCTGATCGGTATCGGGATCGCCCTGTTATGGTTCAGCCGCTTTCAACGTACCGGGAAGCTGTGCGTGAGCCTCGGCTGGCTGCTGCTGGCGCTGCTGAGCCTGCAGCCCGTGGCAGACAGCCTGCTTAAACCGATAGAAGATCGCTATCCCACCTGGCGCGGCGAGCAGCCGGTGAGCTACGTGGTGGTGCTGGGCGGCGGCTATACCTGGAACCCGGAGTGGGCGCCAAGCTCTAACCTTATCAGCAACAGCCTGCCGCGCCTGACGGAGGGCATTCGCCTGTGGCAGGAGAATCCGGGATCGAAAATGATCTTTACCGGCGCGGCGGCAAAAACCAACCCCGTCAGCACGGCGGAGGCCGGGGCGAGAGTGGCGGAGAGCCTCGGCGTACCGCGCAGCGATATCATCGTGCTCGATAAGCCGAAAGATACGGAAGAGGAAGCGCTGGCGGTGAAGGGCGCCATCGGCGACGCCCCCTTCCTGCTGGTCACCTCGGCGTCACACCTTCCGCGGGCGATGATCTTCTTTCGCCATGCCGGTCTGGACCCGCTGCCCGCACCGGCTAATCAGATGGCGATCACGTCACCGCTCAATCCGTGGGAGCGGGTCATTCCTTCTCCGGTGTGGCTGATGCACAGCGACCGGGTCGGCTATGAAACGCTCGGTCGCGTTTGGCAATGGCTGAAAGGCAGCTCAGGCGAGCCAGGGCAGGAGTGATTTTGCGGCGAGGTCGAAACGGGCGCGGTCAAAGCGCCCGGTATTGACCAGACTATCCACCTCATCCCACAGCAGATACAGCCAGCGCCGCCAGACAAAGGCCTCGGAAACCGGCGCCTGCTGCAGGTAGCGCCATAGCAGCTGCTCGGCCTGGCCCCCCTCCGCGAGACGGAACAGTTCGTACTCCCGCGGCGCCCACAGCATCATCCCCGGGCCGACCATCGCCAGCAGCTGGTCGCTGCGCGGATCTTTCAGCATGCTGCGCAGGGTGAAATTGCCGTGCACCAGCACGGCATTATCATTGAAGTCGCGGAACAGCTCCGGCAGACACTCGCGAGAGCGGAACAAAACCCGCTTATCCTGCATGGTCAGGCCGGTGTCCTGATACAGGTTCAGGGTGCTCCACAACATCGCCACCCGCTGCCGGTACCAGTTCGGCCACAGATTGTCCTGGGTATTATCGACCATCCCCACGCAGCCGCCGCTGTCCTGACGATGCCAGGCCAGCAGCGCCTCGACGATCTGTTCCTGCAGCTGCTCCCAGCGCGCCGGGGTGCGGGTGGGCGCCTCCACCGGGACGCCGCGCAGGCGCTCAAGCAGCAGCACGTCCGGCCCGGGATGCTCTTCGTGCGTCATCACGCCGTAGACCACCGGCATGCGCACCGTACCGCTGCGCGCCAGAGTGGAGATCTTCCAGGCCAGCTGCCGCGCCACCCCGGGCGTGGTGAAACTTCGCGCCAGCAGCGGCATCGGATTTCCCTGCGCGTCATACAGGGACCACAGCGCCGTAGCGGCTTTTTCACTGACACACTCCACCCGGCTCAGCTTTTCGCCAAGCAGGTGACTGAGTTCGGTTCGCAACTGTTCCATTGTCGATTACCCCTATGAACACTACTGATTTCATAATGAGCGCCCGCACCTGGGTTGTCATCGGATAAGATCAAAAATGGGCAAAAAAAGCATAAAACTGGTGGGGATATCCCCTCCTGCAAGGAGGGGACAGAGGACTAGCGCAGTTCAGCGCGGACGCGCGCCAGATCTTCAGGGGTATCGACGCCGGTGCCGGGCACTTCGGCCGCCACGGCGACGTGGATCTTCTCGCCATACCACAGCACCCGCAGCTGCTCGAGCATTTCAATCTGCTCCAGCGGGCTTGGCGCCCAGCTGACGTAGCGGCGAATAAAGCCGGCGCGATAGCCATAGATGCCGATGTGGCGCAGCAGAGAATCACCAATGGCGTCGCGGGAGTGGGCAAAGCGATCGCGATCCCAGGGAATGGTGGCGCGGGAGAAATAGAGCGCATAGCCCTGCGCATCCATCACTACTTTGACCGCATTTGGATTAAACGCCTCTTCCGCATCGTGGATCGGTACCGCCAGCGTCGCCATTCCGCTGGTGCTGGCAGCCAGATTCTCCGCCACCTGGCGGACGATAGCCGGGGGGATCATCGGCTCATCGCCCTGGATATTGACGATGATGGTGTCATCGCTGAACGCGCACTTCTCCACCACCTCCGCCAGCCGTTCGGTGCCGGACTGATGGTCGGCGCGGGTCATGCAGACCTCGCCGCCGGCGGCTTCAACCGCCCGGGCGACATCTTCGTGATCGGTGGCGACAATAATGCGTTCCGCGCCGGATTCGCGGGCGCGCTCCAGCACATGGACAATCATCGGCTTGCCGTTAATGTCCTGCAGTGGTTTTCCCGGCAGGCGCGTGGAGGCGAAACGCGCAGGAATAATGACCACGAAACTCATGAGTGACTCTCTTCTACCGCCAGCGGACGCGCTTCTGTCTCCAGCAGCACAGGGATGCCGTCGCGGAGCGGAAACGCCAGACTATCAAGTTTGCAAATAAGTTCTTGCTTATCCTGACTGTAATACAGCTTACCGTTACAGACCGGGCAGGCGATGATTTCAAGTAAACGGTGATCCATGTTTCCTCCTGATGGACCGGATAGATTTCTCAGCAGCATAACACAGGAAGGTCGGCGCCGGGATCAATCGGCATCGATTTCCCACCCCTGCGTCTGGCCGACAAACAGCCCTTCCGGCAGGCGCCGGCACAGGATCCGCTCTGCCGATTGCCAGCGTGCGAAATCGTTGATCGCCCGGCGCAGCCCCTGCTCCAGACCACGGGAGATCTTCACCCCATCTTCCAGCCACAGGGCGAAGATCTCCAGTTCCCGGCTTTTGCGATGTATTTTACTGTCCATCCGCCCGACCAGTTTTCCCCGGTGCAGCAAAGGCAGTACGAAGTAGCCATACTGACGCTTCGGCGCAGGGGTATAGCACTCCAGGCGATAGCTGAAGTTGAACAGCTGCTCAGCGCGTTTCCGATCCCAGACCACCGGGTCGAAGGGCGAGAGCACGGCGCTATGGCTGGCGGTAAGTTTACCGCCGGGCGCGGACTCCAGCTGCGCCAGCGCATCGCGATGTAGCCACATCTCGCCAAGCGCTTCCACGTTGGCCTGGGTCACCAGACCCTCTTCCTGCCAGGCCGCCAGCAGACCCGGTAGCGCCGGCTGACGTAAACGATAGTAATCCGCCAGCCACTGGGGACGAAAGATGCCGAGGCTGCGGGCGCTGTTGCGCAGCATGATGGCCTCTGCGGCGTCGCGGGACAGCGCATCGCGCTCGTCGTCCCAGTGCGGCATCACCCGCCGGGTTAAATCATACACGCGGTGAAAGTTGCGCCGCTCCACCACCATCACTTCCCCGGCGGTAAACAGCCCTTCCAGGTGGCGCTTATGCGGTTTCCACTCCCACCAGCCGCTGGCGCCTTTGCGAGGGTGGGCAAAATCCGCCGAGCGAACCGGCCCGTTTTGGCCGATATGCGCCACCAGCTCTGCAATACTGCCGGCATGCTCCTCCATCCACGCGCGATGATATTTCCAGCCCATCTTGTCGGGGTTCAACATCCGGTGGCGCACAAGGGCGAAATCGCTGCGCGGCAGAAAACAGGCTTCATGCGCCCAGTATTCCATCAGCTCGCCGTTGCGCAGCGACTCATCCAGCCAGTGCTGCGGATAGCTGCCGAGACGGCTGAACAGCACCAGGTAGGGGCTGCGGGCCACCACGTTGATGGTATCGATTTGCAGCAGCGACATCTGCTGGATGGTAGAAAGGATGTCATTTGGGCGAGCGCGACGCCGGGGCTTTTTTAATAACCCCTGCGCCGCTAGATGGAGGTGGCGCGCCTCATTAAGCGATAGTTGCAATACCGACATGCAGGTTCTCCGTCAGGATTTCCAGCACAGCGGCGAGCAAAGCCGGCGCGTCGGTTAACGTTGCGCCAACGTCGCTAAGTCCGCAAGCAACCGCTGTGCGCGTTCATCGGCCATTATGGCGTCGACCGGTAAATACCACCAGTTCGCAGCGGCGAAATCGCGACATTTCACGGCGTCTTTTTCGGTCATCAGCAGCGTCTGCCCGGCGGTTACCAGGGCGGCGACATCGGCCTGGCTCAGCGCCTGATGGTCCGCCAGAGCCACGGTTTTGACCGGTTGGACGCCGCAGCTTTCGAGGGTGGCGAAAAAGCGCGGCGGATGGCCGATGCCGGCCATTGCCACCACGTTAGTGAAGGTAGAGACATCGCGACGTTCGCCGGTGAGCAGGTTGACCGCCATCCCGGGACGCAGCTGCATCGGGATCTCTCCCGGACGCGCCACGCCGCCGTTGACGATAATCGCATCAACGCTTTGCAAGCGCGACGCCCGCTCGCGCATTGGCCCGGCAGGCAGCCACCAGCCGTTGCCAAAGCGGCGCACGCCGTCGATGACGACAATTTCCCGGTCCCGCGCCAGCTTATAGTGCTGCAAACCATCGTCGGTCACGATAATCTGCAGATCGTGCGCGCTGAGCAGCGATTTCACCGCGTCGCTGCGCAGTGGAGAGACAGCCACCGGCGCGCCGGTGCGCTGATGGATGAGCACCGGTTCATCGCCTGCCTGCGCCGTACTGGTCCGGTCAGTTAACACCAGCGGGTAGCGTTCGGCTTTACCGCCGTAGCCGCGGGAGACCACCCCAACGCGAATGCCGCGCTGTTGCAGCTGCTCCACCAGCCAGATCACCACCGGCGTTTTACCATTGCCGCCGGCGGTCAGATTACCGACCACCACCACCGGCACAGGCGCGCGCCAGGCTTTTTTCCACCCCAGCTGATAACTGAGGCGAATCACCACACTCACCAGGCCATACAGCCAGGAGAGCGGCAGCAGCAGGCGCCACAGCGGCGATTCACCGGACCAGATGCGCGCGATCATTCGCCGAATTGCATCTTATGCAGCTGGGCGTATACGCCTTTATGCTCCAGCAGGTCGTGGTGCGTTCCGCGCTCCACAATCCGCCCGTCTTCAACCACCACGATCTCATCAGCCTGCTCAATGGTTGACAGACGGTGGGCGATAACCAGCGAGGTGCGGTTTTTCTGCAGCTCATCCAGCGCCGCCTGAATCGCACGCTCGGACTCGGTATCCAGCGCCGAGGTGGCTTCATCGAGGATCAGGATCGGGCTGTTACGCAGTAGCGCACGGGCGATAGCAATACGCTGGCGCTGGCCGCCGGACAGCATCACGCCATTTTCGCCGATGATGGTATCCAGGCCATTGTCCATCTTGTTGATGAAGTCCATGGCGTAGGCCATCCGCGCAGCCTCTTCAATTTGCTCGCGGCTGTACTCTTCGGTACGGGCATAGGCGATGTTATTAGCAACGGTATCATTGAACAGGTGCACGTTCTGTGAAACCAGCGCGACCTGGTCGCGCAGCGAGCTCAGCTTGTACTCGCGCAGGTCGTGGCCATCCAGCAGGATCTGCCCGTCGTCGACATCGTAGAAGCGTGTGATCAGGCTGGCGATGGTCGATTTACCCGACCCGGAGCGTCCCACCAGCGCCACGGTTTTCCCTTCCGGGATATCGAGATTGATATTGCGCAGCGCGGCCACTTCGCGACCCGGATAGGTAAAGGTGACGTTCTCGAACTTGAGATTGCCTTTCGCCCGCTCAATGACGCGCGTACCTTCGTCTTTTTCCTGCTCGGAATCGAGGATCGCAAACAGCGTCTGGCATGCCGCCATCCCGCGCTGGAACTGGGCATTGACGTTGGTCAGCGACTTCAGCGGACGCATCAGCGCAATCATGGAGGAGAAGACCACGGTAATGGTCCCGGCGGTCAGGGTATCCATCACGCTCGGGAAGCTGGCGGCGTACAGGACAAAGGCCAGCGCCAGAGAGGCGATAAGCTGAATGATCGGGTCGGAGATTGACGAGGCGGAAACCATCTTCATCCCCTGCAGGCGCATTTTATTGCTGACCTTATCAAAACGTTTGGTTTCCACTTCCTGGCCGCCAAACATCAGCACCTCTTTGTGCCCTTTCAGCATCTGCTCGGCGCTGGTGGTGACCTGCCCCATCGTGTTCTGCATATTCTTACTGATATTGCGAAAACGCTTGGAGACCACGCGGATTGCTACCGACACGATAGGCGCCAGTACGATCAGGATCAGCGACAGCTGCCAGCTGTAATAGAACATCATCACGAACAGGCCGATAATCGATGCCCCTTCGCGGACCACGGTGATCAGCGCGCTGGAAGAAGAGGAAGCGACCTGCTCGGAATCATAGGTGATACGTGACAGCAGCGTCCCGGTAGACTGCTTGTCAAAGAATGCCACCGGCATACCCATCATGTGGCCGAACAGGCGACGACGCATGGTCATCACCACTTTGCCGGAAACCCAGGAGATACAATAGCTCGAGATGTAGCTGGTGATCCCACGCAGCACCATCAGCCCGATAACCACCAGCGGCATCCATAGCAGCACTGAGCGATCCGTTTTACCAAAACCATCATCCAATAACGGTTTAAGAAGCGATAACATGAAGGTGTCACTGCCCGCGTTAAGCACTAACGCCACCGCCGCTACGATTAGCCCGGCTTTAAACGGTGCAATAATCGGCCAAAGTCGGCGGAAGGTCTGCCACGTGGAGAGATCTTTATCGTTCTGCATTCAATAAACCAGCTTGTGTTGAAATAGCCGCATATTCTACCCGTTATCGGCGGGCGCGCCAAACCACTGATGATACCAACGTGGTAAAACTTGATCCCGTAAGCTATGGATTTGCCACCCTTCTGCAGAAAAAACCACCGTTATCTGCCCCTGCTGCGGCGTGGCGAACCAGCGATACCCCCGCTGGCGATAACGCTGAACGACCTTGTGCGAGGGCATCCGCCACGCATTGTAGCGCGAAGCGGAAACCAGCGCGGCCGCGCCATCCACCCGCCGGATCAGCAGTTCGCTGGAGGAGGTGTTGCTGCCGTGATGGGGAACCTGAATAAGTGTAGACGCCAGATGCTGCCAGTAGCGGCTGATCATCGCCTGCTCCGCCTGACGTTCTATATCGCCGGTCAGCAGGATGCTGGAGCGACCGTCATCGATCCGCACCACGCAGGAGTGATTGTTTCCCTTTGCCGTGCTGCCCGGCAGCGGCCACAGCGCCTTGAAAGTGAGTCCCTGCCACTGCCAGCGCTCGCCGCGATGGCACGGCAGATGACCCGACCAGCCTGGCGGGCTGCGCACCCACGCCTGCGGCCATGCCTGCAGCACCGATTCGAGGCCGCCGCGATGGTCAAGATGCTCGTGGCTCAGCATAATCCCCTGCAGCTGCAGATGGTGCCAGCGCAGCCACGGGATAATCACCTGTCGACCGCTGTCGCCCTGCGGCCATGCCGGCCCGGTATCGTACAATAACGCCTTGCCGTAACGCTCGATCACCATCGCCAGCCCCTGCCCGACATCCAGCATCGTCACCTGCCATTGGTCCGCGGGCGGTTGCCGGCTGAATGGCCGCGTCAGCAAAAACAGCACGCTCAGACACAGCGCCGGCGAATGTCGCCAGCTCTGAAAACGCCAGCCCATCACCAGCAGCCACGGCAGGCTACTGATCCAGAGCCAGCGGGCATCCAACGTCAGCCAGCCGTCCGGTAAACGTCGTAACCCCCAGAACAATACCGCCAGCACGCGATCGGCTGCCAGCCAGATCAGCGACGCTACCATCTCCGGTCCAGTGAGATGCAGCAGCATTCCGGCGAGAATGAGCGGCACCGCCAGCAGGGTCACTAACGGTACCGCCAGCAAATTGGCGGCCATCGACGTCAGGCTTATGCCATGGAAGAGCAGCAGTTGCAGCGGCATCAGCAGCAGCGTCACGCCAGCCTGCAAATGCGCGAGGGCGAACAGGGCTTTCCACGGCCAGCGCCAGCGGCTGTCAGGCAGCGGTAACCACTGGTACCAGAAGATCAGCCCCGCCACGGCGAAGGCGGATAGCCACAGGCTTTGCGACAACACCGCTAACGGATCGGCAACCAGTATCGCCCCCAGACAGCAGAGCCACACCTGCCACGCCGTCCAGCGTTGACCCGACAAACGTAAAGCACAGCAGACCGCAAGCCCTACGCAAGTGCGCAGGGCCGGCGGCTGCATACCGGTCAGCCATGCATAGCCGACGGCGCCCGCCAGCCCGGCCAGCAGCGGTAGCCGCCAGCCGATCCAGCGCCCCGGTAAAAGTGACTGTAATCCGCGCAGCAGGAGCACGATCAGGGAAGCCGCGAGGGCAATATGCAAGCCGGAGATAGCCATCAGATGGGAGGTGCCTGTGTTCTGCAACAGGACCTTTATCTCCGCCGGCAGCGCCAGCCGCTCCCCCATTCCCAGCCCCAGCATCACCGGATGCCAGGGATAAGTCTGCAATCGCCGGGTCAGCGACGCCAGGTAGCGGGCGCGCAGACTGCAGCGGGTATCCCGCGCGGAAGCGGCGACGATCCCCCCGCTCAGCGGCCGATGCTGAGCCAGCGCATAGCGCTGGCTGTCGAAGCCCCCGTCATTGAGCTGCCCATGCACCGGCCGCAGGCGCAGCGTCATCATCCAGCGCTGCCCCTCGCAGACGGGCGCAGGTGCAAGTTCCCCGTATAAAGTCACGCCAACCGGAGGGAACAGGAAGCGACCCGCCAGGCGCACAATCTGCCCGCGGTGCAGGGTCTGACCATCCGTCTCGTGAAGGATCACTTCCGCCTGACGGACGGCGCCGGTGAGGTGCTGCGTTGGCCACAGCGCCTGATACGCGCTTAAAACTCCCCAGACCATCAGCAGAAGCGTCATCGCCACAACGGCGACGACCGTCCCGCGCAGACGGGTCAGCAACATCGCCAGTACGCCGGCGACCGCCAGAGTGCCCGGCCCCGGCAACGCGGGTAGCCAGAGTAGCGGCAGTATTGCGATGATGGCGCATCCGGCAAGCCATGGTAGACGCATAAACACCTCCCTGTGAGCGGGCAGTGTTACGCAAAGCGAGGCTGGCGTCCTGGGGAAGTATTCAGGCGCGCGTGCAGCGTTCCAGACATTCGTCACGCTTGCAGTCAGGCACTTTTGTTTTGCGAGGCGGGACGCAAATGGCAGGTACAAAAAAAGCACCCAAAGGTGCTTTTATCGTCAGGCAGGTTGCACGTCGTGCAACTCACCCTTCATAAATATTGGCGCGGTCACGTAATTCTTTCCCGGGCTTAAAGTGCGGAACGTACTTACCTTCCAGTTCGACTTTATCACCAGTTTTCGGGTTACGTCCGGTGCGAGGTGCTCGATAGTGCAGAGAGAAGCTGCCGAAACCGCGGATTTCAATGCGCTCACCTTGAGCAAGCGTTGAGGCCATATGTTCCAGCATTTCTTTAACAGCATCTTCCACCGCTTTCGCCGGAATGTGAGATTGCTGGCTGGCAAGTCTTTCAATCAATTCTGACTTGGTCATTATTCCTCCGGTTTCCTTCAAGGCAAAAATTAGCTAACAGCTTAAACAAGGGCGGCCGTAGCCGCCCTTTGTGCTTGATTACAGGACGAATCCTGCAATCTGTCAAGTAAACTCGTCACTATTCAGGTTGTTATTACCTGAATGACAAAGATTACTCGCCTTTCGCTGCTTTGAACGCTTCAGCCATGGCGTTGTTGGAGAAGTTCGCGTCTTCCTGCTTGTTCACGGTAGCGATAGCGTCTTTTTCTTCCGCTTCGTCTTTCGCACGTACAGACAGGCTCACTACGCGGTTCTTACGATCCACGCCAGTGAATTTCGCTTCAACTTCGTCGCCAACGCTCAGAACCAGAGTTGCGTCTTCAACGCGGTCACGGGATGCTTCAGAAGCACGCAGGTAACCTTCTACGCCGTCAGCCAGTTCTACGGTTGCGCCTTTAGCGTCAACTGCAGTCACTTTACCAACAACGATAGCGCCTTTCTTGTTCAGAGCAACGTAGTTGTTGAACGGATCTTCCGCCAGCTGTTTAACGCCCAGGGAGATACGCTCACGCTCTGCGTCAACCTGCAGAACAACTGCTGCGATTTCGTCGCCTTTTTTGTATTCACGAACTGCTTCTTCGCCTGCAACGTTCCAGGAGATGTCAGACAGGTGAACCAGGCCGTCGATGCCGCCGTCCAGGCCGATGAAGATACCGAAGTCAGTGATAGACTTGATTTTACCTTCAACACGGTCGCCCTTGTTGTGGGTTTCCGCGAACTGCTGCCATGGGTTAGATTTGCACTGCTTCAGACCCAGGGAGATACGACGACGTTCTTCGTCGATATCCAGAACCATTACTTCCACTACGTCGCCAACGTTAACAACTTTGGACGGGTGGATGTTTTTGTTGGTCCAATCCATTTCGGAAACGTGAACCAGGCCTTCAACGCCTTCTTCGATTTCAACGAAGCAGCCGTAGTCGGTCAGGTTGGTCACGCGACCGGTCAGTTTGGTACCTTCCGGATAACGTTTAGCGATAGCTACCCACGGATCTTCGCCCAGCTGTTTCAGGCCCAGGGATACACGGGTACGCTCGCGGTCGAACTTCAGCACTTTAACAGTGATTTCGTCGCCAACGTTTACGATTTCGCTCGGATGCTTAACGCGTTTCCAGGCCATATCGGTGATGTGCAGCAGGCCGTCAACGCCGCCCAGATCAACGAATGCACCGTAGTCAGTGAGGTTCTTAACGATACCTTTGACTTCCATGCCTTCCTGCAGGTTTTCCAGCAGCTGATCGCGCTCTGCGCTGTTTTCGGATTCGATAACGGCACGACGAGAAACAACAACGTTGTTACGCTTCTGGTCCAGCTTGATGACTTTGAACTCAAGCTCTTTGCCTTCCAGGTGCAGCGTGTCGCGCACCGGACGAACGTCTACCAGGGAACCCGGCAGGAACGCACGAATACCGTTCAGCTCAACAGTGAAGCCACCTTTAACTTTGCCGTTGATAACACCGGTAACAGTTTCAGCGTCTTCGTAAGCTTTTTCCAGCGTGATCCAAGCTTCGTGACGTTTAGCTTTCTCACGGGACAGCAGAGTTTCACCGAAGCCGTCTTCTACTGCATCCAGAGCAACGTCAACTTCGTCACCAACCTGGATTTCCAGCTCGCCCTGGGCGTTTTTGAACTGCTCAGCCGGGATGGCGGACTCAGATTTCAGACCGGCGTCAACCAGTACTACGTCTTTGTCGATAGCAACAACAACACCACGAACGATGGAACCCGGGCGGGTTTCGATTTCTTTTAAGGATTCTTCAAACAGTTGAGCAAAAGATTCAGTCATGTTTAATCTTCAGGTTAATATTAACGTCCACCTGGCTCCGTGCCGGATGGGGTTGTTTCACATACCCGCTGACCATCCATTGCCGCGGGGTACTGCTATAATTCGGAGGCTTCGGCGCGTGACCGGTTAAGGCTTACGCAACGGCCAATTTTTCGCGCGCATATTGTAGCGCTTTTTCAATCACTTGCTCAATGTTTAGTTCGGTTGAATCGAGAACTAATGCATCGGCAGCCGGGACAAGCGGCGCCACGGCGCGATTTCTATCGCGATCGTCACGCTCTTTTATCTCGGACAAAAGACGTTCAAAGTTAACATCAAAGCCCTTTTCCTGCAACTGCCGCATGCGGCGATGCGCCCGCTCATCGGCCGAGGCATCGAGGAAAATTTTCACCGGCGCGTCCGGGAAAACCACCGTGCCCATATCGCGCCCGTCGGCAATCAGCCCCGGCAGTTCACGAAAGGCGCGCTGGCGGCGCAGCAGCGCTTCGCGAACGCGAGGGAAAGCCGCCACTTTCGAGGCGGCGTTCGCGACCTCCTGGGTGCGAATTTCGCCGCTAACATCTTCCCCTTCCAGCACCACTTCGAGGTTGCCGTCAGTAGAAATAAAGCGCACGTCGAGATGGGCAGCCAGGGGCACCAGCGCCTCTTCGGACTCCACGTCAACATGATGATGCAGCGCCGCCAGCGCCAGAACGCGGTAGATCGCGCCTGAATCTAACAGATGCCAGCCCAGCGCTTCCGCCATTGCCTTGCATAACGTACCTTTACCCGCACCGCCAGGCCCATCAATGGTGATTACCGGAACTGTTGCCGTCATCTTTTTCTCCTTCAGCAAGGCGCATAAATATCTAAACGCCGCGCATTATACGCATCTCTTCGGCGGAAAGTGAGTCTTGCTTTTAAATTACAGATAACTGGAAATCTCATGCGGAAGAATTGAGCAATTATAGCGGGCTGATTGAGCATCAGCCCGGAAGATGAGGCAGTTTTACTTTTTATCTGCAGCGATACGGTCGCGGATATGCTGCGCGCGTTCAGCTGAAGGCGGGTGTGAATCGAACAGAGATTTACTGTGGCCGGCGTCAAGGCTGGCCAGTTTGTCGAAGCTGCCCACCAGCCCCTGAGTGCTGATGTTGCGTTTTTTCAGCAGATCGTAAGAGAAATCATCAGCATCCGACTCCTGCGAGCGGGAGAACGCAGAGTTGATCATTCCCTCAGCGATATCGCCCAACTGAGATTTAGACAAGCTTGCAGCCGCTTCGCTGGTCGCTGAAATTGCATCGCGTGCGGCAATAGTCGCATACGCGGTTTGCATCGCTTTGCGCGAGTGTCCGAGCGCAACGTGACCCAGCTCATGGCCCAGAACCGCTTCAACTTCATTATCGGTCATCATGTCCATCAGGCCGCTATAGACGCGGACGCAGCCGTTGGCCATTGCCCAGGCGTTGACGTCGGATGTCATGTAAACCTTATAGGTTACCGGCGTGCCGTTGATATTATTTCCTAACGCTTTGGCAATTTTGTTCAGACGTTTGGTGTACTTACTTGATGCACTAGCCAGTTTATTTTCACTATCCATTTGCTTACAGGCATCGTCGGAAAGCGTTTTGACTTCAGAGTCAGAAAGCGTCGCCGCTTTGTAAGCCGTCATTCCTGAATTGACGAGGGCGTTGGTGTCCATCCCCTGCATATTTTTACAACCTGCCAACAACGTGGCGGAAACGGCCAAAGCCAGCATTACTTTTGTATTTCTCATATCAATCATCCATTGATTAGCATAATAAATGCTTATAAATCCTATAATTACAAGCAAGCAAGGCTAGCATTTAGTTTCCTGTCCGACAAGCAGAGATAAAAAAACGCCGACCTGAGGGTCGGCGTTGTTACCTTAAATTCGCGTCATTCAGGCCGGCGTACTGATCCGCGCCAGTTGCTCAAAATAGTCGGGGAAGGTTTTCGCCGTACACTTCGGATCAAGGATGGTCACCGGTGTATCAGACAGCGCCACCAGCGAGAAGCACATCGCCATCCGGTGGTCGTTATAGGTGCCGATTTCAGCATACTTCAGCGTCGCCGGCGGGGTGATGCGAATATAATCTTCACCCTCTTCCACCTCGGCGCCCACTTTACGCAACTCGGTCGCCATGGCGAACAGACGGTCCGTCTCCTTGACCCGCCAGTTGTAGATATTGCGCAGCGTGGTGGTCCCTTGCGCGAACAGCGCGGCGGTGGCGATGGTCATCGCGGCGTCCGGGATATGGTTCATATCCATATCGATAGCCTTGAGCTCGCCACGGGTACAGGCGATGAAATCGTCGCCCCAGGTGACGGTGGCGCCCATTTTTTCCAGTACGTCGGCGAAACGAATATCGCCCTGTACGCTGCCGCGGCCGACACCGGTGACTTTCACCGTGCCGCCCTTAATGGCGCCAGCGGCAAGGAAATACGAGGCCGATGAAGCATCCCCTTCCACCAGGTAATCCCCCGGCGACTGATACTGTTGCTTGCCGCGCACCACAAAGCGCTGATAAGACTGGTTGTCCACCTCAACCCCGAAGGTTTTCATCAGGTGCAGCGTAATGTCGATATAGGGTTTTGACACCAGATCGCCCTTAATGGCGATCACAGTATCCTGCGGCGCCAGCGGCGCGGTCATCAGCAGCGCGGTCAGGAACTGGCTGGAGACGCTGCCGTCAACTTCAACATTGCCCCCCTGGAACCCCCCGCGCAGGCGCAGCGGCGGATAATTTTCCTGCTCCAGATAGTCGATCTGAGCGCCGCCCTGACGCAGGGCATCCACCAGATGGCCGATCGGGCGCTCTTTCATTCGCGGCTCGCCGGTCAGCACGATATCGTTGCTGCCAAGGCACAGGGCTGCCGCCAGCGGGCGCATCGCGGTACCGGCGTTGCCGAGGAATAGCTCCAGCGCCGCTGCGGCATGCAGCGGGCCGCCGTTGCCGGTCACTGCACAGCGGGTACGGTCAGCAGACAGGGTGTATTGAACCCCCAGCGCACTCAGGGCATTCAGCATATGGCGCACATCGTCGCTGTCCAGCAGGTTGGTCAGCACCGTCGTGCCGCGGGCCAGGGCGGCCAGCAGCAGCGCGCGGTTGGAGACGCTTTTCGAACCTGGCAGGTTCACGGTGCCCTCTACGCGTGCGATGGGTTGTAACGTCAGGGAATCCATCAAACTTCACTCTCAAACAAACAGAATAAAAACCCCGCAGACAGGCCGCGGGGAGGAAGAAAGGAACGGGCGATTAACCGTGGCGGCGTTCGAAGTCCAGCATAAAATCGGTTAACGCCTTCACGCCGTCCAACGGCATCGCGTTGTAGATGGAGGCACGCATGCCGCCCACCACCCGGTGGCCCTTAAGCGCATGCAGCCCGGCGGCAAACGACTCTTCAAGGAACAGTTTATCCAGCGCGCTGTCCGCCAGCTGGAACGGCACGTTCATACGGGAGCGGTTGGCTTGCGCCACATCGTTACGATAGAAGCCGCTGTTATCGATCACGCCATACAGCAGTTCGGCTTTCTGCTGGTTGATCTTGTCCATCGCGGCAACGCCGCCCTGCTGTTTCAGCCACTTAAACACCAGACCGGCCAGATACCAGGCGAACGTCGGCGGCGTGTTAAACATCGAGTCATTCTCGCTTAACACGGTGTAGTCGAGGATTGACGGGCAGGCCACGCTGGCTTTACCCAGCAGATCTTCACGCACGATGACCAGCGTCAACCCTGCCGGGCCGATATTTTTCTGCGCGCCGGCATAGATCACGCCGAAGCGGTTGACGTCAATTTCGCGGGACAAAATGGTGGAGGAGAAATCGGCGGTCACGATGACGTCGTCGCCGAAGTTCGGCGTATCGTCAATCGCGATACCGTCAATGGTTTCGTTCGGGCAGTAGTGCAGATACGCCGCGCCCGGCGTCAGCTGCCACTCGCTCATTGGCTTGACCGCGCGCTTGCCGTCGACGGTGATTTTCGCGTCGATGACGTTAGGCGTGCAGTATTTCTTCGCCTCTTTGACCGCGCTGGCGGCCCAGTAGCCAGCGTCCACATAGTCAGCGACGTTTTTATCGCCGAGGATGTTCAGCGGGATCCCGGCGAACTGGCCGCGGCCGCCGCCATGACAGAACAACACTTTATAGTTGGAAGGGATATTCAGCAGAGAACGGAAGTCCTGTTCTGCCTCTTCTGCCACCTGGATGAACTCCTTACCACGGTGACTGATTTCCATGACCGACGTACCCAGACCGTGCCAGTCGCACAGTTCCTGCTGAGCCAGTTTGAGTACTTCCGCCGGCAGCATTGCCGGGCCCGAACTGAAGTTATAGACCTGAGCCATTTCCCCTCACCACGTTGCTATGTTGTTTTGCCCGCGAACCGCCGCGGGCATAAGTTATTCCTGTGGCTATCGGTTTTATCATTCAGTGACACGGTCCGCAATGGCTAAAACTCGCCGACGGCAAAACGCGGCAGCCGTCACACAACAGAATCTATCGGCTTGACGTAATAAAACCGACATATTTGCTGTCAGGTGAGTCGTTTCGCCCGGCTGGCCTTCGACCATTCTGCATTTGCGCAGCGGGAACATATTCGCTTTTCTCCCGCCTGCATCGCCATCACAATGCTGCAGCGTACGCAGGCGTAGATCCCCTCCTGAGGAATAGTGGTATAGCGCGTGGTGCAGTGCGTCGGGAGAATCGACAACCCGGCCCTCACTTCGTCATCGGGATAATAAAACACGCTGATCTGGCCATTGGTTTCAAGGATCGCCAGCCGCACCTGGCCGAGCTGCTCGACGCTGTTGACCCGTAGCTCCATAAAAAATTCGAATTCGGTCATATTTTCCGCATGCAGTTTCTCCCATGCCAGTTGCCCCTCCTCCACCACCACGATAGGCTTGCCCTCCAGCAGATCCTCCAGCTTTTCACTATGCCCCATCAGCCACATGATGCCGCGATAAAGCAGCGCCAGCGTGACGAAGACCACCAGCACCGGCAACAGCGGGACATCGTCATAAAACGCCACGTCCCCCGCCGCCGAGCCGAGGGTCAGAATAATCAGCACTTCAAACAGCGACATCTGCCGCACGCCGCGCCGTCCGGTAATTTTGAGGAAAATAAAGACCAGAACGAAGGTGTAGAGGCTGCGCAACGCCACCTCGCCGAGAAATTCCACCGGCACTTTATCGAGCGCCATCCTCTGCCAGTCAAAGGCTTTCATTATCATCTCCCTGAGCATTAAAAGATGTCTCTAAGCATAGCCAGATGATGGAGATAGCACCTGTCAGATAAAAGCCGTATCATTGCGCGCTTTCCGTACGACAAAAGTGATCGCCATGACCCAAACGTTTATTCCCGGCAAAGATGCCGCCCTGGAAGATTCCATCGCTCGCTTCCAGCAAAAATTGCTCGACCTCGGATTTGATATCGAAGAGGCCTCGTGGCTGAACCCGGTGCCGCACGTGTGGTCCGTTCACATTCGCGATAAGGAATGCGCGCTGTGCTTTACCAATGGTAAAGGCGCCACCAAAAAGGCAGCCCTCGCCTCCGCGCTGGGCGAATATTTCGAGCGCCTGTCCACCAACTATTTTTTCGCTGACTTCTGGTTAGGCGACACTATCGCTAACGGCCCGTTCGTTCACTACCCGAACGAAAAGTGGTTCCCGCTGACCGAAAACGACGACGTCCCGGAAGGTCTGCTGGATGCCCGCCTGCTCACGTTCTACGATCCGGACGATCAGCTGACGGCCAGCATGCTGGTGGATCTGCAATCCGGTAACGATGAGCGCGGCGTGTGCGGCCTGCCCTTTACCCGCCAGTCCGACGGCGAAACGGTCTATATTCCTATGAATATCGTCGGCAACCTGTATGTCTCCAACGGCATGTCCGCCGGCAACACCCGCAATGAAGCTCGCGTGCAGGGCCTGTCTGAAGTCTTTGAGCGCCATATCAAAAACCGCATCATCGCCGAAAGCATCAGCCTGCCGGAGATCCCGGCGGAGGTCATGGCGCGCTATCCAGGCGTCGTGGAGTCGATCGCCAAACTGGAAGCCGAAGGTTTCCCGATCTTTGCCTATGATGGCTCGCTGGGCGGCAAGTATCCGGTTATCTGCGTCGTGCTGTTTAACCCGGCAAACGGCACCTGCTTCGCCTCTTTCGGCGCCCATCCGGACTTCGGCGTGGCGCTGGAGCGTACGGTCACCGAACTGCTGCAGGGCCGCAGCCTGAAAGATCTCGACGTCTTCACGCCGCCGACCTTCGACGACGAAGAAGTCGCCGAGCATGCTAACCTCGAAACCCACTTTATCGACTCCAGCGGCCTGATTTCCTGGGATATGTTCAAGCAGGATGCCGACTATCCGTTCGTTGACTGGAGCTTCTCCGGCACCACAGAAGAAGAGTTCGCCACCCTGATGGCCATCTTCAAGGCCGAAGATAAAGAAGTGTATATCGCCGACTACGAGCACCTGGGCGTTTACGCCTGCCGTATCATCGTCCCGGGGATGTCGGATATTTACCCGGCGGAAGATCTGTGGCTGGCGAACAACAGCATGGGCGCTCATCTGCGCGACACCATTCTGTCCCTGCCGGGCAGCGAGTGGGAAAAAGAAGATTACCTGGCGCTGATCGAGCAGATGGACGATGAAGGCCTGGATGATTTCACCCGCGTTCGCGAACTGCTGGGCCTCGCCACCGGCAAAGACAACGGCTGGTATACCCTGCGCGTCGGCGAGCTGAAAGCCATGCTGGCCCTGGCCGGCGGCGATCTGGAGCAGGCGCTGATCTGGACCGAGTGGACCATGGAGTTCAACGCTTCGGTCTTCAGCGCGGAACGCGCTAACTACTATCGCTGCCTGCAGACCCTGCTGCTGCTGAGCCAGGAAGAGGAGCGTCAGCCGCTGCAATACCTGAACGCCTTTATCCGTATGTACGGCGCCGAAGCGGTCGAAGCCGCCAGCGCGGCGCTGAGCGGGGAAGCGCCGTTCTATGGCCTTCAGGCTGTCGACAGCGATCTGCAGGCCTTCCCGGCCCATCAGTCGCTACTGAAGGCTTATGAAAAACTGCAGCGAGCGAAGGCGGCGTTCTGGGCAAAATAAGCCCTAAGCGCGCCATCGTGGTGACCAGCAACGGAGCCCAATGCGGCTCCGTTGATTTCACCTGACGAGGCGGCCACTATAGTTTGTAGTTGCAAAGTTAATTAATAGTAAATAATGCGCTTATAAGATTTACCATTCGTTAATTTTAAATAAAATACTCCATATTAATTAACTCAAAAAATGGCGTGAAAACGAAAAAATTCAACATAACTTATAAATTTTAAAATTTATTTTCTTCATAATATTCAATCATTTAACCACCAAAAACACAAAAACCACACACTAAAAAGGCATATAGTTCCGGTGAGATATGATCTATATCAATTTCCCTTCTATAATGCTTTGTTAGTATCTCACCGCCAACTTATATAAAGAGAGAGTTAGTGTGAAAGCTGACAACCCTTTTGATCTTTTGCTCCCTGCCGCGATGGCGAAAGTCGCCGAAGAAGCAGGTGTCTATAAAGCAACGAAGCATCCGATGAAGACCTTTTATCTGGCGATCACCGCTGGCGTTTTCATCTCCATCGCTTTCGTATTCTATATCACCGCGACCACCGGCACTGCCGCGATGCCTTATGGGATTGCCAAGCTTATCGGTGGGGTCTGTTTTTCCCTGGGTCTGATTCTGTGCATTATCTGCGGCGCTGACCTCTTTACCTCTACGGTATTGATCGTGGTGGCGAAAGCCAGCGGTCGAATTACCTGGGGGCAACTGGCAAAAAACTGGCTCAACGTCTATTTTGGTAACCTGGTGGGAGCACTGCTGTTTGTGCTGCTGATGTGGTTATCAGGCGAATATATGACTGCCAACGGCGGTTGGGGGCTCAATGTCCTGCAGACCGCTGACCACAAAATGCACCATACTTTTGTGGAGGCCGTGAGCCTGGGTATCCTCGCTAACCTGATGGTTTGTCTCGCCGTATGGATGAGCTATTCCGGTCGTAGCCTGATGGATAAAGCGATGATCATGGTCCTGCCGGTAGCGATGTTCGTTGCCAGCGGCTTTGAGCACAGCATCGCCAACATGTTTATGATCCCGATGGGTATCGTAATCCGCAACTTTGCAAGCCCGGAATTCTGGACCGCAATCGGTTCGACTCCGGAAAGTTTCTCTCACTTGACCGTTATGAACTTCATCACTGATAACCTGATTCCGGTAACTATCGGGAACATTATCGGCGGGGGTCTGCTGGTCGGGTTGACATACTGGGTCATTTACCTGCGTGGCAACGACCATCACTAAGGGTTGTTTCAGGCAGTAAATAAAAAATCCACTTAAGAAGGTAGGTGTTACATGTCCGAGCTTAATGAAAAGTTAGCCACAGCCTGGGAAGGTTTTGCGAAAGGTGACTGGCAGAATGAAGTCAACGTCCGTGACTTTATTCAGAAAAACTACACCCCATATGAAGGCGACGAATCCTTCCTGGCTGGCGCGACTGAAGCGACCACCAAGCTGTGGGACAGCGTAATGGAAGGTGTAAAACAGGAAAACCGTACTCACGCGCCTGTTGATTTTGACACTGCCCTGGCTTCCACCATCACCTCTCACGACGCAGGCTATATCGAGAAAGGTCTGGAAAAAATCGTTGGTCTGCAGACCGAAGCGCCGCTGAAACGTGCGATCATCCCGTTCGGTGGTATTAAAATGGTTGAAGGTTCCTGCAAAGCGTACAATCGCGAGCTGGACCCGATGCTGAAAAAAATCTTCACTGAGTACCGTAAAACTCACAACCAAGGCGTTTTCGACGTCTATACTCCGGACATCCTGCGCTGCCGTAAATCCGGCGTGCTGACCGGTCTGCCGGATGCTTACGGCCGTGGTCGTATCATCGGTGACTACCGTCGCGTTGCGCTGTACGGTATCGACTTCCTGATGAAAGACAAATTCGCCCAGTTCAACTCTCTGCAAGCGAAACTGGAAAGCGGCGAAGATCTGGAAGCGACCATCCGTCTGCGTGAAGAAATCGCTGAACAGCACCGCGCGCTGGGCCAGATCAAAGAGATGGCGGCTAAATATGGCTACGACATCTCCGGTCCGGCGACCACCGCTCAGGAAGCTATCCAGTGGACCTACTTCGGTTACCTGGCTGCCGTTAAATCTCAGAACGGCGCGGCAATGTCCTTCGGTCGTACCTCCAGCTTCCTGGATATCTACATCGAACGTGACCTGCAGGCGGGTAAAATCACCGAGCAAGACGCGCAGGAAATGGTTGACCACCTGGTCATGAAACTGCGTATGGTTCGCTTCCTGCGTACCCCGGAATACGATGAACTGTTCTCCGGTGACCCGATTTGGGCAACAGAATCCATCGGCGGTATGGGCGTTGACGGCCGTACTCTGGTGACCAAAAACAGCTTCCGCTTCCTGAACACCCTGTACACCATGGGGCCGTCTCCGGAGCCGAACATCACTATCCTGTGGTCTGAAAAACTGCCGCTGAGCTTCAAGAAATTCGCTGCTAAAGTGTCCATCGATACCTCTTCTCTGCAGTATGAGAACGATGACCTGATGCGTCCGGACTTCAACAACGACGACTACGCTATCGCATGCTGCGTAAGCCCGATGGTTGTTGGTAAGCAAATGCAGTTCTTCGGTGCTCGCGCCAACCTCGCAAAAACCATGCTGTACGCTATCAACGGCGGCGTGGATGAAAAACTGAAAATGCAGGTGGGTCCGAAATCTGAACCGATCAAAGGCGACGTTCTGAACTTCGACGAAGTGATGGAACGCATGGATCACTTCATGGACTGGCTGGCTAAACAGTACGTCACTGCGCTGAACATCATCCACTACATGCACGACAAGTACAGCTACGAAGCCTCTCTGATGGCGCTGCACGACCGTGACGTTATCCGCACCATGGCGTGTGGTATCGCGGGTCTGTCCGTTGCTGCTGACTCCCTGTCTGCAATCAAATATGCGAAAGTTAAACCGATTCGTGACGAAGACGGTCTGGCTGTCGACTTCGAAATCGAAGGCGAATACCCGCAGTTTGGTAACAACGATGCTCGCGTCGATGACATGGCCGTTGACCTGGTTGAACGTTTCATGAAGAAAATTCAGAAACTGCACACCTACCGCAACGCGATCCCGACTCAGTCTGTTCTGACCATCACCTCTAACGTGGTATATGGTAAGAAAACCGGTAACACCCCAGACGGTCGTCGCGCTGGCGCGCCGTTCGGACCAGGTGCTAACCCGATGCACGGCCGTGACCAGAAAGGTGCTGTTGCCTCTCTGACCTCCGTAGCGAAACTGCCGTTTGCTTACGCGAAAGATGGTATCTCTTACACCTTCTCTATCGTACCGAACGCGCTGGGTAAAGATGACGAAGTTCGTAAGACCAACCTGGCGGGTCTGATGGATGGTTACTTCCACCACGAAGCGTCCATCGAAGGTGGTCAGCACCTGAACGTGAACGTGATGAACCGCGAAATGCTGCTCGACGCGATGGAAAACCCGGAAAAATATCCGCAGCTGACCATCCGCGTATCTGGCTACGCTGTACGTTTTAACTCCCTGACCAAAGAACAGCAGCAGGACGTTATTACCCGTACCTTCACTCAGACCATGTAATTCCCTGTCTGACTGAAAAAGCGTACAATAAAGGCCCCACATCAGTGGGGCCTTTTTAACAAGCAATCCCCGCCCTAGCCTGCTTTGCCAGTTATCTATACTTTGGGTATCTGTCAAAACAGACTCGACACAGCCGCTGAGCTGTGCACCAACACGGCCCCGGATGGGCCACATCTGGAGAAAACACCGCAATGTCAGTTATTGGTCGCATTCACTCCTTTGAATCCTGTGGCACCGTTGATGGCCCGGGCATCCGCTTTATTACCTTTTTCCAGGGCTGCCTGATGCGCTGCCTGTACTGCCATAACCGTGACACCTGGGATACCCACGGCGGCAAAGAAATCACCGTTGAAGAGTTAATGAAAGAGGTAGTGACCTATCGTCACTTTATGAATGCTTCCGGCGGCGGCGTCACCGCATCGGGCGGCGAAGCGATCCTGCAGGCGGAGTTTGTTCGCGACTGGTTCCGCGCCTGTAAGAAGGAAGGTATTCATACCTGTCTCGATACCAATGGCTTTGTTCGTCGCTACGATCCCGTTATCGACGAACTGCTGGAGGTAACAGACCTGGTGATGCTGGATCTCAAGCAGATGAACGATGAGATTCACCAGAACCTGGTCGGCGTCTCTAACCATCGTACGCTGGAATTCGCCCAGTATCTGGCGAAGAAGAATATCAATGTCTGGATCCGCTACGTGGTGGTTCCGGGCTGGTCAGACGATGATGATTCCGCGCACCGCCTGGGCGAATTTACCCGCGATATGGGCAATGTCGAAAAAATCGAGCTGCTGCCCTACCATGAGCTGGGCAAACACAAATGGGTAGCGATGGGCGAAGAGTACAAGCTGGACGGCGTCCATCCGCCGAAGAAAGAGACCATGGAGCGAGTCAAAGGCATCCTTGAGCAATATGGGCACAAAGTGATGTACTAATCCCACCGGGCCGGTGATGCGCTTATGCCGGCCTGCAACGGCGTGGGAAGCTGTTACCGTCCAGCCGTTGCATTCTTATGCAAGACGGCTCTACTGCAGTAAGCACAGGCTATTAAAACGGATGACGCGCAGCATGCGCTGCGCGCTACAGCGTCAGGCGTGCGCCACCGGCGTTGGATGATGCCCGGCTTTGCGCAGCAGGGTCAGCAGATAGATAAACGCCACGCTGGCGATCATAATAAACAGCAGGTTATCCGAGAAGTTCTGCATCAGCATCGCCGTCAGCGTCGGGCCCAGCAGGCTGCCGATGGTATAGCTCATCAACAGCGCCTGGTTCATTGCCACCAGCTGATGGTGCTCCACTTTTTCACAGGCCCAGGCCATCGCCACCGGATAGAGGGTAAAGCCCGAAGCGCCCAACACAAACAGCGCCGGCGCCATCGCCGCCTGGCTGAGCATCGCCATACATCCCAGAATCACCACAAAAACCTGCACCCGCAGCACCAGCAGGCGACCGTAGCGGTCTGCCAGGCGCCCTACCGGCCACTGGCCGAGGATCCCGGCGCTAACCATCACCGCCATCCAGAAGCCAATGCCGGCGTCGCTGACGCCCTGATGGTTCAGCCACAGCGGCATCAGACCATACAGCGAGCCGAGGACAATTCCTGAGATAATGCAGCCATTGACCCCGTGGCGCGCCTGGCGCAGCTTCAGCATCGGCCAGATACGTACCGTTTCATGCGGCTCTTCGGCCTGCCCCATGATGCGGGTAAACAGCAGCGGCAGGATCGCCGCCAGCGCCAGACCCGTCACCCACGGCAGGACGCTCATTAAATCGGTGGGGAGTTTACTGACCATCAGCTGGCCCAGTACGGTACCGACGTAATAGACCATCATGTACGCCGCCAGCAGACGACCGCGGCTGCGTGAAGTGCCGCTGCAGACCAGCGCGCTTTCCACCACCACCCAAATCATCGCGCAGCCTACGCCGGCGATAAAACGCCAGCTCAGCCACGTCCAGAAGCCCACGGTGATCCCCAGCCCTACGCAGCCGACGGCGAATATTAACGACGCGAGATAATAGCTGCGGTTAAACCCCAGGCGCTTGATCACCCAGCCGGCAAGCAACGTACCGGCCAGGTTGCCGGTAAAATAGGATGACCCCACCATGCCGACCTGCCAGGTTGGCATATTTTCATGGGCGAGCCAGAGCGGGACGAGCGTATTCAGCACCGCTATCGCCAGGGTCAGTAAAAGCAGGCCACAGAGCAGCATTTGCACTGGCCGGGTGTAGATGGTCATGGGTAAAAACCGTGAGGAATGTTCAGATCGCGAGCGCATCATGCCACCGCTAAAAACATTGTCAATCCACCTGAAATCAGGCCTGACGCGGTTTTGCCGGGCACGATAGAAGTTTTTTATCCACAGAAGGGATAAAGATGAGGCAACAGATAATACGCTGTTGTTTTTCTTAATTTATTAATAAATCTTGCTGTTAATTTCAGTCGAAAAATTTCATCTATCGACAGCACGTTTTCATCATGCCGGCACGCCTGCGCCGGCATGATGACGCTGATTAACTGGCGATAGCCATCCCGACGGTCATATGCAGACCATAGAATACGCCGCGGCCAATCATCTCTCCCGCCAGCACCAGAACAAACGCCAGGCCGAGCAGCGAGACCGCCGGCTTGCGGCCGCGGATCTGCGGCACGCACCAGCAGGCCAGGGCCAGCGCCAGCAGCACCACGCGCCAGGCCATAAGCAGCCCATAATCCGGCACCAGGGCGGAGGCCTGCTGAATTGAGCTGCGGATAGTGGCGAGTTCACTCCCCTGCATCAGGACCACCACGATACTCACCAGCAGCGCCAGTAAAGTGACCACCGGCAGCAGGCGCAGCGCCCAACCGTCGACGCCTGCGACGCGCAGCAGCAGGTAGCCCAGCAGCGGACCGCCGATAAACAGCGTCAGGAAGAAGCTCAGCGGCGTCCAGACGGTATACCAGGTCGGCACCGTGTCGATGGTGTTATAGACCCGCACCATCATCCAGACGAAGATCACCCCAAGCGCCATGGTCGCTACCAGCCACAGGCTACGCAGTCCGGCAGGCAGCTTTTTACACACGGCCAGCAGCCAGCCAATCCCGCCGACGGCGAAGAAGATCGCCCCGCTGGCTATCTCATTACTCAGCGATGAGGCCCCTACGCGATTGAGCGAGTTAAAGGCCCGTAGCGGCGAACCGAGGTGCATTGTCGAGGCGATAAACCCGATCCCCATCAATACCCACAGGCCGAACATGCTACCCACCACGCGCTGCTCCTGCTCACGGGAGAGCTTGCCCGTCATGAGCGCCAGCGCCAGGACGATGAAGCCGCCCGCGACGCACTGGCCGAAGACCGTAAAGATCATCAGCGGCCATTCATGCCATCCGTTTCCCATCTTACACCTCCTTCGGGTTTGCCAGGTAACCGGTGGTATCGCCACACGGCCGGGCATTGGCGTTAGGTTTGATCACGATGCTCGGCCGGGTAAAGTGCGCTGAAGGCAACGGCGCCACCGCCGCCAGCTGGCCGTGCTTAGCGCGCAGTTCGGCAATCGGCCCGAAATCCAGCGCCCGCAGCGGGCAGGACTCGACGCAGATCGGCTTTTTCCCGTCGGCGACGCGCTCGTGGCAGCCGTCACACTTGGTCATATGACCTTTGTCGGCATTATATTGCGGCGCGCCGTAAGGACAGGCCATATGGCAGTAACGGCAGCCAATGCACACCTCTTCGTTGACCACCACAAAACCGTCTTCGCGCTTGTGCATCGCTCCGCTCGGACAGACCTTGGTGCAGGCCGGATCTTCGCAGTGGTTACAGGCGATGGAGAGGTAATAGGCGAAAACGTTCTGATTCCAGACGCCGTTATCCTCCTGCCAGTCGCCGCCGGCATATTCATAAATGCGGCGGAAGCTGACCTCCGGGGTCAGATTTTTGTAGTCCTTACAGGCCAGTTCGCAGGTCTTGCAACCGGTGCAACGGGCGGAATCAATAAAAAATCCATACTGAGTTGTCATCGGTTACTCCTTACAGCTTCTCAACCTGGACGAGGTTGGTATGCGACGGGTTCCCCTTCGCCAGCGGCGAGGGGCGCTGGGTGGTCAGCACGTTAATGCTGCCCGCCTGATCCACGCGCGAGGCGTTCGGGTTATACCAGGCCCCTTCCCCCAGCGCGACCACGCCCGGCATCATGCGCGGGGTCACCTTCGCTTCGATATGCACTTCCCCACGGTCGTTGAAGATGCGAATGCGATCGCCGTTGGCAATGCCGCGCTGGCGGGCATCGATCGGGTTAATCCACATCTCCTGCCGACAGGCAGCCTTCAGTACATCGACGTTGCCGTAGGTTGAATGGACGCGCGATTTATAGTGGAAGCCGGTCAGCTGTAGCGGGTATTTCGCCGTCAGCGGATCGTTGTAGTTTTCGAAGCCCGGGGTGTAGATCGGCAGCGGATCGATGACATCGCCTTCCGGCAGCTCCCAGGTGGCGGCGATTTTCGCCAGCGCCTGCGAATAGATTTCAATCTTGCCCGAAGGCGTGGTCAGCGGATTAGCCTGCGGATCCTCACGGAAGGCTTTATAAGCCACATGGTGCCCTTGCGGATCGCGCTGCTTATAGATGCCCTGCTGACGGAAGGTGTCGAAATCCGGCAGGTCGGGAATCGCTGTGCGCGACTGCTCATACAGATAGCGCATCCAGCCTTCCTGGGTACGGCCTTCGGTAAATTTTTCCTCGACGCCGAGGCGCTTCGCCAGCTCGCTGGTCATCTCATAGATAGTTTTGCATTCGAAACGCGGCTTGATGGCCTGGTCGGCAAAGATGACGTAGGACATGTTGCCGCAGGAAGCATCCAGCGCGAAATCCATCTGCTCAGAGGCGGTGCAGTCCGGCAGCAGAATATCGGCGTATTTCGCTGACGAGGTCATATGGCAGTCGATGACCACAATCATCTCGCACTTCTTGTCGTCCTGCAGGATCTCGTGGGTGCGGTTAATCTCTGAGTGCTGGTTGATCAGGCAGTTGCCCGCATAGTTCCAGATCATTTTGATCGGCACATCGAGCTTATCTTTGCCACGCACCCCATCGCGCAGGGCGGTCATTTCCGGGCCGCGCTCAATCGCATCGGTCCACATAAACATTGAGATGCTGGTCTGAACCGGATTCTCCAGCGTCGGCATGCGCTCAAACGGCAGGCTGTAGGAGCCCTCGCGCGCGCCGCTGTTACCGCCGTTGATCCCGACGTTACCGGTCAGAATGGCGAGCATCGCGATAGCCCGGGTGGCGATTTCGCCGTTGGCGTGACGCTGCGGCCCCCAGCCCTGGCTGATATAGGCCGGTTTGGCGCTGGCAATTTCGCGCGCCAGTTTAACAATGCGTTCGCGCGGAATACCGGTTATGGTCGAGGCCCACTCCGGCGTTTTCGCGATACCGTCGGCGCCCTGGCCAAGTATCCAGGCTTTATAGTGGCCATTGGCCGGGGCATCGGCAGGCAGAGTTTTCTCGTCGTATCCCACACAGTATTTATCGAGGAACGGCTGATCGACCAGATTCTCGGTGATCATCACCCACGCCAGACCCGATACCAGCGCCGCATCGGTACCGGGGCGAATCGGGATCCATTCATCTTCGCGTCCGGCGCCGGTGTCGGTATAGCGCGGATCGATAATGATCATCCGGGCATTGGATTTCTGGCGCGCCTGCTCAAGATAGTAGGTCACCCCGCCGCCGCTCATCCGCGTTTCGCCTGGGTTGTTGCCGAACAGCACCACTAACTGGCTGTTTTCAATATCCGACGGGCTGTTGCCATCCGCCCAGCCGCCGTAGGTGTAATTCAACCCTGCGGCAATCTGCGCGGATGAATAGTCGCCGTAATGATTGAGATACCCACCGCAGCAGTTCATCAGACGGGCAATCAGGGTTTTCCCCGGCGGCCAGGAGCGGGTCAGCGTGCCTCCCAGCGTGCCGGTGCCGTAGTTCAGATAGATGGACTCGTTGCCGTAGTCTTTAATCAGGCGCTGCGTCGTGCTGGCGATGATATCGAACGCCTCTTCCCAGCTGATTTGCTCGAATTTACCCTCACCGCGTTTGCCTACGCGCTTCATCGGATATTTCAGCCGATCGGGGTTATAAACCCGGCGGCGCATAGACCGCCCGCGCAGGCAGGCGCGCACCTGATGCAGGCCGTCATAGTTATCGTCACCGGTATTATCGGTTTCGACGTATTGAATCGCGCCATCCACCACGTGCATGCGCAGCGGGCAGCGGCTACCGCAGTTGACGGTGCAGGCGCTCCAGACCACCTTCTCACTGGCCGGGGCAGGCGTGTCGGCGGCGTGGGCCATACGGGAAAAGGGTAACGTTAGTGCGTTGCTGGCCAGCGCCAGGCCGCCTATTGCCGTGGTTTTCATCAGACCACGGCGGCTTACCTCAGCAGCCAGTAAAGCATCGGGGGCTTTAATTTTCATGGATACTCGCTTTGGTTGCTCACAATAAACTGACAAGCGCTATATAGTCATATATATAAGGCTTTGAAATATTATTGGTTTTTTATGCTGGTTTAATCCAAAGGGAGTATCACTGCATTCGCGGATGGGATTATTGCCCGGTATCAATAAGGATGTAAAAAAAGCGCCCGCAGGCGCTTTTAAGGGAGAAGGTAAAAATTAACCGATATATTCGAGGCCGCGCATATACGGGCGCAGGATTTCCGGGATCTCGATACGGCCATCAGCCTGCTGATAGTTTTCCATCAGCGCCACCAGGGTACGACCGACCGCCAGGCCAGAACCATTCAGGGTATGAACGAGACGGGTCTTCTTGTCGGACTTGCTGCGGCAGCGAGCCTGCATACGACGCGCCTGGAAATCCCAGACGTTGGAGCAGGAAGAGATCTCACGGTAGGTGTTCTGCGCCGGGACCCACACTTCGAGGTCATAGGTTTTGCAGGCGCTGAAGCCCATATCGCCGGTGCACAGCGCGACCTTACGGTAAGGCAGGCCCAGCAGCTGCAGCACTTTCTCGGCGTGGCCAGTCATTTCTTCCAGCGCCGCCATCGAGTCTTCCGGACGGACAATCTGCACCATTTCAACTTTATCGAACTGGTGCATACGGATCAGACCGCGGGTGTCGCGACCATAAGAACCTGCTTCGGAACGGAAGCACGGCGTATGGGCGGTCATTTTTATCGGCAGATCGTCTTCATCGATAATTTCATCACGCACCAGGTTGGTCAGCGGCACTTCCGCCGTCGGGATCAGCGCGTAGTTGCTGCTGTCAGCTTCTTCTTCCAGCGGACGGGTATGGAACAGGTCGCCGGCAAATTTCGGCAGCTGACCGGTGCCATACAGGGTGTCCTGGTTAACCAGGTACGGGACATAGTTTTCGCTATAGCCATGCTGTTCAGTGTGCAGATCCAGCATGAACTGCGCCAGGGCGCGGTGCAGACGGGCCAGCTGGCCTTTCATCACCACGAAGCGCGAACCGGTGAGCTTAACGGCGGCGGCAAAATCCAGCCCCCCGTGCATTTCACCCAGCGTCACGTGATCGCGCACGTCGAAATCGAACTGGCGCGGCGTGCCCCAGCGGCTGACTTCAACGTTGTCGTTTTCGTCACGGCCAACCGGCACGTCATCGTGAGGAATATTCGGGATCGCCAGCGCGATATCGCGGATTTCCGCCAGCAGCGCTTCCAGCTCGGATTTTGCGGCATCCAGCTGTTCGCCGAGTTTGTTCACTTCCAGGCGTAATGGCTCGATGTCTTCCCCGCGCGCTTTCGCCTGGCCAATGGATTTCGATCGGGAGTTGCGCTCCGCCTGCAGGTTTTCCGTTTGCACCTGCAGAACTTTACGACGCTCTTCAAGCGCGCGAAGTTTATCTACATCCAGCTTAAAGCCCCGGCGTGCCAGTTTTTCTGCGACTGCGTCTGGCTCGGTACGCAGCAGATTGGGATCGAGCATGCTTATCCTGTGCTTATCGAATTAAAAAAAGAATAGTGGCCGCAGACTACGACCACGGAAATAGTGTAATAACCTTACCGCAACGCCTCAATTAGCGGTAGCGTTTTATCGGGCTATTTTGATCCTGTTCAGCGAGCCAGGCGAGCTTTTCGCCAATTTTGCCCTCAAGCCCCCGGTTTGTCGGGCGATAATAGCGCGTTTGCGCCATTTCCTGCGGGAAGTACTGCTCACCGGCGGCGTAGGCGTTAGGTTCGTCATGAGCGTAACGATACTCCTGCCCGTAGCCCATCTCTTTCATCAGCTTCGTCGGGGCATTGCGCAGATGCACCGGAACGTCATAGTCCGGACGGTCTCGCGCGTCGGCCAGCGCCGCTTTAAAGGCGGTGTAGACCGCATTGCTCTTCGGCGCGCAGGCCAGATAGACAATGGCCTGGGCAATCGCCCGTTCGCCTTCCGCCGGCCCGACGCGAGTAAAGCAGTCCCACGCCGAAATGGCCACCTGCATCGCCCGCGGGTCGGCGTTGCCGACGTCTTCCGAGGCAATCGCCAGACAACGGCGGGCAACGTACAGCGGATCGCCCCCGGCGGTGATGATCCGCGCGTACCAGTAGAGCGCCGCGTCCGGCGCGCTCCCGCGCACTGACTTATGCAGGGCGGAAATCAAATCGTAGAAACGGTCGCCTTTATTATCAAAGCGCGCGCTGCGCTCGCCGGCGATCTCGGTCAGCAGTTCCGCCTTCAGCACCCGCTTGCCCGCATCATCGCTCTCGGCCATATCGGCCATCATTTCCAGGGTATTCAGCGCCCGCCGCGCATCGCCGTTCACCAGTTCGGCGATGGCCCTGCGGGTCTCATCCGGCAAAACGATATCCTGGCCGCCGTAGCCGCGGGTTTTATCGTGCATCGCCTGGTCAAGCACCTGCTCGATATCGTCGGTGGTGAGCGATTTCAGTAAGTAGACGCGGGCGCGGGAGAGTAGCGCCGAGTTAAGCTCAAAGGAGGGATTTTCGGTGGTCGCGCCAATAAAGGTGATGGTGCCATCTTCAATATGCGGCAGAAAGGCATCCTGCTGGCTTTTATTGAAGCGATGCACTTCGTCAACAAACAGAATCGTTCGTCGGCCGGCGTTGCGATTCTGCCGCGCGCGCTCAATGGCCTCGCGGATCTCTTTCACCCCGGAGGTCACCGCCGAGATCCGTTCGACATCGGCGCTGGCATAGCGGGCGATCACTTCCGCCAGGGTAGTCTTGCCGGTGCCCGGCGGCCCCCAGAGGATCATCGAATGCAGGTGCCCGGCTTCGATCGCCCGCGGCAGGGGTTTGCCCGGCGCCAGCAGGTGCTGCTGGCCAATATACTGCGCTAAATTTTCTGGCCGCATGCGAGCGGCCAGAGGTTGAAACGCGTTGTCGGAAAAATCGAGCGACAGATTGCTCACTTTCGCCTCTACTTACGTTGATCGTCCACCGTCACCCCTTTCGGCGGCGTAAAGGTGAACTTAGATGCGTCGACGGCGCCGTTCTGCTGCGATTTCAGCTGATAGCTGCTGCGCTGATCATCCTGCTCGACGGCGCTGAACTGATGGATGGTGCCGTCCCGACCGACGTTGATCGTGAACTGCTTCAGGTTGCCGCTGCCGCTTTTCGGCGTCAGCACAAAATCATCGCCGTTTTGTTTGATATTGTACTGCTGCCAGTCGCTGGACTGGTTGCGGGCAATCAGCATAAACGGCGTGTTGCTGGTGGCGTCTTTCAGCCAGGTCGCCGTGGCCTGCTCGACGAACGGGTTATAGAACCACAGGGTTTTACCATCCGAAACGAGGACGCTCTCATCCGGCTGGGTCATATGCCAGTTAAACAGATTCGGGCGTTTTACCCACAGGTCGCCCTGTCCGTCCTGCACGGCGTTGCCGCTGCCGTCGGTGACTTTTTGCGTGAAGCTGGCATGGAAGCTGCTCACTTTATCAAGACGGCTTTTTAAGTCACTGGCCGCATCTGCCCAGACCTGGCTGACGACCATACCAGACAGTAATGCACAGGTGATTGCGAGTTTTTTCATTGTTCTTCCTTAATGTGCGTCACTCCCGACGCGGGAGCCTCTTCTGCCCCTAATGTATGACCGCCGACGGCGGCGGGACAGAAGAATTGGCTGATTTTGCGCTTATTTACCCAACTTTGCACTCATTCAAAGGGCGGCGGCGCCAGTACTTCGCGGTTACCGTTATGGCCCTGCTCGCTGACAATGCCCTGCGCTTCCATCTGTTCGATAATACGCGCGGCACGGTTATAGCCGATGCGGAACTGGCGCTGCACCCCGGAAATCGACGCTTTACGCTTCTCGGTCACAAAGCTGACCGCCTGATCGAACAGCGGATCCAGCTCTTCACCACCGTCGAAGCCACCGCCGCCGCCTTCGCTTTCGCTGTCGGAGGTAATGCCGTCTACGTACTGCGGACGACCGCGGGCTTTCCAGTCCTGAACCACGGCGTGGACTTCCTGGTCGCGAACAAACGCCCCATGGACGCGCACCGGCGTGGTGGAGTTCGGCCCGGAGTAGAGCATGTCCCCCATCCCGAGCAGCGATTCCGCACCGCCCTGATCCAGAATGGTACGCGAGTCAATTTTGCTCGACACGGTAAAAGCGATGCGCGTCGGAATGTTGGCCTTAATCAGACCGGTAATGACATCCACCGACGGACGCTGCGTCGCCAGCACCAGGTGGATCCCCGCCGCACGCGCTTTCTGCGCCAGGCGAGCGATCAGCTCTTCCACCTTCTTACCGACGGTCATCATCAGGTCGGCGAATTCGTCCACCAGCACCACAATGTACGGCAGCTTTTCCAGTACCGGGTGCACGGCGTCCATACTGTCGCCAGGCTTCCAGTACGGATCCGGGATCGGACGACCCATGCGCGCCGCTTCTGCAATCTTCTCGTTATAGCCCGCCAGGTTACGCACGCCCAGCGCCGACATCAGCTTGTAGCGACGCTCCATCTCGTTGACGCTCCAGCGCAGCGCATTGGCGGCGTCTTTCATGTCGGTAACCACTTCCGTCAGCAGGTGCGGAATACCTTCGTAGACCGACAGCTCCAGCATTTTCGGGTCGATCATGATGAAACGCACATCTTCCGGCTGCGCCTTGTAGAGCATGCTGAGGATCATGGCGTTGACGCCGACCGACTTACCGGAACCGGTGGTACCGGCCACCAGCAGGTGCGGCATTTTCGCCAGATCGGCCACCACCGGATCGCCGGCGATGTCTTTACCCAGCACCACGGTCAGCGGCGACGGGTTATCACGGAACTTGCTGTTGTCGAGCACTTCACGCAGGTAGACGGTCTGGCGCTTTTTATTCGGCAGCTCAAGCCCGACATACGGTTTACCCGGGATCACCTCCACCACGCGCACGGCGACCGTGGACAGTGAACGCGCCAGATCCCGTGACAGGTTAGAGATTCGCGCCGCTTTGACGCCAGGCGCCAGATTCAGTTCGAAGCGGGTGATCACCGGCCCCGGCGAGTAGTTCACCACATCCGCTTTAATGCGGAAATCGGCGAGTCGCGCTTCCACCAGTCGAGCCATCTGCTCGAGAGCAAAGGTATCCACCGGCTCGACTTCACTGGGCGGCGGCGTAAGCAGATCCAGCGACGGCAGCGGCGTCGTCGGCTTTTGCAGCGGTCGACTATCGCCATTGCGCATCAGCAGCGGGTGGATCAGGCTCTCCTGCGGCGCAGGCGCGGCAGGCTGATGCCCCGGCGGGGTAACCGGCTGGTGCTGCGGCACGGACTGCGGCGCAGGCTGGTAAGGCTGCGGCGGTACTGGCTGATGGTGTACCGGCTGGTGCTGCGCAGGTTGATAACCCTGCTGCGGAGCGGCGGCCGGTTGTTGATAGTGCTGGGCTGGCTGCTGCGGCTGTACTTCCGGTGTCGGCGTAAACAGCGGCTCGCTCGGCCCCTCATTGACCAGGGTTTTCATCGGCGAGAATTCGTAATCCGCCGGCGAGAACGGATTGGCGCCCGGCGGCTGCTCGGAGGCGTAGCGCTGCTGCTGGGTGGCGGCAAACTGGCGCGCCAGCTCCGCTTCCGCCGCGGCGTCGGCATCATCGTCATCAGTCGCGTTATCGTCTTCCCAGCGATGGCCATAGCGCTGCTGTTGAGTGGCGGCGAACTGGCGAGCCAGTTCATCCTGCTCCATAGCATCCGCTTCCTCATCCGAGAGTAGCCCATCATCATAATGGGGGTCTCGCTCTGCCTGCCGCGCGCGCTGTTCTGCTTCCCGCTGCGACGGTAGCTTGATGCCGTAGGAGGCCAGTTCCCGACGCGTCGGTACGCGAACGCGATTAGGCCGCGGTAGTTTTGGACCAATGCCCTCTTTCACCTGTACCCGCGGTCCGCTGGAGGCCGGGCTGAACAATGGCGCCGTCGCTGCGGACGCGGCGGTCGCCGTCGTCGCGGCCGCTGAGCCGCCGCTGGCAGCCGTTGCCTGATGCACCCCGGCCGCCACCGCAGAAACCACGGTTGACTCCACGGGCGGTTTGGCCGGGGCGGCTGGCGGCGTCAGCGGTTTGGTGGCGATCGGGCTTTCCGGCTCCGGAATAGGCTGATACCAGGAAGCCAGCAGCTCGCGTTCGCGCGCCCGCTTCTCTTCCACTTCCTCGAAGTAATAGAGCGGCGGACGTTTCACTTCTTCCTGCACGGCCTCAGGCTCTGGCTGCGCGGCAGGTACCGGCGCGGGCTCAGGCTGATACGCCTGCGGCGCGGGCTGGCCGGCATGCGGATCGTAACTCGGCTGCTGATAAGGCGCAGTCTCGGGTTGATACCCCTGCGGCGCGGTCTGGCCGGCATACGGATCGTAAACCGGCTGCTGATACTGTGCAGGCTCGGGTTGATACCCCTGCGGCGCGGGCTGACCGGCATGCGGATCGTAAACCGGCTGCTGATACTGTGCAGGCTCGGATTGATGCCCCTGCGGCGGAGGCTGTTGTCCGGCATATGGATCGTAAACCGGCTGCTGATACTGTGCAGGCTCGGGTTGATATCCCTGCGGCGCAGGCTGTTGCCCGGCATATGGATCGTAAACCGGCTGCTGATACTGTGCAGGCTCTGGTTGATACCCCTGCGGCGCAGGCTGTTGTCCGGCATATGGATCGTAAACCGGCTGCTGGTGCGGCGCATGCTCGGGTTGATACCCCTGCGGCGCAGGCTGTTGTCCGGCATGCGGATCGTAAACCGGCTGTTGATACTGCGCCGGCTCTGGCTGATACGCCTGCGGCGCGGGTTGCCCCGCTGGCGGCTGATAAGCAGCCTGCTGGAACGGGGCGGGTTCAGGCTGATAGGCCTGCTGCGGCGGATAGCTGGCTTCTGGCTGATAAGCCGGCGCAGCGCCCTGATGGCCCGCCGTCGACTCGCCCCACGCCTGCGGCGCGGCAGTGGCCGCCGCCGCTGCGCCCACCGGCTCAGCGATACTGTGGCCGTTCAGCAACGGATCGTAAGGGTCGAAATCGCCCGGGCGCGCGGCGCTGGCACCGGAAAATAGCACATCATTCTCTGCGGGACGCGCGGCGCTGGCGCCGGAAAACAGTACATCGTCGGCGGCGACAGGCGCACCGCTGGCGCTGTACTGCACGGCCTCTTCCCCGTCGTCCATCCGTTTGCCGGAGAAAAGCGCCGCGTCGGTTTTACGCCCCATAGGGTTGGTAAACTTCTCGGCCAGACGTTTACGCCGCGCCAGCGCGCTGCGCAAGATACGGGCCCGACGCGACTCCTGGGGGGTTGCCGCCTCTTCGTCGTCGTACTCTTCATCGTCGTCTTCGTATTCGCCTTCATCGACCCAGGTATCATCCCGACGGGTGCGGTTGCTGGCAAAGGTGAGTACGGACAGGATGCCGCCGCCCAGTTTTTCCGCAATGCTGACCCACGACCAGCCGGTAAACAGCGTCAGGCCGGCCGCCCAGATGCACAACAGAGCGATGGTGCCGCCGCTGCTGTGCAGCAGCGGTTGCAGGGTGGTGCTCAGCAGGCTGCCAATCACCCCGCCAGAGGCGAAGTACCAGATATCATCGGCGTTAATCGCCGCCAGACCGCAGGAGGTCAGGATCAGGGCTAACGCACCGATGAGACGCAGAGAAACGGCGAAATAATCAATGTATTCGTCGTTTTCCTGATGCCGCCAGGCAAACCAGCATCCGCCGATGATGATCACCGGGATGGTATAGGCCATGACGCCAAAAATGAAAAACAGGGTATCGGCAAGCCACGCGCCGGGGGCGCCGCCTAAATTATGAATAGGCTCATGCCATGCCGTTTGCGACCAGCTTGGGTCCGAGGGGTTAAAGCTCAGTAATGCCGCCATCAGCCAGATGGCGAAGAGGGAGCAAAGGATGAGCATCGCCTCAAGGAGTCGGCGCCCGCTGCTGAGTTTGGTAAGTTTGACTTCTTTGTCTTCGGTGTATTCCTGGCTCAAGAAAGGCTCTCCAGGTATCAGGCTGTTTCCTGCCTGCTGCTAAAACGGACAACAGCGCCGGGTCTCCCCGGCACTGTTGCTGTATGGATTAACAGGAGTGTAATCAAACTACGTCGAGTTTGCACCTGTTCCGTGTTAGCGCGTCTTAATAACCAGACGATTACTTTGCTTGACTTCTTCCATTACCACATAGGTACGGGTGTCGTTAACGCCCGGCAGGCGCAGCAAGGTCTCGCCCAGTAATTTACGATACGCTGACATATCCGGTACGCGGGTTTTCAACAGATAGTCGAAATCACCGGAAACCAGATGACACTCTTGAATTTCTTCAAGTTTTTGCACTGCGGCGTTAAATTGCTCAAACACATCCGGTGCGCCACGATTCAGAGTAATCTCAACAAATACCAGAAGTGATGCATCCAGATAATGCGGGTTGAGCAGCGCCGTATAGCCCTGAATAAAACCCTGTCTTTCAAGACGACGCACACGCTCAAGGCAAGGCGTCGGAGAAAGTCCCACCCGTTTAGAAAGCTCGACGTTAGAAATTCGCCCATCTTTTTGCAATTCATTCAGGATGTTACGATCAATGCGGTCGAGATCTTTGCCAGGGCGCTTCTTGCTATCTACCATTATTATTGTCTCTCTGTATTCCTTCCCTACTCCTGTTCCGGCTCTGTGCCTTCACTGCCAGAGCCCATCCTGTTATTACCCGTACGACATTAGGTAACCCAGGGGTACGTGAGAAGCCCGTTGCCTGACGGCAGTCACCGATATCACGCATGGCGTCTGTCCACACCATGCGTAGATTTCGTTAACCCGGATAAAAATGGCATTTGCGTGCATGAAAATTCGCCGCACGCCAAATACTGCTTTTCTTCTTCCTTGAATGTTTTCGCAAAAGCACAGGGGATTGTCAAAGCAAAACATCGATTTTTAGTACAAGATGCCAGATATTCATCATCCACCCTGGTTGATTCTCATTTTTTCGTCTTATAATTGTCCCGCCAACAGTAGAAATAGTTATATTCCTTGCCGGGAAAATCGCCAATTCATCGGCCGCTTCTATTGCACACATCGTTAACAAAATCGCTGCGCTCTTTTTTTACGACAACAAATTCCCTACAATCCCAGCCCAATGTATGCCAATTATTATGGGGATCTCATGGGCACAGCCAAACACAGTAAACTGCTTATTCTTGGTTCTGGACCTGCGGGATACACCGCGGCGGTCTATGCCGCGCGCGCCAACCTGCAGCCGGTGCTGATCACCGGGATGGAAAAAGGCGGTCAGCTGACCACCACGACGGAAGTGGAAAACTGGCCAGGCGATCCGAACGATTTGACCGGTCCGCTGCTGATGGAGCGCATGCACGAGCATGCCGCGAAATTTGAAACCGAGATTATTTTCGACCATATCAGCCGCGTCGACCTGCAAAACCGGCCGTTCCGTCTGACCGGCGACAGCGGCGAATACACCTGTGACGCGCTGATTATCGCCACCGGCGCTTCAGCCCGTTACCTGGGTCTGCCTTCCGAAGAAGCCTTCAAGGGCCGCGGCGTTTCCGCGTGCGCCACCTGTGACGGATTCTTCTATCGCAACCAGAAAGTGGCGGTGATCGGCGGCGGCAACACCGCGGTTGAAGAGGCCCTGTATCTGTCGAACATCGCCTCTGAGGTACATCTGATCCACCGTCGCGATTCCTTCCGTGCGGAAAAAATCCTCATCAAACGCCTGATGGACAAAGTGGCAAGCGGCAACATCGTGCTGCATACCGATCGCACCCTCGAAGAGGTGACCGGCGACCAGATGGGCGTCAGCGGCCTGCGTCTGCGCGATACCAAAAACAGCGACAACGTCGAGTCCCTGGAAGTAGCCGGTCTGTTTGTCGCCATCGGCCACAGCCCGAACACCGCCATCTTTGAAGGTCAGCTGGAGCTGGAGAACGGCTACATCAAAGTGCAGTCCGGTATCCACGGCAACGCGACCCAGACCAGCATCCCGGGCGTGTTTGCCGCCGGCGATGTCATGGACCATATTTATCGTCAGGCTATCACCTCCGCCGGCACCGGCTGCATGGCGGCGCTGGACGCTGAACGTTACCTCGACGGTCTGGCTGACGCGTGCAAATAATCTTTACAAGTCAGTAACAAAGGTAAAGAAGGCGACGAAAAGTCGCCTTTATTTTTGCCGCGATGTAACATTGCCGTGCCCAATATTCCCATAACGACACCTGCTAAGCGCGCAATGAATAAAACCCGTCAACAAGAGTTAACCCGCTGGTTAAAACAGCAAAGCATTATCTCCCGTCGCTGGTTGATGATTTCCCGCCTCCTCGGCGTGGCGAGCGGTCTGCTGATCGTGGCGCAGGCCTGGTTCCTGGCGCGGATCCTGCACCGGATGGTGATGGAGAATATTCCTGCGACCGCCCTGCTGCTGCCGCTGACCCTGCTGGTGCTGACCTTTGTGCTGCGCGCCTGGGTGGTCTGGCTGCGTGAACGGGTCGGCTTTCAGGCCGGACAGCATATTCGCTATGAAATTCGCCGCCAGGTGCTCGACCGTCTCCAGCAGGCGGGCCCGGCGTGGATCCAGGGTAAACCGGCCGGCAGCTGGGCGACGCTTATCCTCGAGCAGATCGACGATATGCATGACTATTATGCCCGCTACCTGCCGCAGATGACGCTGGCGGCCTGCGTGCCGCTGCTGATCGTTATCACTATTTTCCCGATCAACTGGGCCGCCGCGCTGATCCTCCTCGGCACCGCGCCGCTGATCCCCCTGTTCATGGCCCTGGTTGGGATGGGCGCCGCCGATGCCAACCGGCGTAACTTCCAGGCGCTGGCCCGCCTCAGCGGCCACTTCCTCGACCGTCTGCGCGGCATGGAAACCTTGCGTATTTTTCACCGTGGTCAGGCCGAAACGGATAATATTCGCGACGCCTCGCAGGACTTTCGCCAACGCACCATGGAAGTCCTGCGCCTGGCGTTCCTCTCCTCCGGAGTACTGGAGTTTTTCACCTCGCTCTCCATTGCGCTGGTAGCGGTTTATTTCGGCTTCTCATACCTGGGCGAGCTTAACTTCGGCCACTATGGCGCGGGCGTCACGCTGATGGCGGGCTTCCTGACGCTGATCCTCGCCCCGGAGTTTTTCCAGCCATTACGCGACCTGGGCACCTTCTACCATGCCAAAGCCCAGGCCGTCGGCGCTGCGGACAGTCTGAAAACGTTTATGGAAACCCCGCTGACCCAGGTGGAGCGTGGCGAAAAAACCTTAAATGATAACGATCTGATTGGCGTGGAAGCGCGCGATCTGCTGATTAAATCCCCCGACGGGAAAGTCCTCGCCGGGCCGCTGAATTTTTCACTGCCTGCAGGCGCGCGGGTGGTGCTGGTGGGACAGAGCGGCTCAGGGAAAAGTTCCCTGCTGAACACCCTGCTCGGCTTTTTGCCCTATGAAGGTTCGCTGAAGGTCAACGGCGTGGAGCTGCGCGAGCTGGACGCCGATCGCTGGCGTCGCCTGTTAAGCTGGGTGGGGCAGAATCCCCAGCTTCCTGCCGCCACGCTGCGGGAAAATGTGCTGCTGGCGTGGCCGGAAGCCAGCGATGCCCAGCTTCGGCTGGCGCTGGACAAGGCCTGGGTGAGCGAGTTTATCGCTCTGCTGCCGGATGGGATCCATACCGCCGTGGGCGATCAGGCGGGCCGTCTGTCGGTCGGCCAGGCGCAGCGTATCGCGGTCGCCCGCGCGCTGTTGGTGCCGTGCCGCCTGCTGCTGCTGGATGAACCCGCCGCCAGCCTCGACGCCCATAGCGAACAACGGGTCATGCAGGCGTTGACCCACGCCTCCACCCAGCAAACCACGCTGCTGGTTACCCATCAGCTTGAGGGACTGGCGGACTGGGATGCCGTCTGGGTGATGCAGAACGGACAGATTATCGAACAAGGCGACTACGCCACGCTGGCCCGCGCCGGCGGGGTCTTCTCGGCGCTGTTGGCCCATCGTCAGGAGGAGATTTAAATGCGCGCGCTCTTACCCTATCTGGCACTGTATAAACGCCACAAATGGATGCTGCTGCTCGGCATCGTACTGGCTATTGTGACCCTGCTGGCCAGTATCGGCCTGCTGACGCTCTCCGGCTGGTTTCTCTCCGCCTCTGCGGTGGTGGGCGTCGCCGGGATCTACAGTTTTAACTATATGCTGCCCGCCGCGGGCGTCCGCGGCGCAGCGATTATCCGTACCGCCGGACGCTATTTCGAGCGTCTGGTCAGCCACGATGCCACCTTCCGCGTGCTGCAGCACCTGCGCGTCTTCACCTTCAGCAAACTGCTCCCCCTCTCTCCGGCGGGGCTGGCGCGCTTTCGCCAGGGGGAACTGCTCAACCGCGTAGTCGCCGACGTCGACACCCTGGATCATCTCTACCTGCGTGTCATTTCGCCGCTGGTCGGCGCGCTGGTGGTGATTGTGGTGGTGACCTGCGGATTAAGCCTGCTCGACGTTACCCTCGCGCTGACGCTCGGCGGCATCATGCTGGTGACCCTGCTGGTTATGCCGCCGCTGTTCTATCGCGCCGGTAAACCGGCCGGAGAGAGTATGACCCAGCTGCGCGGTCAGTATCGGCAACAGCTTACCGCCTGGCTGCAGGGCCAGGCGGAGCTGATGGTGTTTAACGCCAGCGACCGCTATCGCGCGCAAATGGAAAAAACCGAGCTCAGCTGGCAGGACGCGCAGCGTCGCCAGGCCGAGCTGACCGCGCTTTCACAGGCGCTAATGCTGTTAATTGGCGGAATCGCCGTGGTGGCCATGCTCTGGCTGGCCTCAGACGGCGTCGGCGGCAACAGTCAGCCCGGGGCGCTGATCGCCCTGTTCGTCTTCTGCGCCCTGGCGGCTTTCGAAGCCCTGGCGCCCGTCACCGGCGCTTTCCAGCATTTAGGTCAGGTGATCGCCTCCGCGCTGCGGATCTCGCAGATCACTGACCAGCAGCCGGAAGTCTCCTTCGTTGAGGGCGAGGCCAGCAGGCCTGCGCAGGTGGCCTTAACCTTCAGGCAGGTCACCTTCCGCTACCCGCAGCAGCCCTCCCCCGCCCTGGAGAACATCTCCCTGCAGATTGCCGCCGGGGAACATATCGCTATTCTTGGCCGAACCGGCTGCGGAAAGTCGACGCTGTTGCAGTTGCTCACCCGCGCATGGGATCCGGCGCAGGGAGAGATATTGCTCAACGACCAGCCGCTGTCCGGGCTGAGCGAAGCCACCCTGCGGCAGTCAATGAGCGTGGTGCCGCAGCGCGTGCATCTGTTCAGCGCCACCCTGCGCGACAACCTGCGGCTGGCGGCGCCTGAGGCTGATGATACACTGCTCTGCGCCACCCTTGAGAAGGTAGGCCTGGAAAAACTGCTGGAAGATGGCGGACTCAACGGCTGGCTGGGCGAAGGCGGACGCCAGCTTTCCGGCGGCGAACTGCGCCGGCTGGCCATCGCCCGCGCGCTGCTCCACGATGCGCCGCTGATGCTGCTGGATGAACCGACAGAAGGTCTGGATGCCGCCACCGAAAGCCAGATCCTGCATCTGCTGGCGGAAGTCATGCGCGAGAAAACCGTGCTGATGGTCACCCACCGCCTGCGAGGCCTGGCGCGTTTTAATCAGATAATAGTCATGGACAACGGCCAGATAATTGAGCAAGGTAGTCACGCGGAGCTGCTCGCTAAACAGGGCCGGTACTTCCAGTTTAAACAGCGTCTGTAGGCTATTATCTAATTTTTGCTGATGCGTATTGAGGTTAAAATGCGTCTGGTTCAGCTCTCCCGGCATTCTATCGCCTTCCCTTCTCCGGAAGGCGCCCTGCGTGAACCTAACGGCCTGCTGGCGCTCGGCGGCGATCTAAGCCCCGCGCGTCTGCTGATGGCCTATCAGCGTGGTATTTTTCCCTGGTTTTCCCCCGGCGACCCGATCCTCTGGTGGTCGCCCGATCCCCGGGCAGTGCTTTGGCCGGAACAGTTCCATCTCAGCCGCAGCATGAAGCGCTTTCATCAGCGCTCCCCCTACCGCGTCACGCTCAATCATGCCTTTGGCGAGGTGATTGAGGGCTGCGCCAGCGATCGTGACGAAGGCACCTGGATAACCAGCAGCATCGTTCGCGCCTATCACCAGCTGCATGAGCTGGGCCATGCCCACTCCATTGAAGTCTGGCAGGAAAATACCCTGGTGGGGGGAATGTACGGCGTGGCGCAGGGGGCGTTGTTTTGCGGCGAGTCGATGTTCAGCCGGGCGGAAAATGCCTCTAAAACCGCGCTGCTGGTATTTTGCCAGGACTTTGCGCAGAGCGGCGGTAAATTAATTGACTGTCAGGTGCTGAACAACCACACCGCGTCATTAGGCGCAGTGGATATTCCCCGCCGCGATTATCTGGACTATCTCTCGGTATTACGCGGCTACCGTCTACCCGAGCGATTTTGGGTACCACGGGTGCTATTTCCGGGCGGATAATAAAATGTTTTCAGCACATTTTGCGTCAGGATGGTATAATTGCGCGGTAGAGTAGCTTCTGCCTGTTGCCCCGCCGCCGTTTGGGAATAATAAGAGTCAGATAACGCCCATCGTTCTGTCACTCCCCTTTACGTTTGCGCCTGTCACGCGGCATGGCCGTGTGTGTCCCGGGCAATGCGCCAAAACTACTTCGGCGATTCATACCCGTCATATTTCCATTGCCGGCGTGCTGACTGCGCGCCTTGCGGTAAGGTGAATGATTCAGGGTAGACACGTAAAACTTTACTTACATGATGAACTTCGGCATTATCTTGCCGGTTCAAAACTACGGTAGTGATACCCCAGAGGACTAGATGGCCAAAGAAGACAATATTGAAATGCAGGGCACCGTACTTGAAACGTTGCCTAACACTATGTTCCGCGTAGAACTGGAAAACGGTCACGTGGTAACCGCGCATATCTCCGGTAAAATGCGTAAAAACTACATCCGCATTCTGACGGGCGACAAAGTGACTGTTGAGCTGACCCCGTACGACCTGAGCAAAGGCCGCATTGTCTTCCGTAGTCGCTGATTGTTTTCGCCACTAAGGCGTCAGATGCTGAAGGCCGGGATAATTCCCGGTCTTTTCATTTCTACCGCCAGCCAGCAAAAAAAAACCGGCCAATGGCCGGTTTTTACATGCAAGATATCGCCTTAGTGGGCGGCTTCCGGTTTGTGCTTCGGCGCGCTCTGGAAGTCGTAAGTCAGCGTATTTTTCACGCTGTCCAGAGAGACCGTCACCTGCCCCCCGTCGACCAGCGAGCCAAACAGCAGCTCGTTCGCCAGCGGTTTTTTCAGGTTGTCCTGAATGACGCGTCCCATCGGACGTGCCCCCATCGCCCGGTCGTAGCCTTTTTCCGCCAGCCAGTCGCGCGCTTCCTGGCTGACTTCCAGAGAGACGCCTTTCTGATCCAGCTGAACCTGCAGCTCGACGATAAACTTGTCGACAACCTGATAGATCACCGTGGTGGAGAGGTGATCGAACCAGATAATGTTGTCGAGACGGTTACGGAACTCCGGCGTAAAGATCTTCTTGATCTCATCCATTGCATCCGGACTGTTGTCCTGCTGGATAAGGCCAATCGATTTACGCTCGGTTTCCCGCACCCCGGCGTTGGTGGTCATCACCAGCACCACGTTGCGGAAGTCCGCTTTACGTCCGTTGTTATCGGTCAGCGTTCCGTTATCCATCACCTGCAGCAGCAGGTTGAACACGTCCGGATGCGCTTTTTCGATCTCATCGAGCAGCAGCACCGCGTGCGGATGTTTAATCACCGCATCGGTCAGCAGCCCGCCCTGATCGAAGCCGACGTAGCCCGGAGGCGCCCCGATTAAACGGCTGACGGTATGACGTTCCATATATTCGGACATATCAAAACGCAGCAGCTCAATACCCAGCGCCTTCGCCAGCTGCACGGTCACTTCGGTTTTCCCCACCCCGGTCGGCCCGGCGAACAGGAATGAACCCACCGGCTTGTGCTCATGGCCCAGCCCGGCGCGCGCCATTTTGATAGCTTCCGTCAGCGCCTCGATGGCCTTATCCTGACCAAAGACCAGCATTTTCAGTCGATCGCCAAGGTTTTTCAGCGTATCGCGATCGCTGCGGGAGACGCTCTTCTCAGGGATCCGCGCAATGCGCGCCACCACTGACTCGATATCCGCCACATTAACCGTTTTCTTACGCTTGCTGACCGGCATTAAGCGCGCCCGCGCCCCTGCCTCGTCAATCACGTCAATCGCCTTATCCGGCAGATGACGATCGTTAATGTATTTCACCGCCAGCTCAACCGCGGCACGCACCGCCTTGGCGGTATAACGCACATCGTGGTGCGCTTCGTACTTCGGCTTCAGGCCGTTGATAATCTGGACGGTCTCTTCCACCGACGGTTCGGTAATATCAATTTTCTGGAAACGGCGGGCCAGCGCACGATCTTTCTCAAAGATGTTGCTGAACTCCTGGTAAGTGGTGGAGCCAATCACCCGGATCTTGCCGCTGGAAAGCAGCGGTTTGATCAGGTTAGCCGCATCGACCTGACCGCCAGACGCCGCCCCCGCACCGATGATGGTGTGGATCTCATCAATGAAAAGGATGCTGTTGGTATCCTGCTCCAGCTGTTTGAGCAACGCTTTAAAGCGTTTTTCAAAATCGCCACGGTATTTCGTCCCGGCCAGCAGAGAACCAATATCGAGCGAGTAGATGGTGCAGTCAGCCATGACTTCCGGCACATCGCCCTGCACAATACGCCAGGCAAGGCCTTCGGCGATGGCGGTTTTACCGACGCCGGATTCCCCCACCAGCAGCGGGTTATTTTTACGCCGACGGCACAGAACCTGAATGGCGCGCTCCAGCTCTTTTTCACGGCCGATCAGGGGATCAATGCCGCCGACGCGAGCAAGCTGATTGAGGTTGGTGGTGAAGTTTTCCATACGTTCCTCCCCGCCGGCTTGCTCTTCATTGCCAGGCTGGCTTCCGCTGTTATCGGAAGACTGGCTCGGCTCGTCTTTGCGTGTACCATGAGAAATGAAGTTCACCACATCGAGTCGGCTCACTTCATGTTTACGCAGCAGGTAGGCGGCCTGCGACTCCTGCTCGCTGAAAATCGCCACCAGCACGTTGGCGCCGGTCACTTCGCTGCGGCCAGAAGATTGCACGTGGAAGACGGCGCGCTGCAGCACACGCTGGAAGCTCAGCGTCGGCTGGGTGTCGCGCTCTTCTTCCGTGGCTGGCAGGACGGGTGTGGTTTGTTCGATGAAGGCTTCAAGTTCCTGACGCAATGCCACCAGGTCCACTGAACACGCTTCCAGGGCCTCACGGGCCGAGGGGTTGCTTAGCAGAGCCAGCAGCAAGTGCTCGACGGTCATAAACTCATGACGGTGCTCGCGCGCTCTGGCGAAAGCCATATTTAAACTGAGTTCCAGTTCTTGATTGAGCATAGGCACCTCCCCCAATTTTCATGCCTGTATTCAGGCTTTTTCCAGCGTACACAGCAATGGATGCTCGTTCTCCCTCGCGTACTGATTCACCATAGCGACTTTGGTCTCCGCCACTTCCGCGGTAAACACGCCACAAATCGCCTTACCTTCATAGTGAACCGTGAGCATCAGTTGCGTTGCACGTTCAACATCATAAGAAAAGAATTTTTGTAACACGTCAATAACAAACTCCATTGGAGTGTAGTCATCATTGACCAATATCACTTTATACATAGATGGCGGTTTAATCGCATCACGAACTTCGTCGTCAACCAGGTGCTCGAAGTCCAGCCAATCTCTCTTACTCATCGTCAGTGTTCATCATCGGTTGCTGTTGCCAACAGGCGGAGGCCTGTCGATGACCAGAGGTTATGCTCATCACAAATCTACAACAGATCATAGATAACTATCATCTATCGCTTCTATCCGCGACGGCTGTCACATTCCCCGGCAATAGCGTTAACTGCTTCAAATTTTGACGCATTTTTCGCCGCTCCCCCTCCTCAATCGCTTGACGCGTTTTCGTATTTCTCTAAATTGTAGTGGCGAGAGTTGGCGAGCAATTGAACAACTCGTCACTCCACCACCGGTTCATTCCATCTTACTAATAAAGATTTACGAAGGATGTCGAAGTATGGAAATGGGTACTGTTAAGTGGTTCAACAATGCCAAAGGGTTCGGTTTTATCTGCCCTGAGGGCGGCGGCGAAGACATTTTCGCCCATTACTCCACCATCCAGATGGATGGTTACAGAACGCTAAAAGCCGGACAAGCCGTTCGGTTTGATGTTCACCAGGGGCCAAAAGGCAACCACGCCAGCGTGATCGTGCCTGTGGAAGCGGAAACGGCTGCATAACTCTTTTGCTTCATTGTGTACATCCTGCTAATAAAATGCCAGTCCTTCTGACTGGCATTTTTATTTCTCATCCCGACTACTCCCGCGCCAGGGCATCCACCGGATCGAGCCGCGCCGCATTGCGCGCCGGCAGCCACCCAAACAGCACCCCGGTTAACGTCGAACAGAGAAACGCTGTCACCAGCGCCAGCGGCGAAAAACCGATCTCCCAGCCGGGGAGAAACAGCTGCAGAATAAACGCAATCATCAGCGACAATGTCACCCCCAGCGCGCCGCCGACCAGGCAAACCAGCACCGCTTCGATGAGAAACTGCTGCAGCACATCGCTGGCCCGGGCGCCAACCGCCATGCGGATACCTATCTCACGCGTCCGTTCGGTCACCGACACCAGCATAATATTCATCACGCCAATCCCGCCGACCACCAGGGCGATCACCGCCACCAATGTGAGGAACAGCTGTAAGGTATGTGTGGTCCTTTCGGCGGTTTTCAAGATGCTGTCCATATTCCAGGTGAATACATCTTTTTTACCATGCCGCAGCTCCAGCAAACGCAGCAGCTGCTTTTCAGCGGTGTCGCTGTCATAGCCTTCATGAACGCGGACGGTGATCGAGTTCAGCCACGACTGGCCCATCACCCTTCCCGCCATGGTGGTGTAGGGCAACCAGACGCGGAGAATTTTACTGCTGCCGAACATCGACTGCTTTTCATCCGCAACGCCAATCACCGTGGCCGGCATATTGCCCACCAGAATCACCTCGCCCACCACTTTCGCTTTGTTGGGAAACAGCTGGCGACGGGTATTGCTGTCGAGCACCACCACCTGCGCCCGGCTGTTGAGCTGCAGCTCATTAAAGGTATTGCCCTCGCTAAAGGTCATGCCGTAAACATTAAAGTATTGCGGCCCCACCCCTTCCGCGCTGGCGGCTACGTCAATATTGTTGGCGCGCAGACGCAGGCTTTTTGACACCGCCGGCGTAGCGGAACGCACCCACGGCTGTTTCTGGATCGCCAGCAAGTCGTCATACTTCAGCGCCTGTTGATAACGCGGGTCGTCATCGCCAAAATCCTTGCCAGGGTAGACGTCAATGGTATTGGTGCCTATCGCGCGAATATCTGCCAGCACCATCTGTTTGGCGGCATCGCCCACCACGACGATCGACACCACCGAGGCAATCCCAATAATAATGCCGAGCATGGTCAGCAGGGTGCGCATTTTATTCGCCGCCATCGCCCGCCAGGCCATGACCAGCGCCTCGCGAAAGCCGCTGGTGAACTGACGCCACGCCGAGGGCTCCTCCTGCTGACGGGCGCGCAGCCCACCGCCCTGGCGGCTGGCGGAGGGGTTGCGGACGATTTCGCCATCGCGGATCTCGACGATCCGCTCCGCCTGAGCGGCGACCTGCGGATCGTGAGTGACAATGATGACCGTGTGCCCCTGCGCTTTCAGCTGGTGCAGGATCGCCATCACCTCTTCGCCGGAATGGCTGTCCAGCGCGCCGGTCGGCTCATCGGCGAGGATCACTTCCCCACCGTTCATCAGGGCGCGGGCGATACTGACCCGCTGCTGTTGGCCGCCGGACAGCTGCGACGGCTGATAGTCGGCGCGATCGCCAAGCCCCAGGCGCACCAGCAGCTCATGAGCGCGCGCCAGGCGCGCCCGCCGTTCACTGCCGGCATACACCGCCGGCACTTCGACGTTCTGCGCGGCGGTCAGATGCGACAGCAGGTGATAGCGTTGAAAGATAAAACCAAAGTGTTCCCGCCGAAGACGGGCCAGCGCATCGCCATCCAGCTGTGCAATATCGGTTCCCGCCACCCGATAGGTGCCGCTGGTGGGTTTATCAAGGCAGCCAAGGATGTTCATCAGCGTTGATTTACCCGAGCCGGAGGCGCCCACGATCGCCACCATCTCCCCGGCATGGATACTGAGGGTGATCCCCTTGAGGACCTCAACGCTGCCGTCGCCGGAAGGATAGCTGCGACGAATATCACGCAGCTCGAGCAGGGCCGTCATTTTGCCGCCCCGCTCGCGCTCTCGCCGACGATCACCTCATCCCCCTCTTCAAGTCCCTGTACCACCGCGACGTCGGTATCATTGCGCGCGCCAATGACAATCTCACGCTCTTTGACCTCGCCGGTACGCAACAGCCGGACGTGGTAGCGGTTATCACCGACCGCATCGCCCAGGGCGCTCAGCGGGATGGTGATCACGTTCTTTACCTCGGCCAGTTGAATATGCACCTGCGCGGTCATGTCGAGGCGCAGGATCCCCTGCGGGTTCGGGACCTCGAAGCGGGCATAATAGAAGATGGCGTCGTTGACTTTTTCCGGCGTCGGCAGAATGTCCTTCAGCTTGCCTTCATAGCGGGTTAACGGGTCGCCCAGCACGGTAAACCACGCCTTTTGCCCCGGTCTGAGATGGATGACATCCGCTTCGGAGACCTGCGCTTTAACCAGCATGGTGCTGAGGTCCGCCAGGGTCAGAATGTTCGGCGCCTGCTGGGCAGCGATCACCGTCTGTCCCTGAAGGGTGGTAATTTGCGTCACTTCGCCAGCCATCGGCGCCAGGATCCGCGTGTAGTCGAGGTTGGTCTTCGCGGTGTCGAGCGTCGCCTGGTTGCGCTTAATTTGCGCTTCAATGGTGCCGATTTGCGCCTGTTTCACCGCCAGGTCGGTGGCCGCGGTATCGAGGTCCTGTCGCGAGACCAGCTGGCGCTGCGCCAGCTGCTGCTGACGGGCCAGAGTCACCTGCGCCAGCTTACTCTCCGCGCGCGCCTGATTGAGCTGGGCGCGCAGTTCCATCAACGTCGCTTCCACCTCTTTGATCTGGTTTTGCGCCTGCTCAGGATCGATAACCCCCAGCAGTTGGTCCTTTTTGACCTTATCGCCGATATTCACGTGCAGCGTCTTCAGCTGTCCGCTGACCTGGGCGCCGACGTCAACTTTTCGCAGGGCATCCAGCTTGCCGGTAGCCAGCACGCTCTGCTGGAGGTCGCCTTTGCGCACCACCAGTGTTTGGTAGTGCGGCAGCGGCGCGTTGAGGATCCGCCATCCCCAGACAGCCAGACCCAGCACCACGATCGCCAACAGCCACCAGACGGTCCTGCGTTTTCCCTTCAATTTCATATTCCGATTCCTGCTGTTTCCCTGCCGATCCAGGCGGTGATTCTATCGAAACCCGTTGGCAACAGAACATCCCTTTTTCGCGCCAATGACGTTTTGTTTAGCTGCCGGAGAGCTTTGCGCCGCCGAGCCCCCCGACGGCGAAGAGATTAATCGGCGCGACCGCGGGCCAGCCACAGTACCCGCGAGAACATTTTTTTCAGCAGCGTCGGCACTGCGTCCACCCCACGGCGGCCGGCTTCCATTGCCACCTCAATCGCCAGGTCCGGCTTGGATGAACGATGAATGGCCTTGGTGATCACCCGCCGCATATTCATGGGCACATTATCCGGGATCTGCGCCACCCGGTGGTAAACGTCATCAAATCCCTGACGATACATAAAGTGTTCCATATCCAGCGCCGGCAGAGTGGTCAGATGGTCGCGCTCCAGCTCGCGATCGTTATTCAGCAGGCCGCGTACGGTCGCAGCATATTTTTTCCCTGCCTCATCGCCGTCCACCAGCACGTGCCACTGGATCCCCATCCGGCGGGCGAATTTGATCAACGGCTTCAGGCCCGACTGGGCGAATTCAATGACTTTCACCCCTTCAGCATCAAAATGATGGCCGCACTGGCGGGCCAGTTCGTTGATAACCCAGGTTTCCGTCTCCCCCTCCACCAGCAGCCAACAGCGGGCGAAGAGCGATGAGGCGCGATTGAAGCGGATATGAAAGGCAATGCGCCGACTCTCTTCGGCATTCATTCCGCCGGGCCCCAGCCGCCATGCCGACACCCGCGCCGATTCACGCACCAGCCGACACACCTGCTCCACCGGCGTCAGGGACAGCAGCTCTCCGGAGTTGGTGGTGGTCACCCGCTGCAACGGCAGCAAATTCAGCAGATGCCAGGCGACGGAGAGCATGATCGGATGCAGGCGGGTCTCGGGATCTTCAATCAACAGCAGCGGCCGCGCGTCGCGATCGAGGCGCACCGTCCCTTTCGCCTGCAGCAGGGTGGCGAACAGCCCCAGCAGGATCACCCGATGGCTGCGCCCGCCGGGCTTGTCGATCATCCGGTTGATAATATCCAGATAACGCCAGCTACGCTGTTCATCATGGGAACGCCGCCGCATCAGGCGATGTCGCGTCTGGGCGCTGCTTTGCTCGGCAAAATAATGCTCCAGCAGCTGCACCATGGCCGACAACCCCTCGCGGATCTGACCGTCGGATAAATTTTGCGGGTGGCTGACCAGTTCGCGGGACAGAAAATCCAGCTGGCGGGCGGTGATCTCTATCTGCGGCGAGTGCGGTACCGTTCCGTTATGAATGCGCCGCATAAAGCGCGCGTCGCGCAGACGCAGCACCGGCATCAAACGCACCAGGTGTCTGGCCAGCTCATCGATATCCTCCAGCGCCAGCGCTTCGCCTTCGCCATCGATAAAACTGCGCAGGGTCATCACGCTGTCGTCATCGGCGAGTTCGCCTTCCAGGCGGTAGAACACCCGGTGATACCCGTCATCACAGGGCACCCAACAGCGCTGAAGCGGACGGAAACGCCGCACCCGATGGCGTCCCGGCTCCGTTTCGCGGAAGGTCAGAATAATATGCAAATGGTGCTCGCGCCCCTGGATGTCGCCCGCGGGGAACCAAAAGTCATCGCGAACAAAGTGATAAAGATCGAACTCTGGCGACAAAAGCAGGGTCAGCGCATCAAGCAGACTGGACTTCCCCCACGCGTTCTCCCCGATCAGGACGTTATTTTGCTCGAGCATCAACGACAGACGATTGATACCGCGAAAACCGACGATTTCTACGCGCTCAAGAAGCATATCCCCTCCGCTACACCACCACTCTCCTTCAGTAATCAACAGTATAGCGAGGGCGGCGGCAAGATGACACTCCGCTTAGTCACCTCGCGCATCCTATTCAGGAGGTTAAATATATTCATAAAATTACACACTTACCGCCTATTAACCGCTGTTGATTATTCATCGAACAAAATAGTTTTATTTCAGACGTTATGTTCTACACTATTGATAATCTTGGATGGATATAGGAATAGTTAAACTGGCAAAAGCAATCCCTTCACCTTGCCCTAAATCAAATAATATCAATATATTTAACTGGCTCTGGGATGGCGATTATCTCTAGAATAACGCCGCTTTATTTTTATCGTCGTCCCTTATCACGATAAATAAAGAACGGCACGGTCCGCTCGTGCGCGTAAACATTTAAATTGAGGTGGTTATGTTCAGAAAATTAGCAGCCGAATGCTTCGGCACCTTCTGGCTTGTATTTGGCGGCTGCGGTAGCGCCGTCCTTGCCGCAGCATTTCCCGAGCTGGGTATCGGTTTTGCCGGCGTGGCGCTGGCATTTGGTTTAACCGTATTAACCATGGCGTATGCGGTTGGCCATATTTCCGGCGGTCATTTCAACCCGGCGGTGACCTTAGGCCTGTGGGCCGGCGGTCGTTTCCCGGCGAAAGAGGTCATTGGCTATATTATCGCCCAGGTGGTCGGCGGAATTATTGCCGCCGCGGTGCTGTACGTGGTGGCCAGCGGTAAAGCCGGCTTTGATGCCGCCGCCAGCGGTTTTGCCTCCAACGGCTATGGCGAACACTCCCCGGGCGGCTTCTCTATGCTGTCGGCTATCGTTATTGAAATCGTACTGACCTGCGGCTTCCTGCTGGTTATCCATGGCGCTACCGACAAACACGCGCCTGCGGGCTTCGCGCCGATCGCTATCGGCCTGGCGCTGACCCTCATCCATTTGATCAGCATTCCGGTCACCAACACCTCGGTCAACCCGGCGCGCAGCACCGCGGTGGCGATTTTCCAGGGCGGTTGGGCGCTGCAGCAGCTGTGGCTGTTCTGGGTCATGCCGATCGTCGGCGGGATCCTCGGCGGCGTGCTGTACCGCACTCTGCTGGAAAAACGCGATTAATCTTTTCTAAAGCCCGGGTCCCCGGGCTTTTTCTTTCTGGCGACAGCTTTACTCTGCCCGGCTATTTGGATAGTGTCATGAGCGCTATTCTCATCATGCAAGGGTTGCATCGTTCATGTTCTCGGGACTGTTCATCATTCTGTTGCCGCTGGTCGTCGGCTATTTACTGCCTCTTCGTCACTCCTCCGCGTTAAAACTGATTAACCGGATGCTGAGCTGGATTGTCTATGTGATCCTCTTTTTTATGGGTATCAGCCTGGCGTTTCTCGACAATCTGGCCAGCAATCTGCTGGCGATATTGCATTACGCCGCGGTGAGCGTGGTCATCATTTTACTGTGTAATATTACCGCTCTGCTGTGGCTGGAAAGAAAAATGCCCTGGCGCAGTCTGCATCGTCAGGAGAAATTACCCTCGCGCCTGGCCATGGCCCTGGAATCACTCCAGCTGTGCGGTGTGGTGGTGCTCGGTTTCTTGCTTGGCCTGACCGGCCTGTCTTTTTTACAACACGCCACCGAAGCCAGCGAATATACGCTGATCTTTCTCCTGTTCCTCGTCGGTATTCAATTACGCAATAATGGAATGAGTCTGCGACAAATAGTCCTTAACCGGCGGGGAATGATCGTCGCCGTGGTGGTCACGGCCAGTTCATTACTCGGCGGCATCCTCAACGCCTTTATTCTGGATTTGCCGCTAAAGACCGGTCTGGCGATGGCCAGCGGCTTCGGCTGGTATTCACTCTCCGGTATTTTACTGACCGAATCCTTTGGCCCGGTGATCGGCAGCGCGGCGTTCTTTAACGACCTGTGCCGCGAGCTGCTGGCCATCATGTTAATTCCGGGCCTGATTCGCCGTAGCCGCTCCACGGCGCTGGGGCTGTGCGGCGCCACCTCCATGGACTTCACCTTACCGGTGCTGCAGCGTTCCGGCGGCGTGGAGATCGTCCCTGCCGCCATCGTGCACGGTTTTCTGCTGAGCCTGCTGGTCCCGATCCTGATCGCCTTTTTTGCCGCCTGAGCAGGCGCTGGCGGCAGACTTCCTGCCGCCAATTTTGCGCTAAATCAATCTCCCTTTAAGTTGTATCAGAAATACCTTTTCTCCTCACGCGCTCGGGCATAACCTTAAACATGTATATCAAATATAACTTTAAAGGTGTGACCATGTTTTGTGTGCAATGTGAACAAACCATTCGTACCCCGGCCGGCAACGGCTGCTCATACGCGCAGGGGATGTGCGGTAAAACAGCGGAAACCTCCGATCTACAGGATCTGCTGATTGCGTCACTGCAAGGCCTCTCCGCCTGGGCGCTCAAGGCCCGCGAATATGGCATTATCGACCACGACGTCGATGGCTTTGCGCCGCGCGCTTTTTTCTCTACGCTGACTAACGTTAACTTCGACTCCCCGCGTATCGTTGGCTATGCGCGCCAGGCTATCGCCATGCGTGAAGCGCTTAAAGCGCAGTGCCTGAACATTGATGCCCACGCGACGGTTAACAATCCGATGGCCGCTCTGCAACTGGCTAGCGACGATCTGGGCGACCTGCAGCGTCAGGCGGCGGAATTTACTCCGAACAAAGACAAAGCGGCCATCGGCGACAACATTCTCGGCCTGCGCCTGCTGTGCCTGTACGGCCTGAAAGGCGCTGCGGCTTATATGGAGCACGCGCACGTTCTCGGCCAGTACGACAACGACATCTACGCCCAGTACCATAAAATCATGGCATGGCTGGGTACCTGGCCTGCCGATATGAACGCGCTGCTGGAGTGCTCAATGGAGATCGGCCAGATGAACTTCAAAGTCATGAGCATTCTGGACGCCGGTGAGACCAGCAAATACGGTCATCCGACCCCAACCCAGGTCAACGTTAAAGCGACCGAGGGCAAGTGCATCCTGATCTCCGGCCATGACCTGAAAGATCTCTATAACCTGCTGGAGCAGACCGAAGGCACCGGCGTTAACGTCTATACCCACGGGGAAATGCTGCCGGCGCACGGCTATCCGGAGCTGCGTAAATTCAAACACCTGATTGGGAACTACGGCAGCGGCTGGCAGAACCAGCAGGTGGAGTTCGCCCGCTTCCCGGGCCCCATCGTCATGACCTCTAACTGCATCATCGACCCCACCGTCGGCGCCTACGACGATCGTATCTGGACCCGCAGCATCGTCGGCTGGCCGGGCGTGAACCACCTGGAAGGTGAAGACTTCGCGCCGGTTATCGCCCAGGCGCAGCAGATGGCTGGCTTCCCGTACAGTGAAATCCCGCATCTGATCACCGTCGGCTTTGGCCGTCAGACCCTGCTCGGCGCGGCGGACACACTGATCGATCTGGTCAGCCGGGAAAAACTGCGTCACATTTTCCTCGTCGGCGGCTGCGATGGCGCCCGCGGGGAACGTAACTATTTCACCGATTTCGCCACCAGCGTGCCGGACGACTGCCTGATCCTGACCCTGGCCTGCGGTAAATACCGCTTCAACAAGCTGGACTTCGGCGATATCGAAGGCCTGCCGCGTCTGGTGGATGCCGGGCAGTGCAATGACGCTTACTCGGCGATTATTCTGGCGGTCACGCTGGCGGAAAAACTGGGCTGCGGCGTCAACGATCTGCCGCTGTCGCTGGTGCTTTCCTGGTTCGAGCAGAAAGCGATCGTCATCCTGCTGACGCTGCTGTCTCTCGGCGTGAAAAACATTGTCACCGGCCCGACGGCGCCTGGCTTCTTCACTCCGGATCTGCTGGCTATCCTCAATGAGAAGTTTGGTCTGCGTTCCGTGACCACCGTGGAACAAGATATGCAGCAGCTGCTGAGCGCGTAAGGAGTCCCTGATGACCATGCCAACCTCACAATGCCCGTGGCGAATGCAGGTGCATCACATCCATCAGGAAACGCCGGATGTGTGGACCGTTTCATTGCTCTGCCATGACTATTATCCGTACCGTGCCGGGCAGTACGCCCTGGTCAGCGTGCGTCATTCGGCAGAGACCCTGCGCGCTTACACTATTTCGTCCACGCCGGGCGTCAGCGAATATATTACGTTGACCGTTCGCCGTATTGACGATGGCGCGGGCTCACAGTGGCTCACCCGCGACGTAAAGCGCGGCGACTATATCTGGCTGTCCGACGCGATGGGGGATTTCACCTGCGAGGATAAAGCGGATGATAAGTTCCTGCTGCTGGCCGCTGGCTGCGGCGTCACGCCGATCATGTCGATGCGCCGCTGGCTGGCGAAGTACCGTCCGCAGGCCGACGTGCAGGTGATCTATAGCGTTCGTTCGCCGGAGGATGTGATCTTTGCCGAAGAGTGGCGCAACTATCCGGTTACCCTGGTGGCGGAGCACCACGCGACGCACGGTTTTGTCGCCGGCCGTCTGACCCCGGAACTACTGCAGAGCGTGCCGGATATCGCCAGCCGCACCGTGATGACCTGCGGGCCAGCGCCGTATATGGAGAAAGTTGAACAGGACGTTGCCGCCCTGGGTGTTACCCGCTTCTTTAAGGAGAAGTTCTTCACCCCGGTGGCGGAGGCCGCCACCAGCGGGCTGAAATTCACCAAACTGCAGCCGGCGCGAGAATTTTACGCGCCGGTGGGCACCACCCTGATCGATGCGCTGGAGAGCAATCAGGTGCCGGTGACCGTCGCCTGCCGCGCCGGCGTCTGCGGCTGCTGCAAAACCAGAGTCGTTTCCGGGGAGTATAGCGTCACCAGCACCATGACGCTGACCGACGGCGAAATCGCCGACGGCTATGTGCTGGCCTGCTCCTGTCACCCGCTGGGCGATCTGGTTCTGGCCTGACCTTAAAAGGCCGGATGACGCTATGCTTATCCGGCCTCTGTTTCTGCTTTACGTCGTACGCAGTTGTTCCGCCTTTCGGCGCATGGCTATCGCCAGACCGACTGACCGGCCAGCGAGTAACGCCCGGCGCCCAAAAGCGCTATCGCCAGCGCGCCAACAAAAAAATAGACCAGATTCTCGATCGCCCACGCGCCCACCGCATCAAGCGCAAACGTCTTGCCGAGACCGACCATCAGCCACGCCACTACCATGGTGAAAGCCAACACCAGCGCCGCTGGGCGCGTCAGGATGCCGACAATCAACAAACAGGGGGCAACCACTTCCCCCACCAGCACACCGTAGGCGATAAACCCCGGCAACCCCTTCGCCACCAGCATCCCGCTAATGCCGTTCACGCCATCCAGCAGCTTGTGCAAACCGTGAAACAGCATTAACCCGCCGACGGCGAGTCGTAACAAGAGTTTACCGGCATCTTCATGCGACAGCGTTCTGTTTACTGTGTTTAACAATCCCTTAACCATTTGATGTGCTTCCTGTTTTACACCCTGTGAGACCCCAGAGTATGCCCAATACTTCAGCAATAAAACCAGCGAAAAATTGAGGGAAATCGGCAACGTACGCTGCAGTTTCATCTAAGCTTGAAGGCGTTATCAAAAAAAGGAGATGGAGATCATGAAACAAACCGTGGCCGCATACATTGCCAAAATGCTGGAACAGGCCGGCGTGAAACGTATCTGGGGCGTCACCGGCGATTCCCTCAATGGATTGAGCGATAGCCTGAACCGCATGGGCACCATCGACTGGATGGCCACCCGGCACGAAGAGGTCGCTGCTTTCGCCGCCGGCGCGGAGGCGCAACTGACCGGCGAACTGGCGGTCTGCGCCGGTTCCTGCGGTCCGGGTAACCTGCACCTGATCAACGGTCTGTTTGACTGTCACCGCAACCATGTCCCGGTGCTGGCGATTGCCGCCCACATCCCTTCCAGCGAGATTGGCAGCGGCTATTTCCAGGAGACCCATCCCCAGGAGCTGTTCCGCGAATGTAGCCACTACTGCGAGCTGGTCTCCACCCCGGAGCAGATCCCGCAGGTGCTGGCGGTGGCGATGCGTAAGGCGGTGATTAACCGCGGCGTATCGGTGGTGGTTCTGCCCGGCGACGTGGCGCTGAAAGCCGCCCCGGAGAGCGCCAGCAGCCACTGGTACCATGCGCCGTTGCCGACGGTCTCCCCGGCCGACGAGGAGCTGCGCAAGCTGGCGCAGCTTATCCGCTACTCCAGCAATATCGCGCTCATGTGCGGTAGCGGCTGCGCCGGCGCCCACCAGGAGCTGGTGGAGTTCGCAGCAAAAATTAAAGCCCCCATCGTCCATGCGCTGCGCGGTAAAGAGCATGTGGAGTATGACAACCCGTATGATGTGGGCATGACCGGGCTGATTGGCTTCTCTTCTGGCTTCCACACCATGATGAATGCCGACACTCTGATCCTGCTCGGCACCCAGTTCCCCTATCGCGCCTTCTATCCGACCGACGCCAAAATTATTCAGATCGACATTAACCCCGGCAGCATCGGCGCGCACAGTAAGGTTGATATGGCGCTGGTGGGCGACATCAAATCAACGTTAAAGGCGCTGCTGCCGCTGCTGGAAGAGAAAACCGATCGCCGCTTCCTCGATAAGGCGCTGGAGCACTATCGCGACGCGCGAAAAGGACTCGACGATCTGGCGAAGCCCAGCGAGAAGGCGATCCACCCGCAATATCTGGCGCAGCAGATCAGCCATTTTGCCGATGAAGACGCCATTTTCACCTGCGATGTCGGCACCCCGACCGTCTGGGCGGCACGCTATCTCAAGATGAACGGCAAACGCCGCCTGCTGGGTTCATTCAACCACGGCTCCATGGCCAACGCCATGCCGCAGGCCATTGGCGCCAAGGCCACCGCGCCGGAGCGTCAGGTGGTGGCCATGTGCGGCGACGGCGGGTTTAGCATGCTGATGGGGGATTTTCTGTCGCTGGCGCAGATGAAGCTGCCGGTGAAAATTATCATCTTTAACAACAGCGTGCTGGGTTTCGTGGCGATGGAGATGAAGGCCGGGGGCTATCTCACCGACGGCACAGAGCTGCACGACACCAACTTCGCCCGCATCGCGGAAGCCTGCGGTATTAAAGGTATTCGCGTTGAGAAAGCCGCCGAGGTGGATGAAGCGCTGCAGACCGCCTTCCGCACCGACGGTCCGGTGCTGGTCGACGTCGTGGTCGCCAAAGAGGAGCTGGCGATCCCGCCGCAGATCAAGCTGGAGCAGGCGAAAGGCTTTAGCCTGTATATGCTGCGGGCGATCATCAGCGGGCGCGGCGATGAAGTCATCGAACTGGCGAAAACCAACTGGCTCAGGTAAAACAGAAGCAATACTCTGAACCAGAACAAGGAAAAGCCGTGATCGATCTGCGCAGTGATACCGTTACCCGTCCCGGGCGCGCCATGTTGGAAGCCATGATGGCCGCCCCGGTCGGGGACGATGTGTATGGCGACGACCCTACCGTCAATGAACTTCAGCGCTACGCCGCCGACCTGGCCGGCAAAGAGGCGGCGCTGTTTCTGCCCACCGGCACCCAGGCCAACCTCGTCGGCCTGCTCAGCCACTGCCAGCGCGGCGAAGAGTATATCGTCGGCCAGGGGGCGCATAACTATCTGTACGAAGCCGGCGGGGCGGCGGTTCTCGGCAGTATTCAGCCGCAGCCGATTGACGCCGCGGCGGACGGCTCGCTGCCGCTGGATAAAGTCGCAGCGAAAATCAAACCTGACGATATCCATTTTGCCCCGACCCGCCTGCTGAGCCTGGAAAACACCCATAACGGTAAGGTGCTGCCGCGCGACTATCTCCAGGAAGCCTGGGCGTTTACCCGCCAGCGCGATCTGGCGCTGCACGTCGACGGCGCGCGCATCTTTAACGCCGTGGTCGCCTACGGCTGTGAGCTGCGCGATATCGCCCAGTACTGCGACTCCTTCACCATCTGCCTGTCAAAGGGGCTTGGCGCCCCGGTTGGCTCGCTGCTGGTCGGCAGTGAGGCGTACATTCGCCGCGCCGTTCGCTGGCGGAAAATGGTCGGCGGCGGGATGCGCCAGGCGGGCATTCTGGCCGCCGCCGGGCTGTACGCGCTGAAAAATAACGTGCAGCGCCTGCAGGAGGATCATGATAACGCCGCGTGGATGGCGGATCAGCTGCGCGCCATCGGCGCCGACGTCACCCGTCACGATACCAACATGCTGTTCGTTCGCGTCGGTGATGAACAGGCCCGGGCGCTCGGCGAGTTTATGCAGGCGCGCGGCGTGCTGATCAACGCCTCGCCCATCGTCCGTCTGGTCACTCACCTGGATGTCAATCGTCAGCAGTTGGGCGAAGTGGTCGCCCACTGGCAGGCTTTTTTACAACGCTAAGGAGTCAGGCGTGTCGCAATCGGTTTTGGTGCTCGGCGCCAGCGGCTATATTGGTCAACATTTAGTCCGCGAATTAAGCGCGCGGGGTTATCCGGTGCTGGCGGCGGCGCGCCATACCGACCGACTGCAAAAACTCGCTTTGCCCGGCGTCACCTGCCGGTCAGTCGATCTCAATCAGCCGCAGGCTCTGCCTGCGCTGCTCACAGGTATCGATACCCTTTACTATCTGGTACATGGCATGGGCGAAGGCGGCGATTTTATCGCCCATGAGCGTCGGGTGGCGACGCATGTTCGCGATGCCCTGCGCCAGACGCCGGTGCGTCAGATTATCTTTCTCAGCTCGCTGCAGGCTCCAGCACAGGAGCAGTCCGACCATCTGCGCGCTCGTCAGGTCACCGGCGATCTCCTGCGCGAGTCGGGCGTGCCGGTAACCGAGCTGCGGGCCGGAATTATCGTCGGCGCCGGCTCCGCCGCCTTCGAGGTGATGCGCGACATGGTCTATAACCTGCCGGTGCTGACCCCCCCGCGCTGGGTGCGTTCGCGTACCACCCCTGTCGCGCTGGAAAACCTGCTCGTTGACCTCGTTGAGCTACTGAATCATCCTTCCGACGCGCACCGCGTCTTCGAAGCCGCCGGTCCGGAGGTGTTAAGCTATCAGCAGCAGTTCATTCGCTTTATGGCCGTCAGCGGCAAACACCGCCCGCTCATTCCGATTCCCCTGCCGACGCGCTGGATCTCGGTGTGGTTCCTCAATGTCATCACCTCGGTGCCGCCGACCATCGCCAAAGCGCTAATTCAAGGGTTGAAGCACGATCTGATCGCCGATGACCGGGCGCTGCGGGCGCTGATCCCGCAAACGCTGGTCCCCTTCGATCAGGCGGTTCGCCGCACCCTGAAAGAAGAAGAGCAGCTGGTAAACTCCAGCGACTGGGGCTACGACGCCCAGGCTTTCGCCCGCTGGCGACCGGAGTATGGCTATTATCCGAAACAGGCAGGCTGCACCATCACCACTCAGGCGAGCCGCAAAGCCCTGTGGCAGGTCGTTAACCAAATCGGCGGTAAAGAGGGATATTTTTTCGGCAATCTGCTGTGGAAAACCCGCGGCGCGATGGATCTGCTGGTCGGCCACCGGCTGGCCAAAGGGCGACCGCAGCGCGACTATCTGCAGACCGGCGATACGGTCGACAGCTGGAAGGTGATTATCGTGGAGGAAGAAAAACAGCTCACTCTGCTGTTCGGCATGAAAGCGCCGGGACTGGGCCGGTTAAGCTTTACCATTAACGATAAAGGCGATCGTCGTGAACTGGACGTCCGCGCCTGGTGGCACCCGCACGGTATGCCGGGCCTGGTCTACTGGTTGCTGATGATCCCGGCGCACCTGTTTATTTTCCGCGGTATGGCGCAACGCATCGCCCAGTTGGCCGAACAAATCTCAGGCAGAGTCGAAGGATAAGCATTATTCTTTCATGATTCTCATTGCATAGTCGGGAGAATCACGGAAAAATGCGCACGAAATTCTTTTCTGGGACAGTAGAGTAATATGAAGGTACTGGTTACCGGTGCGACCAGCGGATTAGGCCGCAACGCAGTGGAATATCTGCGCAACAAGGGCATCAGCGTGCGAGCGACCGGGCGCAACGAAGCGATGGGTAAGCTTCTGAGCAAAATGGGGGCGGAATTCATCCCGGCAGATTTAACCGAGCTGGTCTCTTCGCAGGCTAAAGTGATGCTCGCCGGTATCGATACCCTGTGGCACTGCTCAAGTTTCACCTCGCCCTGGGGCACGCAACAGGCTTTCGATCTCGCTAACGTCCGCGCCACGCGCCGCCTCGGCGAATGGTCGGTAGCATGGGGCGTACGCAATTTCGTCCATATCTCTTCGCCCTCGCTCTATTTTGATTATCACCACCATCGCGATATTCAGGAAGATTTCCGCCCGCACCGCTTCGCCAATGAGTTTGCCCGCAGCAAGGCGGCCAGCGAAGAGGTGATCAACCTGCTGGCGCAGGCCAACCCGCACACCCGTTTTACCATTTTGCGCCCGCAGAGCCTGTTCGGGCCGCACGATAAAGTCTTTATTCCCCGGCTGGCGCAAATGATGCAGCACTACGGCAGCGTCCTGTTGCCGCGGGGCGGCAGCGCGCTGGTCGATATGACCTATTATGAAAATGCCGTCCACGCGATGTGGCTGGCGAGCCAGCCGACCTGCGATCATCTTCCCTCCGCCCGCGCGTGGAATATCAGCAATGGCGAACCGCGCACTCTGCGCAGCATCGTGCAGAAACTGATCGATGAGCTGGGCATCAAATGCCGGATCCGTTCAGTTCCCTACCCGATGCTGGATATTATCGCCCGCAGCATGGAGCGTTTTGGCGATAAAACGGCCAAAGAGCCGGCCTTTACCCACTACGGCGTCTCTAAACTTAATTTTGATTTTACGCTCGATATCACGCGCGCGCAGGATGAGCTGGGCTATCAGCCGGTGGTGACGCTGGACGACGGGATTGTGCGTACCGCCGCCTGGTTACGCGACCACGGTAAACTTCACCGCTAACCCTGGCCATATTTCTCTAACAGCGCCTCGGCTATCGCTTCGGTTTGCGCATCCGCTACGCCATCCCAGCGCTGGGGGCGGAAGTGCATCTGGAAGGCGATAATTACCCGTTTCTTCTGCGCGGGAGTCATCTCCGGCGTGACCTGATAGCCGTAGCGCGCCAGCAAATCCAGCACCACCTCAGGGTCCACTGGCTCACTGGGCGGCCGCCCGTTCAGATAAAAAGCCACCCGCTGCTCGTCCGGCCAGGCGCCAATCCCCTGCTGCGCCAGCTGTTGCCAGGGGAACAACGGCCCCGGATCGTCTTTGCGCTGCGGGGCGATATCGGCATGGGCCACCACGTTCTGCGGCGCGATGTGGTAGCGGGTGATAATATCGCGCGCCAGCGGGATCAGGGCTGCGATCTGTTCCGGGTGAAAGGGAGTAAAGCTTTTACCTCCCGCGGTCTTCTGCCAGCCGCGGTTTTCCAGTTCAATACCGATGGAAGTATCGTTGATGCGCGTGCTGCCGCGCCAGTAGCTGACACCGGCGTGCCAGGCCAGATCCTCTTCCGGCACCAGCTGCCAGATCCGCGGTTTATCATGGTGGCGCGGCGGCTGTTCAGGAATTAAATAGTGGGAACTGACCTCTTTATCGGTCAGGGTCGCCAGAGAAGTATCAAAGTTGTCTGCCGTATAGTGGATCACCAGCACTTTTATTCGCGGATAGGCCGCCTGCGCCGGATGGCGGGTGTCCAGCTGGTATCCATCGCGATCGATAATCCCTTTTTCGCCGGCACAGCCGCTTAGCAGTAACGCCAGCAGCGCGATCAGCGCAATCCGTGTCATTCTTTCATCCTTGCCCGGCAGCGTCTCTGGGTTAATAAGACCATCGATTTCGTCCTTTATTTTTCGCCTGGTACAGCGCGCTGTCCGCCCGGGCGATCAGCGTCTCCATCGGAACCGTGCCGTCGGAGGCGACGACCCCCATACTGACGGTCACCACCGAGGCCACCGCCGAAGCCTCATGGGGGATCGCCGCCTCGCTAATTTTCTGCTGAATGCGCTCGGCAATGGAGGTGGCTCGCGCTAAGGAAACCCCCGGCAGGGCGATGACAAACTCTTCGCCGCCGTAGCGGGCGACCAGATCGCCCTCTGCCCGTACCGCCATTTTAAGCACCTGGGCAACAGTCGATAAGCAATCGTCGCCAGCCTGATGGCCATAGTGGTCGTTGTAACGCTTAAAGTAATCGACGTCGATCATCATCAGCGCCAACGGCGTTTTTTGCTGCCAAATCTCCGCCAGATAGGCATTCAGCGCCCGGCGATTCGCGGTCCCGGTTAATGCATCCTGGTTGGCAATACTTTCCAGCCGCTGAATAAGCCGCATATTTTCCTGATGCGTATTCCAGGCCTCATCATACCAGCGCTTAAGAATACGCCTGCCATAGAGTAAAATCGCCGTAAAAATGCCCCACAGGATCAAAAAGCGGACCTCAGTGTGAGGGTGGATCTGTAGTCCCGCCAGCAGGGCGGTTCCCCATAGCGGAAGCAAAAAAGCGATAATGCCGGGCCAATGGTGATACAGCGCGGCGAGGCCAGTAGTCATTAATATCACCAGCAGCGGCCAGGCGAAGGGCAGTGTCCAGAAAAAGATGAAACAGTAATTACTCAGGGACCAGCACAGGCTGAGTGCCAGCTGCAGGCCGGTGATAATGCTCAACGTATAGCGCCCCTGCGCCAGGCGCGGCGTGACGGCAATAATGGCTAAAATTACCGAAATAATAATAACCGCGATCAGCGCGACTTCGACATAAGGAATAACCGCCTGGTGCGTTAACAGCTTCTTATCAAAATGAGTAAAGATAAAATTGCGGAAGAAAACCATTAACGCAAAAGCGATATTGACAAAGGCCAGCCAGGGCATACTCATGGATAGCGCATGGCGCTGGACATTATCTCTGGTGGCCCACAGCTCGGTTCGCAGCTGGCGGACGCCCTCTTGCTTATTTGTTAACATCTTATCTCCCTGGTGACCTGCATGACCATGGGCGCAGACCCTGCTTTGCTTTATGATAAACCATGTTTCCGGGAATGTCTGTCAACGCTGCCCCCCTTTCTGCCCCGGCGCCTTAAGCTGATTTTCTGCTAACGTCAGATGAAAAGGGTCTGGTCCTCTCCCTATGTGTATCCGGCAAAAAAAAGCAAGCATTATCAATGCGAAATACGTCATCTTTTCTTTAAAAAAGAGTTAACTAACCGTCATAAAATTGCAGTATTCCACTTGAAAAAAAAACGGTGTTAGTACAATCTGAAACCGCTCATTGGTGAGATAAAACAAGAGCATGATGATAGCAAGATAAACAATGGAGTCTAAAAATATGAAATATGCAGCTTTAGTGGCAGGTGCAGCATTGTTTTTAACGGCGAACGCCTTCTCTGCAGAAATTTTAACGAAAGAAGCCTTCGATAAGGTCCATACGCAATATACTAAAATCGGTACCATTTCTTCTACCGGTCAGACTGCACCCAGCGATGCCCGTGAAGAACTGATTAAAAAGGCCGATGAGAAAGGCGCAGACGTTATCGTGCTCTCTTCCGGTAATACCGATAAAAAACTGCACATCTCCGCTAACATCTATAAGAAGAAGTAATTAATCTTATATTTCAAGAAACATTATCATATTGCCCGGGTAATGTTTCTTGTTTGCCCAAAAAGTCTGTTTATTTTTAAACGGCCCCAGATTTTCCTGCCTTAATATCATACAGCGATCTTCCCTGTCGATGTCCTGCCCTAAGGCCGTAGTCACATCAAGGTCTTAGCTCTTTGCGTCAAGTACAATCCGCACGCTATACGCTATGCTTTAACGGAAACTGAAAACGTAGTTCGCTTATAAGGAAATCATCATGCGCTACAAACTTCTTGCAGCACTTCTCCCTTGCGCGCTGGCGCTCAGCGCCTGTACGACCGTCACCCCGGCCTATAAAGATAATGGCACCCGCAGCGGCCCCTGTGTCGAAGGCGGCCCTGACGACGTAGCGCAAAAATTCTACGACACCCAGCTCCAGAACCGTACGCAGGATCCGGCGGCGCTGCGCCCCTATCTCAGCGACGGCCTGGCGAAGCTACTCAATGACGCCCGTCAGGATCCGGCCAACAGCAAACTGCTGCAGGCTAACCTGTTCTCGAGCAGCAGCACCCCGGCGGACAGCGCCGTCGTCGCCAGCGCCTCAACCATCCCTAATCGCGATGCGCGCAACATTCCGCTGCGCGTGGAGCTGAAGCAGGGAACCCAGAGCTGGAAAGACGAAGTGCTGATGATCCAGGAAGGCCAGTGCTGGGCCGTCGATGACGTTCGCTATCTCGGCAACAACAGCCACGCGCCGGCCGGGACGTTGCGACAGAGTCTGGAGAAACGTTAGTTCCGGAGTTGAAGCGACGTCGCTGAAACGATAACCCCGGTAAAATGTCGGTATTCGCCCCGAGAATGCCGACATTTACTCCCCCCTCACCCACCAGGCAATATTTTGTGCTAACTTTAAAGCTAAACGTGGTTTAGATTTAACTTTTAACGCATAAATATTGCATAACTATTCTGCCAAAGGTAGTATTTGCGGCCTCAATAGCTATTCGTATCAGACTGCCCAGATGAGTATTAAACTAAACGGCATTAATTGCTTCTACGGCGCGCACCAGGCGCTGTTCGACATCACGCTGGATTGCCCGCAGGGGGAAACGCTGGTGCTGCTCGGCCCCAGCGGTGCCGGGAAGAGCTCGCTGCTGCGCGTACTCAACCTGCTGGAGATGCCGCGTTCCGGTTCATTAGCCATCGCCGGTAACCATTTCGACTTCACCAGAGCGCCGTCCGATAAAGCGATTCGCGAACTGCGGCAGAACGTCGGCATGGTCTTTCAGCAGTACAACCTGTGGCCGCACCTGACGGTACAGCAGAACCTGATCGAGGCCCCCTGTCGCGTACTGGGGTTAAGCAAGGATCAGGCGCTGGCTCGCGCAGAGAAGCTGCTGGAGCGCCTGCGTCTGAAGCCCTACAGCGATCGTTACCCGCTGCATTTATCCGGCGGTCAGCAGCAGCGTGTGGCGATCGCCCGCGCGCTGATGATGGAGCCGCAGGTTCTGCTGTTCGATGAGCCTACCGCGGCGCTCGACCCGGAAATCACCGCCCAGATCGTTAGTATCATCCGCGAGCTGGCTGAAACCGGCATCACCCAGGTTATCGTCACCCATGAAGTTGAAGTGGCGCGCAAGACGGCCAGCCGGGTGGTGTATATGGAAAATGGCCATATCGTCGAGCAAGGGGATGCCTCCTGCTTCACGCATCCGCAAACTGACGCGTTTAAAAACTATCTTTCACACTGATGTTTTTCGGGGAAATGACGATGAAAAAAGTACTGATTGCCGCCCTGCTCGCAGGCATGAGCCTCTCCGCTTCCGCCGCGCAAACCATTCGTTTCGCCACCGAGGCCTCCTACCCTCCGTTTGAGCTGGTGGATGCCAACAACCAGATCGTCGGTTTCGATGTGGATCTGGCTAACGCGCTGTGTAAAGAGATCGACGCCACCTGTACCTTTACCAACCAGGCCTTTGACAGCCTGATCCCGGGCCTGAAATTCCGCCGTTTCGACGCGGTCATGGCCGGGATGGACATCACGCCTGAGCGTGAAAAGCAGGTCCTGTTCTCCACCCCGTATTATGACAACTCGGCGCTGTTCGTCGGTCAGCAGGGCAAGTTCACCAGCATTGACCAGCTGAAGGGCAAAAAAGTGGGCGTACAGAACGGCACCACCCACCAGAAATTTATCACGGATAAACATCCGGAAATCACCACCGTGCCTTACGACAGCTACCAGAATGCGAAGCTGGATCTGCAGAACGGTCGTATTGACGCGGTCTTCGGTGATACCGCCGTGGTCACCGAATGGCTGAAGAGCAATCCGAAGCTGGCGGCCGTGGGCGATAAAGTGACCGACAAAGCCTATTTCGGCACCGGGCTGGGCATTGCCGTGCGTCAGGGCAACACCGACCTGCAGCAGAAATTTAACGCTGCGCTGGAAAAAGTGAAGAAAGACGGCACTTACCAGACCATCTATAACAAATGGTTCCAGAAGTAAGACTGAATGAACGAAATTTTTCCATTAGCAAGCGCCGCCGGGATGACCGTCGGCCTTGCCGTTTGCGCGCTCGCCATCGGCCTCGTCCTGGCGATGCTCTTCGCGGTACTGGAGTCAGTGAAATGGCGCCCGGTAGCCTGGCTTGCAACCGGCATTGTGACCATTCTGCGCGGCCTACCGGAAATTCTGGTGGTGCTGTTTATCTATTTCGGCTCGTCCCAGCTGCTGCTGACGCTCTCTGACGGTTTCACCATCCCGCTCGGGTTCACGCAGATCCCGGTGCAGATGCAGATTGAGAACTTTGACGTCAGTCCGTTCCTCTGCGGGGCGATCGCCCTGTCGCTGCTGTATGCCGCCTACGCCTCGCAAACGCTGCGCGGCGCGCTGAAAGCCGTTCCGCAGGGTCAGTGGGAGTCCGGCCAGGCGCTGGGGCTGTCGAAAGCGGCCATTTTCTTCCGCCTGGTGATGCCGCAGATGTGGCGCCATGCCCTGCCCGGTCTCGGCAACCAGTGGCTGGTGCTGCTGAAGGACACCGCGCTGGTGAGCCTGATCAGCGTCAACGATCTGATGCTGCAGACCAAAAGCATCGCCACCCGCACTCAGGAGCCCTTTAACTGGTATATCATTGCCGCAGCAATCTATCTCGTCATCACCCTGTTGAGTCAATACATCCTTAAGCGGATTGACCAGCGTGCGACGCGCTTCGAACGGAGACCAGGCTGATGCTCGACTACTTACCCGAACTGCTGAAAGGCCTGCATACCAGCCTGACGCTGACCGTGGCGTCGATTATCGTGGCGCTGATCCTGTCGCTGATCTTTACCATTATCCTGACGCTGAAGACGCCGGGGCTGGTGTGGATAGTGCGCGGCTACATCACCCTGTTTACCGGTACGCCACTGCTGGTGCAGATCTTCCTGATCTACTATGGCCCCGGGCAGTTTCCTTCGCTGCAGGAATATCCATGGCTGTGGCATCTTATCTCCGAGCCGTGGCTGTGCGCCCTGATCGCCCTGTCGCTTAACAGCGCCGCCTATACCACCCAGCTGTTTTACGGCGCCATCCGGGCGATCCCCGACGGGCAATGGCAGTCGTGCAGCGCGCTGGGGATGAGTAAAAAGGATACCCTGGCGATCCTGCTGCCGTACGCCTTTAAACGCGCGCTGTCGTCCTACTCCAACGAAGTGGTGCTGGTATTCAAAAGTACCTCTCTGGCCTACACCATCACCCTGATGGAAGTGATGGGTCACGGCCAGCTGCTGTACGGACGGACCTACGACGTGATGGTGTTCGGCGCCGCCGGGATTATTTATCTCATCGTCAACGGGTTGCTGACCCTGTTGATGCGCCTGGTGGAGCGCAAAGCGCTAGCTTTCGAACGACGTAACTAGCGCCTGGCGTATTTGCATAATAAGCGAACAACAAGACGGACAAGTCTAATACCTGTCCGTCTTTTTTTATATCAAATAAAATAGTTAATCATTTTTATTGAATACAAATTCATTTAATGGCATTGTCACCCTATGCCGCAGACACGGCGAATAATCATAAGATTGACAGACGGGAGTTCCACGATGAAAAAGTTAGTTCTGGCTGCACTGCTCACCACGTTCACCTTCGGCGCCGCCGCCGCGGAGAAAATCAGCTTCGGCGTGTCCGCGACCTATCCGCCGTTTGAATCGATGGACGCGAATAACCAGATTGTCGGCTTTGATATCGATCTGGCCCATGCGCTGTGCAAACAAATGCAGGCAGACTGCACCTTTACCAACCACGCGTTTGACAGCCTGATCCCGGCGCTGAAGTTTAAGAAGTATGACGCGGTGATTTCCGGAATGGATATTACGCCGGAACGCAGCAAGCAGGTGGCCTTCACCGACCCGTACTACGCCAACTCCGCGCTGGTGATCGCCAAAAAAGACGCGTTCCACTCGTTCGATGATTTGAAAGGCAAACGGATCGGCATGGAAAACGGCACCACCCACCAGAAATATCTGCAGGATAAACATCCTGAGGTGAAGACCGTCGCCTATGACAGCTACCAGAACGCGATTATCGACCTGAAAAATGGCCGTATCGACGGCGTGTTCGGCGACACGGCGGTGGTCAACGAGTGGCTGAAAACCAACCCGCAGCTGGGGGCAGCCACGCCGAAAGTAACCGATCCGCAATACTTTGGCACCGGCCTTGGGATTGCCGTGCGCCCGGATAACAAGGCGCTGCTGGAGAAACTGAACGCCGCGCTGAAGGCGATTAAAGCCGACGGTACCTACCAGAAAATCAGCAACCAGTGGTTCCCGGAGTAACTTTTTTGCCGGGTGGCGCTGCGCTTACCCGGCCTGCTCCGTCCCCGTAGCCGGGTAAGGCGTAGCCGCCACCCGGCAATTTCTCAAAGTGGCACGAAGAACCTGAACCGCGCCCCGCTTACCGATTCCACCAGCCGGATCCCGCCCCCGTGCAGCTCCAGCATCCGTTTCACAATCAGCAGCCCTAACCCACCGCGATCCTCCCGCGACGCCTGGGTAGACAACGCCGACGGCCGCTGGAACAGATCATCGCGCAGCGCGGCATCGACGCCCGTTCCGTTGTCTGCCACTTCAACCTGGAGCTGTTGATTCTCCTGCCAGACCGCCAGACGGATCTCCCCGCCGACGGGAGTATGCCGCATCGCGTTATCGAGCAGGTTGGTCACCACCCTCTCAATCATCGACACATCGGCGTTGATCAGCGGCAACGGCCCCGGCACATCAATTTGCAGGTTCACCTCGCGCGTGCGGGCGGTGAGTTCAAACTTCTGCGCCACGTCGGAAATCAGCTCCGCCATCGCGAAACGCTCGCGCTGCGGCTTAATGCCCCCGTGCTCCAGTCGCGCCAGCTCAAACAGCTGCTGTGAAAGATGGCGCACCTTGTTGCCCTGGCGCAGGGCGATGGTGAGATACTGCCTGCGCTCCTCGGCGGTCAGCCTTTCGTCCTTCAGGGTCAGCGTTTCCAGATACCCCAGCAGCGAAGTCAGCGGTGTGCGCAAATCGTGGGAAATATTGGCCACAAATTCGCGGCGCTGGCGGTCGCTGTCGGCCAGCCGATCCCACTGACCGGCTATCTGCCGGGCAAGGTCAATAAAGCGGTTCTCAAGAACCGCTACCTCATTACCGGGCTGTGGCTCCGGCGTGCGGGCCGCCAGGGTTTTGATGGCGCTGATGCTGTCCCGATCGTTCGCCGCCACCTGGGCGGTGAGCTGGCGGACAGGCCGGGTAACCCAGAACCATGCCAGGCCTCCCGCCAGCAGACCAAACAGGGCCACCAGCAGCAGGGTCCACAGAACAATGCTCCACAGCGTTTTTTGCCAGGCGTCGGCCGCCAGCTGATTAAAGGTCTCCCCCTGCAAAATGATATACAGGTAGCCGCGAAGCTGGCCGTCGACGCGCAGCGGGGCGGCGCTGAAGACTTTTCGCCCGTCGAGGCTGCGGGGATCGTCGCCATACACCGGCGACGTACTGCCGGTGAGAAAAACCTGTACCGGCGCCATGTCGATCCGCTGGCGCTGGATATGGCCCGGCGGCGCCGCATCGGCCAGCAGGTCGCCATCCGGCGACAGCAGATAGAGCTCCACGCTGGGATTAAAGGTCATCAGGCGGTCAAACAGCGACTTCAGGGTTTGCCGGTTGACCTCGCCGTGGGCATCCAACAGCGGTTCGCGGGCCACAATTTGCTGAGCCAGCCCGGCGGAGAGGCGTTGCACCATGGCGTTGCCATACTGCGCGCTGCTGTGTAACTGAACGGCGCACACCGCCGCCGCGCACAGCATCAGCAGGGAGACCACCACCAGCGCCAGCCGCTGGCTGAGGCTCAGTCGGCGGATCACGGGGCGGCCTCCTGGGTCACCGGGGCGAACTTATAGCCTTTTCCCCAGACGGTCAGAATGATGTCCGGCTCGGCCGGGTCACGTTCGATTTTACTGCGCAGGCGGTTGATATGGGTATTGACCGTGTGCTCATAGCCCTCATGCTGATATCCCCAGACCTGCTCCAGCAGCGCCAGCCGGGAAAACACCTCCCCGGGATGGCGGGCAAAGTAATACAGCAGCTCGAATTCGCGCGGCGTGAGGTCCACCATCTCGCCGCGCAGCCTCACTTCGCGGGACAGCGGATCGATGCTCAGACCATGGCAGGACAGGCGCCCGGCGTCCATCAGCAGGTTCTGCCCCATCGCCTCCTGGCGACGAAACAGCGCTTTAACGCGGGCGATAAGTTCCAGTAACGAAAAGGGTTTCGCCAGATAGTCGTCGGCGCCCATCTCCAGGCCCAGCACACGGTGCATTTCGCTGGTGCGAGCGCTGATGATGATCACCGGCAGATAGCGGGTCATCTGGCGGATGCGCCGGCAGATCTCCAGGCCATCGACGCCGGGCAGCATCAAATCGAGGATCACCGCATCCCAGACCCGCGTTTCCAGTCGGGCGAGGGCCTGGCCGCCATCGGCCTCATGCACAATCTGATAGCCCTCATCCTGCAGATTGAGCCGCAGCAGCGTGGCTATATCCTCATCATCTTCCACCAGCAGAATGGTTTTGGCCATTAGATTCCCCCCACCAATAACAAAACATGCTGCGTCAAGCTTACCCGATTTCGGCGGCGCAAAGCCTTCACATTTTGTTTAAACTTCGCGGACCAGCAGGGTCAGCACTTCGTAGTGGGCGGTATGAGGGAACATATCAAACAGCTGGACCCGCTCGACGCGATAGCCGCTAAGACGGGCAATGTCGGTCGCCATGGTGCGGGCGTTACAGCTGGAATAGATAATGTAGGGCGGCGCCATGCGGCTTAAATAGTCGCACAGTTCAGGGCCAATGCCGCGTCGCGGCGGGTTGACCAGCACCAGCTGCGGGATATCCGCTTCATGCGTGGCGAACCGCGTGGAGTCCAGCGCCTGAAAATGCAGATTGCCGAGCCCCAGCTGCGCGGCAGACTGCCTGGCGCAGGCGATCGCTTCCGGGGCAATCTCTATCCCGGTCAGGCGCATCGCCGGCGTCGCGCAGTGCAGGCCAAAACCGCCGACGCCGCAAAACAGATCCCACATATGCTGGACCGGCAGCGCGCGCACCCAGTCGCGGGCGGTGGCGTACAGCCGGCTGGCTACCGTCGGGTTAGTCTGAAAGAAGCTTTGCGGACGGATCCACAGCGGCACCTCATTAAAGACCTCGCCCAGCGCCTGCTGTTCGGTGAAGAAGATCTCCTGCTCGCCTTCCATGATTGCCATATGCACAGGCTGGATATTCGCCGTGATCACCTTGAGCTGCGGGAGCTGTGCCTGCAGCCAGGGCAGCGCTGCGCGCAGCTGGGCCACCTTGGCCTCTGAGCGCAGCACAAAGCGCAGCATCATCTCCCCCTGCTGGCTGGCGGTCAGCAGCAGATATTTCAGCTCCCCGCGCTTGCGCGCGACGTTGTAGGGAGTTAACCCGGCGCGGGCGATAAAGGGCTTCAGGCCGGCAAACACCGGCGCAAACTCGGCGGGATAGAGCGGGCAGTCGGTGAGGTCCACCGGGGTGCCATCGCGGTGCAGCATCCCCAGCAGCGGACGCTCCACGCTGCCGCTGACCACCATTTTGGCCTTGTTACGGAAAGCCGCCTCCGGCCCGCTGACCGGCTCGCCCCAGTCGGCGACGGGGATTGCCGCCAGCAGCGTGCGCAGGTCGGCCATTTTATCGGCGAGCTGTTGCGGAACCGACCGTTCCAGCCATTGACAGGAACGGCAGCGGCCGGCGTCGTAGAGTGCGCAATGCATAATTGACCTTCAAAATTCCAGGGGCGGGGATTGTATCACCGTTATTGCAGGCGGAAAAACCGACGGCAGGTCGCTGGCACAAACAGCAGCGTCAGGACCAGTAGATCCGGCAGTTTTTGCATCACCAGCGAGTGGAAGATCTCCCGTTTGGATTCGCCGGGAATACTGAACAGCTCCGGATACCCGTAGCCCAGCGACGCCGCCCACAGGTAGCCGGCGGCTATCATCTGCGTCAGCAGATAGACCCAGCGCGCCCAGTTGCGCCCTTTCACCAGCGAGAAGGCGCACCAGATTTCGATAAACACCAGCGCCAGGCTGCCGAGGAAGACCAGCGTCAGGTTCCAGGTCTGGACGCTACGGTGTATGAATTCGTTCAGCCCCTGCAGGCCCAACAAATTGAGGATCATCAGCAGATCCAGACCGCGAATCAAAATAATCGCAAAGGCCGCCACCTGCACCAGCGCAGGGACGTTAAGGCGGGCATGCGATGAGCGAGTTTTCGTAAACAATCCCAACGTAATGTCTTCCATGAAAACGGCGCCACAGAGTGGCGCCGACCGGAGGCTGCTGTACCGATTTTAGGTGGTTCAGCCTTGTCTTGCACGCTGGATATCGCGCACTCGCTGCTTTTCTGCGCGGGCCATCAAATACCAGGCGATAAAACCAACAACGCCGACCACGCCGAGGATGAGCGTCGCCAGGGCGTTAATCTCCGGGTTGACCCCCATGCGCACGCTGGAGAAGACCAGCATCGGCAAGGTCGTGGCCCCGGGACCGGAGACAAAGCTGGCGATCACCAGGTCATCCAGCGACAGCGTGAAGGCCAGCAGCCAGCCGGAGATCACCGCTGGCATAATCATCGGCAGCGTGATGACGAAGAAGACCTTCAGCGGCGCGGCGCCAAGATCCATCGCCGCCTCTTCGATCGAGTGGTCCAGCTCACGCAGGCGCGAGGAGATCACCACCGCCACGTAGGCGGTACAGAAGGTGACGTGCGCCAGCCAGATGGTCAGCATCCCGCGATCCGACGGCCAGCCGATGGCATGTCCCAGCGCCACGAACAGCAGCAGCAGCGAGAGCCCGGTGATCACGTCCGGCATGACCAGCGGCGCGGTGATCATAAACGCGAAGCCGTTGGAGCCGCGAAAACGTCCAAAGCGCACCATCACCACCGCGGCGATGGTGCCAAGGATCGCCGCCGCCGTCGCCGCGCAGGCGGCGATAGTCAGGCTGAGCCCCACCGCGCTCATCATCGCGTCATCGTGGAACAGCTCGCTATACCAGCGCGTTGACCACCCGGCCCAGACCGTCACCAGCTTTGAGCTATTGAAGGAGTAGATCACCAGCATCAGCATCGGGGCATAGAGGAAGGTGAACCCGAGCACGAGGATCAGAATGCGCCACGGCGAGCGTACTACCGGCAAGTCGTTCATCCCTGCTCTCCCATCTGTTTTTGCTGGTGCTTATGGAACCACATGATCGGCACGATCAGCAGCAGCAGCATGACAATCGCCACCGCCGAAGCCACCGGCCAGTCACGGTTGTTAAAGAACTCCTGCCACAGCACGCGGCCAATCATAATGCTGTCCGGCCCGCCCAGCAGCTCCGGGATCACGAACTCCCCCACCGCCGGGATAAACACCAGCATGGAGCCAGCGATAATCCCCCCTTTGGTGAGCGGAACGATCACCTGAAAGAAGGTCTTCAGCGGCCGGGCGCCGAGATCCAGCGAGGCCTCCACCAGCGAATAGTCGATGCGGGTCAGCGCGGTGTAGATAGGCAGCACCATAAACGGCAGATAGGCATAGACGATACCGATATATACCGCCAGGTTGGTGTGCAGGATCTCCAGCGGCTGATCGATAACCCCTAGCCACAGCAGGAAGTTATTCAACACCCCGTTGCTTTTCAGCAGTCCCATCCAGGCATAGACGCGGATCAAAAACGACGTCCACGACGGGAGGATCACCAGCAACAGCAGAATATTGCGCGTCGACGGCTTGCTGTGCGCCACCGCCCAGGCCAGCGGATAGCCCAGCAGCAGGCAGCAGAGCGTCGAGATGCCCGCCACCTGCAGCGACTGCAGATAAGCCTCAAAATAGAGCGGATCGTCGGTCAGCTGCAGGAAGTTGGCAAAGTTAAGGGTCAGCGTCAGCTGACCATCCGCCCACTCCATCAGATCGGTGTAGGGAGGGATCGCCCGCGCCATCTCGGCAAGACTTATCTTGAACACGATCAGGAACGGCAGCATAAACAACAGGATCAGCCACAGATAGGGCAGCGCGATCACCAGCTTGCGGCCATGCGCCATCTGCAGGCGCGCCGCCCACAGCGCGAAGCCGCCCGGTTTTTTCGCCCCTGACGGGGATTCAACGGTACTCATCGCCCTCTCCTTACACCGTCAGTACAACGCAGCTGTCCGCATCCCAGCATAAACGCACCTCGTCACCCCAGGTGGGCGTCCCTTTCCGATGGCGGTGCTCATTCTGCAGCTGGGCGCTGATCATCTGCCCGCTTTGCAGGCGCACATGGTAGATGGAGAGATCCCCCAGATAGGCGATATGAATCACCTCGCCGACGGCAAAATTGTAGCCATCCGCCGGTGGCTCATCGCACAGCATGATCTTCTCCGGACGCAGCGCCACCCACACCGGCACGTTGTCCACCACCGAGGCGTCGGGGTCGACCTTCAGCGGATGCACCAGTCCCGGCGAGCGCAGCACCAGGCCATCTTCCAGACGCTCTTTCACCAGCCCTTCAAAGACGTTCACCGAGCCGATGAACTCGGCGCTGTAGCGGGTGGTCGGGTGCTCGTAAATCTCTTCCGGTTCGCCAATCTGCACAAACTTTCCGCGGTTCATGATGGCGATACGGCCCGCCATGGTCATGGCCTCTTCCTGATCGTGAGTCACCATCACGCAGGTCACGCCAACGCGCTCAAGAATATCCACCACCTCCAGCTGCATGCGATCGCGCAGCTTTTTATCCAGCGCCCCCATCGGCTCGTCGAGCAGCAGCAGCTTTGGTCGTTTCGCCAGGCTGCGCGCCAACGCGACGCGCTGGCGCTGACCGCCAGAGAGCTGGTGCGGCTTACGTTTAGCGAACTCCTGCATGTGCACCAGAGCCAGCATCTCCTGCACCCGGGCGGTGATTTCCGCCTTAGGCAGACGATCCTGCTTCAGACCGAAAGCGATATTCTGCTCAACGGTCATATGGGGAAACAGGGCGTAGGACTGGAACATCATATTGATAGGCCGCTGATAGGGCGGTACGCGCGCCAGATCCACGCCGTCGAGCATAATCTGTCCGGCGGTCGGTTGCTCAAAGCCCGCCAGCATGCGCAGCAGGGTCGATTTCCCGCAGCCTGATGCGCCCAGCAGAGCAAAAATTTCGCCTTTATAAATAGTGAGACTGACATCGTCGACAGCGTGCTGGCCATCAAACGACTTGGTTAAGTTACGGATTTCCAGCAGCGGGGTCAGCGCTTTGGGGGCTTTCGCCTGTGGGCGGGGCATTACGTCGTTCAATCGGGTGCTCTCCGGCAAAAAAACGATCACCATATGGTCCGGTGCCATACTTCGTGCTTAACAGTGCAGGTGCACCATCCTGGTGCTTCTGCTCGCCGGGCGCGCTGCCATTTCCCGGCGAGTGCCGTTCTGATACGGCCCGCTTACCGGGCCGTCAGAGTTTATTTACCGCTCTTCACTTTGGTCCACGCGCGGGTGCGCACGCGGTCGATCTTCGGATCCTGCACCTTCAGCGTGAACAGTTTGGCGAACACATCCGCTGGCGGATAAATCGCCGGGTTGTTACGGATAGTCTCGCTGACCAGCGGCGTAGAGGCCTTGTTGCCGTTGGCGTAGAACACCTGGTCGCTGATTTTGGCGATCACATCCGGGCGCATCAGATAGTTAAGGAACTGATAGGCCTCATCTTTATTCTTAGCGTCGGCCGGCATCGCAAAGACGTCAAAGAACGCCAGGGCGCCTTCCTTAGGAATAAAGTAGGAGACGTTGACGCCGTTCTTCGCCTCTTTCGCGCGGTTCGCCGCCTGCCAGACGTCCCCTGCCCAGCCGATCGCCACGCAGATGTCGCCATTGGCGAGGTCGTTAATATATTGCGAAGAGTGGAAGTAGCGGATGTTCGGCCGCAGCTTCAGCAGCAGATCGGTGGCCGGACCGGTGTAATCATTCGCTTTGCTGCTGTTCGGATCCTTGCCAAGGTAGTTCAGCACGGTGGCGAAAATCTCTTCCGGCGCGTCGAGGAAGGAGACGCCGCAGCTTTTCAGTTTTTCAAGGTTCTCCGGCTTCAGCACCAGATCCCAGCTGTCCACCGGCGCATCTTTGCCGAGGACGGCTTTCACCTTATCCACGTTGTAGCCAATGCCCGTCGTCGCCCACAGGTAAGGCATGGCGTATTTATTCTCCGGGTCATGCTTGGCGACCAGCTTCAGCACTTCGGGGTCGAGATTCTTCCAGTTCGGCAGCTTGCTCTTATCCAGCGGCTGGAACACGCCCGCCGCCAGCTGGCGCTCAAGGAAGCTGGCCGATGGCACCACCAGATCGAAACCGGTGCTGCCGGCCATTAATTTACCTTCCAGCACTTCATTGGAATCAAAAACGTCATACACGACTTTAATCCCGGTCTCTTTTTCGAAATTGGCCACGGTGTCCGGCGCAATATAATCAGACCAGTTATAGACATGCAGGGTTTTTTGTTCGGCGGCGAGCGAACCGGCAGAGACGGCCATCAGCGCACCCGTAACCAGACCTGTTAACCATTTTTTACCAAAGGCGGTCATATCTCTTTTCCTTCTCAACGCCCGTTAACTTACGGGCTCAAATATACGCATTTCTACGCATGCAAAAATCATGCATATTTTTTCATTGCCTGAGAAAAGGAGAGCGGATCTCTCCCGGAGTGGTTGCTCGCAACTGGAAGCATCGCCAGAATAACTGTAGCCAGAATAAGAGGCTATAGCCCAGGTAAAAAAACGCCTTTTATCAAATTTTTATGCAATAACGGTCTACGTGATAAGCCAAAACGGCCTGAATGGCGGTGAATAATGCTTTAAAGAAAGGTTAAATGCAGAATAAAAGCGGGTAATACGCAGCCGCTGCGGTAGTGGCTGCGCTAATTTTAGGCAGGTTTAGTGAAGAAAATGGTATTGCACGTTTTCTGCGGCCGGCTCTTCTTCTTCGCCTTTGTACAGCAGCTGATTGGCTCCGGCTTCGAGGATCACCATCGAGATCTGCTCCTCGCTTTGGCGGAAGAACCAGGCGAACTGCTCCATCGTCACCCCGGGGCCGATAGACAGCGACTGGCAGACCACCAGCTTGGGCAAATTATCGTCCTGAATGTCGATAAACGCCTTCACGGTTAACGAACTGGCGTTGATGGCCGAGAGATCCGCCGACAGCGCCAGTAAAGCAGACGGCTTCACCTCCGCCAGGGCGGAAAAGAGCACCACGTTATCCACCAGGTCAATTTTGGCATCAAAAATACCGTCGAAATTCTGCATATGCGGCAGGTGCAATGCCTGACAGGAATCGCACTCAAAAAAGCTGATGCCGATCTCATCCAGCCAGCGACGTAGCGTATCCAGACCTGGAACGACCAGTGAATCCATAGTGCCTGTGACCTCTTACAGTGGAAAAACGACGCCATAGCTTACGCAAAAAAAGCGCCGCATACCATGACAGTCTTGCATCCGGCGGTTAGCCGCCTATTTTCAAACAGAATTCCGGTGTCGCCTGGCGCTCGATCCAGGCGATCATCCTGCTGGCGATGTCCACGCCGGAGGTGGTTTCCACGCCTTCCAGTCCGGGCGAGGCATTCACCTCCATCACCAGCGGCCCGCGGGTGGCGCGTAAAATATCGACACCGGCGACGTCCAGGCCCAGGGTTTGCGTCGCCTTGATGGCAATGGCGCGCTCCTCATCGCTAATCTGCGCCACCGTAGCCATGCCGCCACGGTGCAGGTTAGAGCGAAAATCGCCCTCTTTCGCCCGCCGTTCGATCGCCGCCACCACCTCATTGCCGACCACCAGGCAGCGAATATCGCAGCCTTTCGCCTCGGCAATGTACTCCTGCACCAGGATGTGGGCGTTCAGCCCGCGAAAGGCGTCGATCACGCTCTCCGCCGCCTGGCGGGTCTCCGCCAGCACCACGCCGATCCCCTGGGTGCCCTCCACCAGCTTCACCACCAGCGGCGCGCCGCCGACCATGGCGATCAGATCGCTGGTGTCATCGGGGGAGTGAGCGATGCCGGTCAGCGGCAGATCGATGCCCTGGCGCGCCAGCAGCTGCAGCGAGCGCAGCTTATCGCGAGCGCGGGTGATGGCGACCGATTCGTTCAGCGGATAGCTTCCCAGGAGCTCAAACTGACGCAGGGCCGCGGTGCCATAGTAGGTAATCGCCGAGCCAATGCGCGGGATCACCGCATCAAAGTGCGGCAGCTGGCGCCCTTTATAGTGGATCGAAGAGGCCACCGGGCTGACGTTCATATAACAGGAAAGCGGATCGAGGATCTCGACCTGATGCCCGCGCTGTTGCGCCGCTTCGCGCAGGCGTCGACATGAATAAAGCGTTCCATCCCGGGATAATATGGCAATTTTCATCCTGCACCTCTGCAAAAAGACCCGCACTGGCGGGCCTCAGCTATCGAACACACTTCCACCTTTCCTGCCGCCAGCGTCGGATACCGCCTGGCCGGAGCAGCAGTGTACACGTAATCAGCGCGTTGCCCACCCCTGCTTATGCAGATAGTCGAGAATAAACGGACGACTCTCTTTCACGATAGTGCGACGGATATGATCGCTCCAGGTATCGCGGCGGGCGTTGCTGCCGCGCGACAGATAATAGTGCGCCAGCTGTTCGTCATACTCCGCCAGCAGCGCATTATCCAGCGGCTGATAGCGGTTCTCATGCACCAGCATGGCGGCCGGCATCCGCGGCTTGATGTCCGGGTTATCCGCCGGCCAGCCAAGGCAAAGACCGAACAGCGGCAGAACGTGCTGCGGCAGCTCCAGCAGCTCGGTCACCGCCTCGATGCTGTTGCGCAACCCGCCGATATAGACGCCACCCAGCCCGAGGGACTCGGCGGCGGTCAGCGCGTTTTGCGCCAGCAGCGCCGTATCGACAACGCCGATCAGCAGCTGTTCCGCCAGCCCCAGCTCCGCCTGCGGGCAGATCTGCAGGTGGCGGTTAAAGTCGGCGCAGAAGACCCAAAACTCCGCCGCCTGGGCAACGTGCTGCTGGCCGCCGGTCAGCGGGACCAGACGTTCACGCAGGGCCGGGTCGGTAATACGGATGATGGAGGTGCACTGTAAAAAACTCGAGGTAGATGCCGCTTGCGCGCTGGCGATAATCGCCGCGCGCTGTTCGTCGCTCACGGGCGCATCGGTGAAGTGGCGGATAGAACGGTGGCTGCGTAGCAGCTCAATGGTCGGCGTCATTTCGTTTTTCTCTGTCAGACAAGGATTCAGGCTCAGGAGAGTGGGTTAACTGCGGGGCCACGATCTGCGCCATCCGCCACATCACGACGATGGCGGCGGGGATCATCAGCACGATCCCGGCAAAGAGCATCACCAGCGCCGCGGTCGGGCTGGCAATGGGCGCAGGCAGCTGGACATACTGGTTAAGCGAGAGCCAGGCGAGGGTTAACAGCCCCATCCCGAGGATCTCAACCAGCAGTATGCTTTTTGGCAACGGGGCAAATTTTCGCATCACGCCTCTCCGGTTGATAAACGCGGCGCGCCAGCCAATGCCACCGCGCCGCCGGGTCAGTATACGGGTTTTGATAGTACGACATTTATCAAACATAGCCGTAAACCATCGAAGCAAAAGGCAGAACCTTCTTTCCCTCACCGGCCAATGCAGGCATCATAAGCGCCATTCGCCATCCGGCTGAGGTTTAAGGAGAGAAGCAATGTTTACCGTTATTTTTGGTCGTCCAGGCTGCCCTTACTGCGTTCGCGCCAAAGAGCTGGCAGAAAAACTGACCAACGAGCGTGATGACTTTAACTACCGTTACGTGGATATTCACGCCGAAGGCATCAGCAAAGCTGATCTGGAAAAAACCGTCGGCAAACCGGTTGAAACCGTACCGCAGATTTTCGTCGACCAGAAACACATCGGCGGTTGCACCGATTTCGAAGCCTGGGCGAAAGAGAACCTTGGCCTGTTTGCCTGAGTAAATTTATTTACTCGATGAATGACTGCGCCAGGTATCAAGCCAGGCGCAGATAAACAAAAAGCACAACGCCCCGAGCGCACACCAGAACACCGCGCTCAGTACCCACGCCATCTCCTGCCAGAACGTCCGGTGCGTGACGAAAAACAGCCGCATCGTCACCATACAGACCGGCGCCGCCAGTATCGCGCCGAGCAAAGGACGCAGCACCCGCCGTCCGGGAGAGAGACAGCTCGCCGCCGCCCCTGGCAGCAAAAAGAAGAGCAGGCCCAGCTCCGGGTTGCCGCTGGCGCGAAAGGCCCCTTTCATATGTAACAACAACGATAAGCACACCACAATGAACAGAACGAAGCCACAGATAATGCCGGCCCAACTACGCTCAGATTTCACCGTATCCTCCTGATGTTGCCTCTAACTCACGTCCACGTCGCCCAGTCAGATAAAGCATTTCGGCAATCCATGCCAATAACTCCCCTACCAGCCTAAAAACGATTGTCACTAGCCGCCGCATCCAGGAAGGATTAAACTAGCGGGTATATTTTTGCTGGTTATAACAGGGTGCCAGAATAGGTTCGCGACAACGCGAACGCCTGAGCAACCTTAGACCAAATAACCATTTCCTTCAACAACTTACTAGTAAACGAGAAGTTGGCTTTCGTGAATATAAACGTCGCAGATTTGTTAAACGGGAATTACATCCTGTTATTATTCGTTGTACTTGCATTAGGACTATGCCTGGGAAAACTGCGTCTCGGCTCAGTACAACTTGGTAATTCCATTGGCGTTTTAGTCGTTTCTCTATTATTAGGTCAGCAGCATTTCGCGATTAACACCGATGCCCTTAATCTCGGCTTTATGTTGTTTATTTTTTGCGTCGGCGTGGAAGCCGGTCCTAACTTTTTTTCGATTTTTTTCCGCGACGGGAAAAACTATCTGATGCTGGCCCTGGTGATGGTCGGCAGCGCGATGCTGATCGCCATGGTGCTGGGTAAAGTGTTCGGCTGGGATATCGGGCTCACCGCCGGTATGCTGGCGGGGGCGATGACCTCCACCCCGGTGCTGGTGGGCGCGGGGGACACCCTGCGCCATTTCGGCCTGCCCAGCGATCAGCTGGCGCAGTCGCTTGATCACCTGAGCCTCGGCTATGCCCTGACCTACCTGGTTGGTCTGGTGAGCCTGATCGTCGGCGCCCGCTATATGCCCAAGCTGCAGCATCAGGATCTGCAGACCAGCGCCCAGCAAATCGCCCGCGAGCGCGGCCTCGATACCGATTCCAAACGTAAAGTCTACCTGCCGGTGATCCGCGCCTATCGCGTCGGTCCGGAGCTGGTGGCGTGGGCGGATGGCAAAAATCTGCGCGAGCTGGGCATTTATCGCCAGACCGGCTGCTATATCGAACGCATCCGCCGCAACGGCATTCTGGCCAACCCGGACGGCGACGCGGTGCTGCAGATGGGCGACGATATTGCGCTGGTGGGCTACCCGGACGCGCACGCCCGCCTCGACCCGAGCTTCCGCAACGGTAAAGAGGTGTTCGACCGCGACCTGCTCGACATGCGCATCGTCACCGAAGAGATTGTGGTCAAAAACCACAACGCCGTCGGCCGCCGCCTGGCGCAGCTCAAGCTTACCGATCACGGCTGCTTCCTGAACCGGGTCATTCGCAGCCAGATCGAGATGCCTATCGACGACAACGTGGTGCTGAACAAAGGCGACGTGCTGCAGGTCAGCGGCGACGCCCGCCGCGTGAAGACCGTAGCCGACCGCATCGGCTTTATCTCCATTCACAGCCAGGTGACCGACCTCCTCGCCTTCTGCGCCTTCTTTATCGTCGGCCTGATGATCGGCATGATCACCTTCCAGTTCAGCTCCTTCAGCTTCGGCATCGGCAACGCCGCCGGCCTGCTGTTCGCCGGCATCATGCTTGGCTTCCTGCGCGCCAACCACCCAACCTTCGGCTATATCCCGCAGGGGGCGCTGAACATGGTGAAAGAGTTTGGCCTGATGGTGTTTATGGCCGGGGTCGGGCTCAGCGCCGGGGCCGGGATCAATAACGGGCTGGGCGCCGTCGGCGGCCAGATGCTGGCGGCCGGGCTTATCGTCAGCCTGGTGCCGGTGGTGATCTGCTTCCTGTTCGGCGCCTACGTGCTGCGCATGAACCGGGCGATGCTGTTCGGCGCCATGATGGGGGCCCGCACCTGCGCCCCGGCGATGGAGATCATCAGCGATACCGCGCGCAGCAACATCCCGGCGCTCGGCTATGCGGGCACCTACGCCATCGCCAACGTGCTGCTCACCCTTGCCGGGACGCTCATCGTGATCATCTGGCCGGGGCTACAATAAATTTTTTGCGAAAAAAGCCGCCACAGGCAGAACTTTTTCTCAGGGCATCAGTCATAAGTAATGCCACTGCTTTTCTTTGATGTCCCCATTTTGTGGAGCCCATCAACCCCGCCACTTCGGTTCAAGGTTGATGGGTTTTTTGTTGCCTGCGTTTAGCCATTCCGGCTGAAACACCGCCTCAGCGCCCCTCTTCCTGCGCCCTCTCCCCTGCCAGCTGCCCGACCATCATGCGGATCGCCGCCTTCGACAGCGGCGCGCGGTCGGTGACAAAGTGCAGGGTCATCCCTTCAATAAAGGCGTCAAGGCCGCGGGCGGTGTCCGGGGCAAACCACTGCTCCAGCGTCTGCTGGCTGCGCCGCATCCAGTTCTGCATCACCGCCTTCAGCGCTGGCTGGCTGCTGCAGAATGCGTACAGCTGGTACATCAGCTCCATATTACGCGCCGTGGTCACCTGGGCGCTGAAGATCAGCTCCGCGATGGCATCGCAGGCTTGTTGCCGGTTCGTTACCCCGGCGAAGCTTTGCTGATACTGCGCCGACATCTCGGCGGTAAACAGGTTGAACGCCTCCGCGATCAGCGCCTCGATGCCGCTGAAATAGTAGGTCAGCGACCCCAGCGGCACATTCGCGCAGGTGGCGATTTTACGGTGCGTCACCGCATGGACGCCGTGCGCCGCGATGGTGTCCAGCGTCGCCTGCAGGATGCGCTCGCGGCGCTGCGGATCGTTCGGTCTACGGGCCATGATTTTCCTCTTCCGGTTTATGTACAAATGTACACATGCTTGCTACTGTTGTCTTCACTCTTCTCCTTTAAGGCGTTTACGGATGACGACGCAATCTTCGCGCAGAGCGCTCCAGCTTCGACTGTGGGCGCTGTTTATGTTCTTTTTCATCCCCGGCTTATTAATGGCCTCCTGGGCCACCCGCACGCCGGCGATCCGCGATCTGCTGGCGCTTTCTACCGCAGATATGGGCGTCGTGCTGTTTGGCCTGTCGGTGGGATCGATGAGCGGTATTCTCTGCTCGGCGTGGCTGGTGAAGCGCTTTGGCACCCGCAAGGTCATCCGCACCACCATGTCCTTCGCCGTACTCGGCATGCTGGTGCTCAGCCTGGCGCTGTGGGTCACCTCCGCCCCGCTGTTCGCCTTCGGTCTGGCCATCTTTGGCGCCAGCTTTGGCTCGGCAGAGGTCGCCATTAACGTCGAGGGGGCGGCGGTTGAGCGGGAGATGAATAAAACGGTGCTGCCGATGATGCACGGCTTCTACAGCTTTGGCACCCTGTTCGGCGCCGGGGTGGGAATGGCGGTGACCGGGTTCGGCCTGCCCGCCGCCCCGCATATCCTGGCGGCCGCGCTGGTGGCCATTCTGCCCATCGCCATTGCCATCCGCGCCATTCCGGAGGGTACCGGTAAAAATGCCGCCGAAGCCGCCCACGGCGAGGCGAAAGGTCTGCCGGTATGGCGCGACGCGCAGCTGCTGCTTATCGGGGTCATCGTCCTGGCGATGGCCTTTGCCGAAGGCTCGGCCAATGACTGGCTGCCGCTGCTGATGGTGGACGGCCACGGCTTTAGCCCCACCTCCGGCTCGCTGATCTATGCCGGCTTCACCCTCGGCATGACGCTGGGCCGCTTTACCGGCGGCTGGTTTATCGATCGCTACAGCCGGGTGACGGTGGTTCGCGGCAGCGCAGTGATGGGCGCCCTGGGTATCGGCCTGATTATCTTCGTCGATAACCCCTGGGTGGCGGGCATCTCGGTGCTGCTGTGGGGCATCGGCGCCTCGCTCGGCTTCCCGCTGACTATTTCCGCCGCCAGCGATACCGGTCCGGATGCCCCTAAGCGCGTCAGCGTGGTGGCGATTACCGGGTATCTTGCTTTCCTCGTCGGGCCGCCGCTGTTGGGCTTCCTCGGCGAGCACTTCGGCCTGCGCAGCGCGATGCTGGTGGTGCTGGGCCTGGTGATGGTGGCGGCGCTGGTCGCCCGCGCGGTGGCTAAGCCACAGTCTGAACCCGTTATGGAGAACAGCTAATGAGCATCAAACTGATTGCGGTGGATATGGACGGCACCTTTTTAAGCGATGCCAAAACCTACAACCGGCCGCGCTTCCTCGCCCAGTATCAACGAATGCGCGAGCAGAACATTCGCTTCGTGGTCGCCAGCGGCAACCAGTACTACCAGCTGATCTCCTTCTTTCCGGAGATCGCCCACCAGATCGCCTTCGTGGCGGAAAACGGCGGCTGGGTAGTGAGCGGCAATGAAGATGTCTTCAACTGCCAGCTGCCGGTTCACCATTTCAACGCCGTGGTCGATCATCTGCAGACGCTGCCGAATATCGAAATCATCGCCTGCGGGAAGCGCAGCGCCTACACCCTCAACCGCTACAACGACGCGCTGAAGACGGTGGCGGCGAAGTATTATCACCGCCTTGAACTGGTGGATGATTTTAACCATCTCGATGACACCATCCTCAAATTTGGTCTCAACGTGCCGGACCGCCTGATCCCGGAAATTCAGCCGAGGCTGCACGCGGCGCTGGGGGACATGGTGACCGCAGTGGCCACCGGCTACGGCAGCATCGACTTAATTATCCCGGGGGTGCACAAAGCCAACGGCCTGCGTATTTTGCAGCAGCGCTGGGGCATCGAGGATCATGAGGTGGTGGCGTTCGGCGACAGCGGCAACGATATCGAAATGCTGCAGCACGCCGGGTTTGGCTTCGCCATGGCCAACGCCCGGGAAGACGTCAAAGCCGTCGCCCGCTATCATGCGCCGCACAACAACGAAGAGGGGGTTCTGCAGATTATCGATAAGGTGTTGGATCGCGAAGCGCCGTTCGCCTGATAAGACCCGGATGCAAGCGCATCCGGGTTGAAAACCGGTTACCCCTGCTGCGAATTGCCGACGCTTTTATCTTTCAGGAAGTAGATCATCAGCCCCAGCCACAGCACCCCGCCCAGCAGGTTAAACAGGCTGAACAGCCCATTGCCGCCCAGCTCGTAAGCATGTTTGCTGAGCTCGATGCCGACGGTGAAGATCAGCATCTGCAGCATTCCCATCGCCGCCGAAACCGTGCCTTTGCTCATCTCGCTGGCGAACAGGGTTAAGCGCACCAGGCCGGCGTTCGCCAGGCCAATCCCGAAGGCGTAGAAGCTCAGGCCGGCGGTCATCCACAGATAGGCGTGGGAAGAGACCACCGTCGCCGCCGCGGAGAGGAGCAGGCCAAACACGATCGGCCAGCCGCCCATGATAATCAGCGAGCGCACGGTACGGCGCGAAGTCAGGCGCGCCAGCACCAGGTTGCCGGCAATCAGCGCGCCGAAAATCGGCACCTGCAGCATGCCATACTCATAGCTGGTGGCTTGTTCGCCGCTGATAATAATGACCGGCGACTGGGCAATCCACGCCAGCAGCGGTAGGCTGACAAAGCCGGTGGCCAGCGCGCCGGCGACGAAGCGCAGGTTCTTCAGCACCAGCCGATAGTCGCGGCCCAGCTCTTTGACCGACAGCTTTTCACCCAGCCGCGTCGCGGTCTCCGGCATCGCTCGCTGCAGGCCGACAAACGAGATGGCCGCCAGCACGGCGAACAGCACGAACATCATCTCCCACGGCAGGATATGCACCCAGGCGGCGCCCACCAGCGGCCCCAGCAGCGGAGCAATCAGCGCCACGTTGGCCATCAGGGCGGTGATTTTAATACACACCGCCTCCTCAAAGGACTCCTGGATCGCCGCGTAGCCGACCGCGCCGATAAAGCACAGGCTGATCCCCTGCAGGAAGCGCAGCAGGGTGAACTGCTCAATGGTCTGCGCCAGCAGCGTCGCCAGGCAGGTGACGATAAACCACACCACCCCGGTCAACATCACCGGACGGCGGCCAATACGGTCCGACAGCGGCCCCAGCAGCCACTGTAAAAACATGCCGCCGGCCAGATAGGCGGTCATCGAGGTGGGAACCCACTCGTTGCCCACCTGGAATTCCTGAACCACGGCCAGCATACCCGGCTGGATCATATCGTTGCCGATATAGGTGGAGAACTCGTACAGCACCAGACATAGCGGGAACAGCAGCGCCTGCCTTCCGAGGCGGCGGCCTGAAAGCGAATAATTTTGCATGAAATCTCTTATCTATCAAAAATCGCGCAAAGTGTAATGAAACTCCCGGCGCGGAGATAGTGAATTGTGGGTGACACCGCACAATATTGCGAGTTGCGCGCCACCGTCAGACTTCTTCTTTGCAATTCACTCGGCGTATATATTCCGTTTATGTTTCAGCAATGTGACAAAGGATATACTGACCCTTTTCAGGGGGTTAGCGCCGCGCCTCAGGAGGCGACATTTCATAACAACCTGATCTTTAAGACAATGCTGCTTTATCTCCGCACCGCTTTTATTTAGGGTAGGCGGCTTATTTGCTATCGGACCAACGAGCCTGGAAGTCTATGCTGGAAAATATTAACTACGCGCTGTTCGCCCTGCTCAACGCGACCCCGGCCTCGCCGCAGTGGGCCATTGAGGTGGCGATTTTCATCGCTAAAGATCTGATTCTGATCGTCCCCCTGCTGGTGGTGGCCTTGTGGCTGTGGGGGCCTGCCCAGCGGCAGATGGTGTTTAAGCTGATGCTGGCGCTGACGATCAGCCTGACCGTCTCATGGGCGATCGGCCACCTCTATCCGCACGATCGGCCGTTTGTCGCCGGCGTGGGCTATAACTTCCTGCACCATGCGGCGGACGACTCCTTCCCCAGCGACCATGGCACCGTCAGCTTTACCTTTGCCCTGGCCTTTCTGTTCTGGCATCGCCTGTGGTCCGGCGCCCTGCTGATGGCCCTTGCCGCCGCCATCGCCTGGTCCCGCGTCTATCTCGGCGTCCACTGGCCGCTGGACATGGTTGGCGGCCTGCTGGCCGGGATGTGCGGCTGCCTTGGCGCGGCGCTAATCTGGCATACTGTCGGCCCGGCGCTGTACCGTCAGCTGCAGCGCCTCTATCGCCTCTGCTTCTCCCTGCCGATCCGCAAAGGCTGGGTGCGCGGCTAAACGCCGACCGTCGCGGCGGCCACCGCGTGACTAACCCGCAAGCGACAGGTAAAATCCCGCTAACGCCCTGCCTCCGCAGGGCGATTTTAGCGCAGAGGGAATATGGAAACTCGCCGTGACGAACGCATCAGTCAACTCATTCAGGCACTCAAGCGCAGCGATAAGCTGCATCTGAAAGAAGCGGCCTCCCTGCTTGGGGTGTCGGAAATGACCATTCGTCGCGACCTCAACGGCCACAGCGGTCCGGTCGTGCTGCTCGGCGGATACATTGTGCTGGAGCCGCGCAGCGCCACCCATTACCTGCTCAGCGACCAAAAGACCCGGCTGGTCGAGGAGAAACGCCGCGCCGCCCGCCATGCGGCTGCGCTGCTGGAGCCCCATCAGATGGCCTTCTTCGACTGCGGGACCACCACCCCGTGGATCATCGACGCCATTGACGATGCCCTGCCCTTCACCGGCGTCTGCTACTCCCTGAACACCTTTCTGGCCCTGCAGGAAAAGCCCCAGTGCCGCGCGGTCCTGTGTGGTGGAGAATTTCATGCCAGCAACGCGATTTTTATGCCGCTGAGCCTTGAGGATACCCTCAGCCATCTGAGCCCTGACATCGCCTTTTACTCGGCGGCGGGCATTGACTGCGAACAGGGGGCGACCTGCTATAACCTGGAGGAGCTGCCGGTCAAACACTGGGCGATGCGACACGCGCGCTACCACGTGCTGGTGGTCGACCACAGCAAGTTTGGCAAAGTGCGTCCGGCGCGCATGGGGGCGTTAGCGAAGTTTGACGTGATCGCCAGCGATATCTGCCCGGATGATGAGCTGGTGGCGCTGGCGAAGGCACAGCAGATCTCCCTGCTGTATTGAAGCGTCACTATTGAAGCGTAACTGACCGCGCCCCGCCGGGCGCGGTCATGGCATCAGGAGAACCAGCTGCCGAACCAGCCGTGCAGTTTCATCAGTACGAAGTCGATCATCCGGCTGAAGAAGCCGCCCTCTTTCACCGGCTCCATGACGATCAGCGGGCGCTGCTCGATGGTTTTATCATTCAGCTTAAAGTCGATAGTCCCGACCACCTGCCCCTTCTCCAGCGGCGCGGTAAGCTGCGGCTGGTTTAAGGTGTAGCTGGCTTTCAGGTTTTTCAGCTGGCCCTTCGGCAGGGTGATAGAGCCCGCTTCGCCGGCCCCCAGTTTCGCTTCGCTGCTATCGCCAAACCACACGCGCTGGGTGACGAAGGTGGCATCCGGTTTAATCGGCGTCACGGTTTCATAGAAGCGGAAGCCCCAGGTCAGCAGTTTTTCCGACTCGTTAAAGCGAATGCGGTCGGTTTTGGTCCCCAGCACCACGGCAATCAGACGCATATCGCCCTGAGTAGCCGAAGAAACCAGGTTATAGCCGGCCCCGGCGGTGGTCCCGGTTTTCACGCCATCGGCGTTGAGGTTGGTGCTCCACAGCAGGCGGTTACGGTTTGGCTGGCGAATTTTATTAAAGGTAAACTCTTTCTCTTTATGTACCGCGTACTCTTCCGGTACGTCGTGGATCATCGCTTTGGTCAGTAACGCCATATCGCGGGCGGTACTGAACTGCCCCGGCGCATCGAGGCCGTGGACGGTCATAAAGGTGGTGTTGGTCAGCCCCATTTTTTTGGCGTAGCCGTTCATCAGGCTGACGAAAGCGTCCTGGCTGCCCGCCACGTAGTCCGCAATGGCAATGCTGGCGTCGTTACCGGACTGAATGATGACCCCTTTGTTCAGATCTTCTACTGAAACCTGCATGCCGGGCTTGAGGAACATCACCGATGAACCGCGCAGCGCTGGGTTGCCGGTCGCCCAGGCATCGCGCCCGACGGTCACCATATCGGTCAGTTTAATTTTTCCCGCTTTTATCGCCTGCCCCACCACGTAGCTGGTCATGATCTTCGTCAGACTGGCCGGGTCGAGTTTTTCATCGGCATTGCCTTCGCTCAGCACCTTCCCGCTGGCGTAGTCCATCAGGATCCAGGCGCGAGCGTCAATCGAAGGGGCGTCGGGGAGTTGTTCTGCAGCCTGCACCGCAGGTGCGACAAGAAATAACAGCGCGCAACCTGCCGCGAGGCCGCGAAGGGAAAAAGCGTCATGCATCATAAGAGCCACCCAAGTATCCTTTCCAAACAAAATATGCCGCGCCACTCTGACCGCGCCGCAGCAACCGGTGAGTAAAGCGTACAAATGACCTTAAAGAAACAGCGAGTTGGTAAAGTTTTTAAAGTTTACGCAATAACATGCCGCTGTGCTTTAATCAGAACAATTTTTTTGATCGTGATTGCCTAAATATTAACTTTATTATGGCAAGAAAAAACTTACCGTTCAAAAATCAATGATATAGCCACATTTCAATAAGATACAAAAATTTATGGCAAGACAAATGCGGACAAATGCGGACATTTGGTTGCCCCAAATCATGCCCCAAACGCCGATTTGCCCCAAAATCTGCCCCAAAATTGCCAGCCTCTGCTCTCAAAAAGCCCATCAGGGATGATAATGAAGTTATGGACTGATTTCATCGAAGGTCGCGCAGGTGAGTAAGCCATTTCGCCAGCTCTTCAAACACCATGATGCTATCAGCGCCACCGCCGCCGGTACAACCAACAGCAACTAAACAACGGTGTTGTCCCCGCGGGCATCGCAGATAGTAAATGTCACGACGCCGATAACAATGACATCGTCCAGAGCCTCACCTTCGATCGCTTCGCCATCCTCGGTAATCAGAGACTTTCCTCTAAGCGTGGCGAGCTCCGTCCCGCCGCCGTGCTGGATCAGAACCTGACTACCCTGCTTTGGTTTCAGGGAGACATCCAGCACAACGTAACCGCCAGATTGCTCGAAGACGAGCGTATTTGGACCGACATTGCAGATCGAGTTAACCGTTAACCGCCCCTCCACATAGTCTGATGCTGGCGATGGAAATCCCACGATTACAGCCCTCCATTCGGGTTGTAAAGCTGGAACGTGCGATCGTCACCTTCCTGCGTTGAGACGTCGCGGAATGTTGTCACGTAGCCCTCTATCCACTGATTAGCCTGCCGCGGTGACCAGTGCCAGTTATATCTCTCCAGTTCCTGCAGAAATCGCCTGGTGGTGAGGATGCGCTTTCCGTTAGGCAGGATATCTATTGCCTTACGGCAGGCCGTCTCGATTTCGTATAAACGCGGCATACTTCCCCCTGTCAAACTTGTCGCGGTAGGGATACCCGTTACCGGATACCCCCCGCACAGATCCCGGCGTGCGCGATTTACGCACCGGGCTCCTG
>NZ_JAKKOM010000109.1:0-1356 GCF_021739525.1 Klebsiella sp. 2019SCSN059 | reverse complement strand
TGTCGTTTTCAGAAGACGGCTGCACTGAACGTCAGAAGCCGACTGCACTATAGCAGCGGAGGGGTTGGATCCATCAGGCAACGACGGGCTGCTGCCGGCCATCAGCGGACGCAGGGAGGACTTTCCGCAACCGGCCGTTCGATGCGGCACCGATGGCCTTCGCGCAGGGGTAGTGAATCCGCCAGGATTGACTTGCGCTGCCCTACCTCTCACTAGTGAGGGGCGGCAGCGCATCAAGCGGTGAGCGCACTCCGGCACCGCCAACTTTCAGCACATGCGTGTAAATCATCGTCGTAGAGACGTCGGAATGGCCGAGCAGATCCTGCACGGTTCGAATGTCGTAACCGCTGCGGAGCAAGGCCGTCGCGAACGAGTGGCGGAGGGTGTGCGGTGTGGCGGGCTTCGTGATGCCTGCTTGTTCTACGGCACGTTTGAAGGCGCGCTGAAAGGTCTGGTCATACATGTGATGGCGACGCACGACACCGCTCCGTGGATCGGTCGAATGCGTGTGCTGCGCAAAAACCCAGAACCACGGCCAGGAATGCCCGGCGCGCGGATACTTCCGCTCAAGGGCGTCGGGAAGCGCAACGCCGCTGCGGCCCTCGGCCTGGTCCTTCAGCCACCATGCCCGTGCACGCGACAGCTGCTCGCGCAGGCTGGGTGCCAAGCTCTCGGGTAACATCAAGGCCCGATCCTTGGAGCCCTTGCCCTCCCGCACGATGATCGTGCCGTGATCGAAATCCAGATCCTTGACCCGCAGTTGCAAACCCTCACTGATCCGCATGCCCGTTCCATACAGAAGCTGGGCGAACAAACGATGCTCGCCTTCCAGAAAACCGAGGATGCGAACCACTTCATCCGGGGTCAGCACCACCGGCAAGCGCCGCGACGGCCGAGGTCTTCCGATCTCCTGAAGCCAGGGCAGATCCGTGCACAGCACCTTGCCGTAGAAGAACAGCAAGGCCGCCAATGCCTGACGATGCGTGGAGACCGAAACCTTGCGCTCGTTCGCCAGCCAGGACAGAAATGCCTCGACTTCGCTGCTGCCCAAGGTTGCCGGGTGACGCACACCGTGGAAACGGATGAAGGCACGAACCCAGTGGACATAAGCCTGTTCGGTTCGTAAGCTGTAATGCAAGTAGCGTATGCGCTCACGCAACTGGTCCAGAACCTTGACCGAACGCAGCGGTGGTAACGGCGCAGTGGCGGTTTTCATGGCTTGTTATGACTGTTTTTTTGTACAGTCTATGCCTCGGGCATCCAAGCAGCAAGCGCGTTACGCCGTGGGTCGATGTTTGATGTTATGGAGCAGCAACGATGTTACGCAGCAGGGCAGTCGCCCTAAAACAAAGTTAG
>NZ_JAKKOM010000108.1:0-1360 GCF_021739525.1 Klebsiella sp. 2019SCSN059 | reverse complement strand
CGACCGCCAGGCGAAAATTGACGCCGCGGCCGACAAAAAGGTCGACGTCATTACCAACCCGCAGACCACCGCCGCCTCGCCGGATGTGGCGATTCCGTTCGGCCTCAAGTTCAGCGGCTATGCCCGCTATGGCGCCCATTTCCAGACTGGCGACCAGAAATATGTCGGCGTCGACGGCTCCTATAACGGCGCCTCGGCGATCGGCCGTCTGGGCAACGAAAGCAACGGCGGCGAATTCCAGATCAGCAAAGCCTTCAAAAGCGCGCAGGGGGCTATCTGGGATCTCAACGTCATGTTCGACCACTGGAGCGACGAGGTTAACCTGAAGAAGGCCTACGTCGGCGTCACCAACGTGCTGGAATCCAATCCCAACGCCTATATCTGGGCCGGCCGCGACTTCCACCAGCGTCCGCAACAGGGGATCAACGACTACTTCTGGATGAACCACGACGGCCAGGGCGCCGGGGTGAAGAACTTTGATATCGGCGGCGTGCAGTTCGACGTGGCGGCGGTGTCGCAGGTGAAATCCTGTAGCCCGGAAGTGATGGCCGACGAGACCAACCCGTCGCGTATCACCTGTACCGGCAGCTCCGACACCGGCGACAACGGCCACTACGCGCTGACCACCAAAACCCACAACATCAAGGCCGGGCCGATCGATGTCGAGGTGTACGCCAACTACGGCTTTGACTCGAAGGCGGTGGACAGCGACGCGCGTCTCGAAGCCTGGCAGGGCGGCCTGGTGCTGAGCCACACCAACGACAGCGGAGTGAACAAGGTGATCCTGCGCTACTCCGACAACTCGGATAACAGCGTCTACAACAAAACCGACGACCTGACCACGGTCTACGCCAGCTTCGAGGGCAGCCATAAGTTCACCCAGCAGGCGCAGGTGGAATATCTGCTGGCCTTCCACGACTACGACAACGGCAAAGATAATACCGACAACCGCAAAAACTACGGCGCCATCGTGCGGCCGATGTACTTCTGGAACGACGTGCACTCCACCTGGCTGGAAGCGGGCTACCAGCGTGTGGACTACGACCAGGGCGGGGATAACCACGGCTGGAAGCTGACGCTGTCGCAGAACATCGCCATCGGCATGGGGCCGGAGTTCCGTCCGATGCTGCGCTTCTACGTGACCGGCGGTCAGGTGGACAACGAGCATACCGCGAAGGTCAACGGCACCAAAGACCAGCAGCTGGATTCGCTGAACGTCGGCGGGATGTTTGAGGCGTGGTTCTGATGCGATAGAGTTGTCGAAGGAGCGTTCCCGGCTGGCGCTACGCTTAGCCGGGCTACGACTGGTGCGCTCCATTTATGCCGGATGGCGGCATAAATGCCTTATCCGGCCTACGTT
>NZ_JAKKOM010000107.1:0-1381 GCF_021739525.1 Klebsiella sp. 2019SCSN059 | reverse complement strand
TGTTTTCGACATCCCGTTCCAGCAGGCCTTGCCGTTCCAGATAGCGACCCACCCGGTGGGCGATGGTGTGCGTCAGCGGCACTGTTGCAAATAACCACGAATGGTAAGCTGAAGACTGTTTTAGCTAAAGGTGCAGCATATGAATCCTTTCCATGGTCGGCATTTTCAGGGCGAAATCATTCTTTGGGCTGTGCGCTGGTATTGTAAATATGGCATTAGCTATCGTGAACTGCAGGAAATGCTGGCCGAACGGGGTGTGAATGTTGATCACACGACTATTTACCGTTGGGTTCAACGTTATGCTCCTGAAATAGAAAAACGTTTACGCTGGTATTGGCGTAATCCTACAGATCTGAGCTCGTGGCATATTGATGAAACCTATGTAAAAGTGAATGGACGATGGTCTTATCTGTATCGTGCAGTCGATCAACGTGGCGATACCATTGATTTTTATCTTTCTTCTAGACGTAATACCAAATCAGCATATTGTTTTCTTGGAAAAATTTTAAATAATGTGAAGAAGTGGCAAATTCCACAAGTGATCAACACGGATAAAGCACCCACATATGGACGTGCTTTATCACGGTTAAAACGGGAAGGTAAATGTCCACCAGACCTTGAGCACAGGCAGATTAAGTATAAAAATAACGTGATTGAATGTGATCATGGCAAGCTAAAGCGGATCATCAGGGCCACATTAGGATTCAAATCTATGAAGACGGCTTATGCCACAATTAAAGGTATTGAAGTCATGCGTGCACTACGTAAAGGACAAGCATCGTCATTTTATTATGGTCAGCCTCAGGGTGAAGTGTGTCTAATCAACAGGGTTTTCGGTCTCTAAGTACTTTTTAAAGGGAACATCATCGACTCAAATCTCTATTTGCAACAGTGCCAAAAAAACCAACTTCAAGTTGGTTTTTCTTTTTTAATCATCAGTGGCGACCTTAACACCATATCCAATTAAACCTGCAAGGCTAGCATAGGCTATTTTGGCATAAATCGAACCCCACCAGACCGTAATTTTACTGGCACCAAATTCCCGAACCGTTTGCCCCATAAAATTAGTGGTTTCATAGAAATTTTTAGCAGAATAACCTAACGCAATATGATCAAGGACAGGGAATAAACTAAAAGCTAAACCTACTGCTGCTGCGGGGAAAGTAAACTCTCTTGATAGACCGAATTTTCCAGTAATAAATACAAGCGATACCACGATAATTAATCTAATGATAGTCCATAGCATCACTGTGAAAGGCAAGTTAAAGATGCCTGCTCCCTGCCACGCAAGACCGCAAACAACTAGGGGTCGTCTCAGAAAACGGAATCTATGGTCACTCCCGTTTTTGCAACACCGATTTTGACGACAAGTTGGCTTGCT
>NZ_JAKKOM010000106.1:0-1384 GCF_021739525.1 Klebsiella sp. 2019SCSN059 | reverse complement strand
TCCACCGGCTTGCCGGCCTCGACCAACCCCTGGGTGGCGCGTTCCAGGTACACCGTGTTCCACAGCACGATAGCCGCCGTCACCAGGTTGAGGCCGCTGGCCCGGTAGCGCTGCTGCTCGAAGCTCCGATCCCTGATTTCCCCAAGGCGGTTGAAGAACACCGCCCTGGCCAGCGAGTTGCGCGCCTCACCTTTGTTCAGGCCGGCATGCACGCGGCGGCGCAGTTCAACACTTTGCAGCCAGTCCAGGATGAACAGCGTGCGCTCGATCCGGCCCAGCTCGCGCAGGGCCACGGCCAGTCCGTTCTGGCGCGGGTAGCTGCCGAGCTTGCGCAGCATCAGCGAGGCGGTGACGGTGCCCTGCTTGATCGAGCTGGCCAGGCGCAGGATGTCGTCCCAGTGGGCACGCACGTGCTTGATGTTCAGGGTGCCGCCGATCAGCGGGCGCAACGTCGGGTAGGCTTGCACGCCCTGCGGCACGTACAGCTTGGTTTCGCCGAGGTCGCGGATGCGCGGCGCGAAGCGGAAGCCTAGCAGGTGCATCAGGGCAAAGACGTGATCGGTGAAGCCGGCCGTGTCGGTGTAGTGCTCCTCGATCCGCAGGTCGGACTCGTGGTACAGCAGGCCGTCGAGCACATAGGTGGAATCGCGGACGCCGACATTCACCACGCGGGTGCTGAACGGCGCGTACTGGTCGGAGATATGGGTATAGAACAGCCGTCCCGGCTCGCTACCGTACTTCGGGTTGACGTGCCCGGTGCTCTCGCCCCGGCCACCCGCGCGGAAGCGCTGGCCATCGGAGGATGAGGTCGTGCCGTCGCCCCAGTGGGCGGCAAAGGCGTGGCGATACTGGTGGTTGACCAGCTCGGCCAAGGCCGCCGAATAGGTTTCGTCGCGGATGTGCCAGGCTTGCAGCCAGGACAGCTTGGCGTAGGTCAGGCCGGGGCTCGACTCGGCCATCTTGGTCAGCCCGAGGTTGATCGCATCACCGAGGATTGCGGACAGCAGCAACGTCCTGTCTTTGGCCTCGGCCCCGTCCTTCAAGTGGGTGAAGTGGCGGCTGAAGCCCGTCCAGTCGTCCACGTCCATCAGCAGTTCGGTGATCTTGATGCGCGGCAGTAACTGGCTGGTTTGGTCGATCAGCGCCTGCGCCCGATCCGGCACCGCCGCATCCAGCGGGGTGATTTTCAGCCCTGACTCGGTGAGGATGGCATCGGGCAGCTCGTTGTCCTTGGCCAGGCGGGTGACGGTGGCCAACTGCTCGTCCAGCAGCTGCAAACGCTCTTCCAGGTACTGGTCGCTGTTCGGGTTGATCGCCAGGGGCAGGGCCTGCTCGCGCTTGAGTGCGGCGAACTTCTCGGCCGGCAGCAGGTAGTCGTCGAAGT
>NZ_JAKKOM010000105.1:0-1388 GCF_021739525.1 Klebsiella sp. 2019SCSN059 | reverse complement strand
CGCCAAAACATCTTCGGCGTTGTAAGGTTAAGCCTCACGGTTCATTAGTACCGGTTAGCTCAACGCATCGCTGCGCTTACACACCCGGCCTATCAACGTCGTCGTCTTCAACGTTCCTTCAGGAGACTTAAAGTCTCAGGGAGAACTCATCTCGGGGCAAGTTTCGTGCTTAGATGCTTTCAGCACTTATCTCTTCCGCATTTAGCTACCGGGCAGTGCCATTGGCATGACAACCCGAACACCAGTGATGCGTCCACTCCGGTCCTCTCGTACTAGGAGCAGCCCCCCTCAATTCTCCAGCGCCCACGGCAGATAGGGACCGAACTGTCTCACGACGTTCTAAACCCAGCTCGCGTACCACTTTAAATGGCGAACAGCCATACCCTTGGGACCTACTTCAGCCCCAGGATGTGATGAGCCGACATCGAGGTGCCAAACACCGCCGTCGATATGAACTCTTGGGCGGTATCAGCCTGTTATCCCCGGAGTACCTTTTATCCGTTGAGCGATGGCCCTTCCATTCAGAACCACCGGATCACTATGACCTGCTTTCGCACCTGCTCGCGCCGTCACGCTCGCAGTCAAGCTAGCTTATGCCATTGCACTAACCTCCTGATGTCCGACCAGGATTAGCTAACCTTCGTGCTCCTCCGTTACGCTTTGGGAGGAGACCGCCCCAGTCAAACTACCCACCAGACACTGTCCGCAACCCCGGTCAGGGGCCTACGTTAGAACATCAAACATTAAAGGGTGGTATTTCAAGGTTGGCTCCACGCAGACTGGCGTCCACGCTTCAAAGCCTCCCACCTATCCTACACATCAAGGCTCAATGTTCAGTGTCAAGCTATAGTAAAGGTTCACGGGGTCTTTCCGTCTTGCCGCGGGTACACTGCATCTTCACAGCGAGTTCAATTTCACTGAGTCTCGGGTGGAGACAGCCTGGCCATCATTACGCCATTCGTGCAGGTCGGAACTTACCCGACAAGGAATTTCGCTACCTTAGGACCGTTATAGTTACGGCCGCCGTTTACCGGGGCTTCGATCAAGAGCTTCTCCTTACGGATAACCCCATCAATTAACCTTCCGGCACCGGGCAGGCGTCACACCGTATACGTCCACTTTCGTGTTTGCACAGTGCTGTGTTTTTAATAAACAGTTGCAGCCAGCTGGTATCTTCGACTGGTCTCAGCTCCATCCGCAGGGACTTCACCTACACACCAGCGTGCCTTCTCCCGAAGTTACGGCACCATTTTGCCTAGTTCCTTCACCCGAGTTCTCTCAAGCGCCTTGGTATTCTCTACCTGACCACCTGTGTCGGTTTGGGGTACGATTTGATGTTACCTGATGCTTAGAGGCTTTTCCTGGAAGCAGGGCATTTGTTACTTCAG
>NZ_JAKKOM010000104.1:0-1496 GCF_021739525.1 Klebsiella sp. 2019SCSN059 | reverse complement strand
AAATTATCTCTCCACACCGGCGGCGTGCAAAAAAAGGTTGAGCTGCCATTAAAGCTACTTACCATTGGTGATTTTAGTCACGGTAAAGAAAACCGGCCATTATCGGAAAGAGAAAAAATTAACGTCAATAAAAATAACTTTAACAGCGTACTTTCGGAATTTAGCCCGGAGGTGAATCTCTCGGTGCCGAATACGCTGGCTGGCAATGGCGAAGAGGAGAACGTCAGGCTGCGTTTTACCGATATCAACGATTTTGAACCGGAGCAGATTGCCCGGCAAATTCCACAACTCCGCGCCATGCTGGCGATGCGTAATTTATTACGCGATCTCAAATCCAATCTGCTTGATAACGCCACTTTCAGAAAAGAGCTCGAGGCAATTCTGAAAGATCCGGCGCTGTCACAGGAATTACGCGACGAAATGAGTGCGCTTGCTCCGAAATAATGCCGGGGCAAGTCTGTTAATGGAATAACCGGGAAAATGCTAATGTCTGTTACCACAGAAAACAGCCCTGCTCAGGGGCAAACCGCGCTGCAGGAAAACACGGCGAGCGAGGGCGTTTACGCGTCGCTGTTTGAAAAAATCAATCTCGCCCCGGCCTCTCGCCTCGGGGATATCAACGACTTTCTGGACGATGCCGCGCTCTCCGAGGCGCCGGCGGCGGAGCGTCTGACCGCGGCGATGCAGGTGTTTATGGAGCGCATCCGCCAGTCCGGCCAGCGGGTGGAAAAGCTCGATAAAACGCTGATTGACCACCATATCGCTGAACTGGATTTCCAGATAAGCCGCCAGCTGGACGCAGTGATGCACCATCCGGAGTTTCAGCAGGTCGAATCCCTGTGGCGCGGCCTCAAACAGCTGGTGGACAACACCGACTACCGCCAGAACGTGAAAACGGAGATCCTCGACGTCTCAAAGGACGATCTGCGTCAGGACTTTGAGGATGCGCCGGAGCTGATTCAGAGCGGCCTTTACTGGCACACCTACACCGCGGAGTACGACACCCCCGGCGGCGAGCCGATCGGCTCGCTGATCTCGGCCTATGAGTTCGACGCCAGCGCGCAGGACGTGGCGCTGTTGCGCAATATCTCCCGGGTTTCCGCTGCCGCCCACATGCCGTTTATCGGCGCCGTCGGCCCGGCTTTCTTCCTGAAAGAGACCATGGAAGAGGTCGCCGCCATCAAAGATATCGGTAACTACTTCGAACGTGCGGAATATATTCGCTGGAAAGCGTTTCGGGAAACCGACGACGCCCGCTACATCGGCCTGGTCATGCCGCGCGTGCTGGGTCGTCTGCCGTATGGTCCGGACACCGTGCCGGTGCGCAGCTTCAACTATGTCGAGCAGGTGAAGGGGCCGGACCACGAAAAGTATCTCTGGACCAGCGCGGCGTTCTCTTTCGCTTCCAATATGGTGAAGAGCTTTGTCAATAACGGCTGGTGCGTGCAGATCCGCGGCCCGCAGGCCGGCGGCGCGGTGAAAGATCTGCCCATCCA
>NZ_JAKKOM010000103.1:0-1514 GCF_021739525.1 Klebsiella sp. 2019SCSN059 | reverse complement strand
CTGATGGATCCAACCCCTCCGCTGCTATAGTGCAGTCGGCTTCTGACGTTCAGTGCAGCCGTCTTCTGAAAACGACATTTGAACCGGGAACCTTCCCTTTTTGGCTAGGCGTGAAACAATGGTCATTTTCCCTATACCCAAAATGACCAGGAGGCCCGCATGAAAGTCGCACGCATCTACCTGCGCGTGAGTGTCATTTTCAGAAGACGACTGCACGGAATATCAGGAGTCGGCTGCACTGGTGGATTGCAGCGCGGTGTACAGGGCCGTCTTGCTCACCTTGAGCCGTGTAGCGGCCTCTCGGACATTAAGCCCGTTGGCGATGTGCTCCCGCGCTCGCTGCAACTTGTCGGCGGTGACAACCGGCTTTCGCCCGCCCTTCCTCCCACGAGCGGCGGCGGCAGTCAACCCGGCCTTGGTGCGCTCGCGGATCAAGTCGCGCTCGAACTGGCCCAGCGCGCCGAACACGTGGAAGATGAGCCGCCCGCCTGGCGTGGTGGTGTCGATGGCTTCCGTCAGAGAACGGAAGCCGACGCCTCGCGCTTCCAGCGCGCCTATCGTTTCGATTAGGTGCGGCATAGAGCGCCCGAGCCGATCCAGCCGCCAGACGGCCAGCACGTCGCCGTCGCGCAGGTAGGCCAGCGCATCAGCCAAGCCGGGGCGGTCGGCCTTGGCCCCGGAAGCCGTGTCCTCGAAAACGCGCTCGCAGCCTGCCTTGCGTAGCGCATCCGTCTGCAAGGCGGTGTCCTGTTCCGCCGTCGATACCCGCGCATAGCCGATCAGTGCCATTTGCCGCCTCTCTTGTCCGTCATTCCGTCCGCCTATCTTAATGTCCGACAACCCGTTGTGCAATAACTTTGCTGGACAGTGTCCGGCATGGCCGACTAATGATCGTTTGGCGGACAAGGCGACTGGCATCAGCCGAACAGCTCGCTATGGGAGCCAAGCCGCGCCAGTCGCAGGGTGTCGGCGTCGGACTTGCGGTAGATCAGCAGCAGGTCGGGCTTGATGTAGCATTCGCGGTAGCCCGCCCAATCGCCGGAAAGATCGTGGTCGCGGTATCGCACATCCAGGGGCTGATCGGTCGCCAGCGCGACCAGAACCGGCTTGAGGTCATCATTCGTGCAGCGGACTCCTGATACTGTTCGTTCAATAGACGACTGCACAACAGCCTTCAAACCGCGTTGTCTGGTGCAGTCGTCTTCTGAAAATGACAGTGGCCAGCAAATCCAATCATGTAAAGAAAACCATCGTTATTTTTACGCCTATTTTGGATTGCGCAATCCAAAATTGAAACACTAGATATGGTGGCCGCGATCAGCTGCCGGCGCACAAGATGTTGTGTTGGTGATGGCTGTTGCTAAGTTCAGATCTGGACGCCAGAAGTAAATCAACAGCTCAACCAGGTGATCGCCTCGATGCGGTGAGACAAGTCCCCCCCTATTACAGGCGGCAGCTCGACCAGGTGGCCAACTCACCAGGCACCGGCAGCAGCTCAACCAGGTGATCGCCTC
>NZ_JAKKOM010000102.1:0-1541 GCF_021739525.1 Klebsiella sp. 2019SCSN059 | reverse complement strand
CCTCGTCATCACACCTCAGCCTTGATTATCCGGATTTGCCTGGATAACCAGCCTACATGCTTAAACCGGGACAACCGTCGCCCGGCTAACATAGCCTTCTCCGTCCCCCCTTCGCAGTAACACCAAGTACAGGAATATTAACCTGTTTCCCATCGACTACGCCTTTCGGCCTCGCCTTAGGGGTCGACTCACCCTGCCCCGATTAACGTTGGACAGGAACCCTTGGTCTTCCGGCGAGCGGGCTTTTCACCCGCTTTATCGTTACTTATGTCAGCATTCGCACTTCTGATACCTCCAGCAGCCCTCACAGGCCACCTTCGCAGGCTTACAGAACGCTCCCCTACCCAACAACACATAGTGTCGCTGCCGCAGCTTCGGTGCATGGTTTAGCCCCGTTACATCTTCCGCGCAGGCCGACTCGACCAGTGAGCTATTACGCTTTCTTTAAATGATGGCTGCTTCTAAGCCAACATCCTGGCTGTCTGTGCCTTCCCACATCGTTTCCCACTTAACCATGACTTTGGGACCTTAGCTGGCGGTCTGGGTTGTTTCCCTCTTCACGACGGACGTTAGCACCCGCCGTGTGTCTCCCGTGATAACATTCTTCGGTATTCGTAGTTTGCATCGGGTTGGTAAGTCGGGATGACCCCCTAGCCGAAACAGTGCTCTACCCCCGAAGATGAGTTCACGAGGCGCTACCTAAATAGCTTTCGGGGAGAACCAGCTATCTCCCGGTTTGATTGGCCTTTCACCCCCAGCCACAAGTCATCCGCTAATTTTTCAACATTAGTCGGTTCGGTCCTCCAGTTAGTGTTACCCAACCTTCAACCTGCCCATGGCTAGATCACCGGGTTTCGGGTCTATACCCTGCAACTTAACGCCCAGTTAAGACTCGGTTTCCCTGCGGCTCCCCTATACGGTTAACCTTGCTACAGAATATAAGTCGCTGACCCATTATACAAAAGGTACGCAGTCACACCCGAAGGTGCTCCCACTGCTTGTACGTACACGGTTTCAGGTTCTTTTTCACTCCCCTCGCCGGGGTTCTTTTCGCCTTTCCCTCACGGTACTGGTTCACTATCGGTCAGTCAGGAGTATTTAGCCTTGGAGGATGGTCCCCCCATATTCAGACAGGATACCACGTGTCCCGCCCTACTCTTCGAGTTCACAACCTGTGCATTTTGGTGTACGGGACTATCACCCTGTACCGTCGGACTTTCCAGACCGTTCCACTAACACACAAGCTGATTCAGACTCTGGGCTGCTCCCCGTTCGCTCGCCGCTACTGGGGGAATCTCGGTTGATTTCTTTTCCTCGGGGTACTTAGATGTTTCAGTTCCCCCGGTTCGCCTCGTTAACCTATGTATTCAGTTAACGATAGTGCAACGAATTGCACTGGGTTTCCCCATTCGGACATCGCCGGCTGTAACGGTTCATATCACCTTACCGACGCTTTTCGCAGATTAGCACGTCCTTCATCGCCTCTGACTGCCAGGGCATCCACCGTGTACGCTTAGTCGCTTAACCTCACAACCCGAAGA
>NZ_JAKKOM010000101.1:0-1601 GCF_021739525.1 Klebsiella sp. 2019SCSN059 | reverse complement strand
CACGGAACGGTCTGCGTTGTCGGGAAGATGCGTGATCTGATCCTTCAACTCAGCAAAAGTTCGATTTATTCAACAAATCCCAGTGAAGTTGAAAATTTTCTTTTTGGACAAGGATTTATTAAAGTTCGAAAAATCGATGACGGAAGCTGGATCGGGATACTTCCCCTAGCCTACACCACGTCTGTGTGCATGGATATCGAAGAAATTACACCGTTCCGTTACCGTTGGTGTTTCGCAAATCCAGTCGAAGCGCTTTATCTGTTTGATACAGCCACTGAATTTTACGAAATTCCGAAAAAGCGATCTTCTCTAAAAGGACACCGCTACCGTGTAGCCCCTCTTCTCGTCGAAAATGACGAGCTTGGTTTTCCGAAGTGGTAGGCGAGAGCGTTTTTGGTTACTCTCCATGATTGTCGATTACTCTATAAATCGACAAGAAATTGAACTACAATGTCGCTATGAGCATGATAGTAGCAACTAGGAAACAAAAAATGGCTTTTTTAGATTCAATGAAAGTAGCCGCAGCCGTTGGTTTGCTGATGCAGCAGACAACAGCTTTTTGTTGCCCTAACCAAATGCCGGCGGATAGTGGTGCATCAGGTGGCCGATATGTTTCTATTTTAAGAAACAGCACGTTGCAACCTGAGCAAAAAGTGTCAGACGCAATTCAAACCATTGATGGTTTGAGAGAAACTTTAGAAAAAGCCTACTGGATGCTTTCTAAGGCTGGTTACGATCATATCCATAAGGTGATATCTGAGCTTCAACCTGAAACCGTGAGTCTTTGCGAACTGCAGTTGCGTGGACTTGAGGGCTTGGTAAAAAATGTTTATCGCGAAGTCAGTGCTGAGCAACGAGAAGCCATGCGCCTTACACTACTTACCGTAGCAAAAGCGCGTTCTGCAGCATCTAACCTGAACCATCTCATTCACCAGATGACTAAAGAGCCGGAGTCGTATGTCAGTAACATAAGCATGGATGGACTGCGCCAACTGGCCGATCATGGCACCTCTGTTATGATTCATTGAGGTGTAACTTGCATATTTCTGTAACTTACAACCCAAAAACTTACGACCGTTTCTTTGCCCCGGTTTTTACAAAATTCCCTAGCCTCGAACAGAGTTTGCTAGATGACTTTGTTATCTACAAGGCGACTGGCAAACTCCCTCATTATTTCGGCCGAGATACTCTATATGATCGACCCGATGAGGTGAAAGATGCGCACATGTGGCATATACACCTAGAACTCGGTATGAATAAGTTTGAGCCGCCTATTACCCCAAAGGGTAAGCACGCTCGTAAACCAGACCAAGCCACTGTGCAATGGCATAGAACTTCTGATACCTGCCTGGTGTATGTCCAAAACATACTTGATGAAAACCAATATAGCCTTCTTGCGGTTTTCCACCCTTGGGCACATGCGGAAGGCCAAGACTATCGACAAATGAGAGAATTGGCCGCAGTAGCAAAAGAGTTCCGTGAAGATATCTTCTAATTATCAGTGAGATACCTTCACCATTCCTTCGGCTTTGTTGAATAAATCAGATTTCGGGTAAGTCTCCCCCGTAGCGGGTTGTGTTTTCAGGCAATACGCACGCTTT
>NZ_JAKKOM010000100.1:0-1655 GCF_021739525.1 Klebsiella sp. 2019SCSN059 | reverse complement strand
GGTCGTATGGAAGCTGGACCGCCTCGGTCGTGATCTTCGTCATCTCATTAATACAGTGCACGACCTGACCGCGAGGGGGACCGGTCTGAAAGTGCTGACCGGTCACGGGGCGACTATCGACACAACAACGGCCGCTGGCAAGCTTGTCTTCGGTATCTTTGCCGCACTGGCGGAGTTTGAGCGCGAACTGATTGCTGAAAGAACGACTGCAGGTCTGGCATCAGCAAGAGCCCGTGGGCGGAACGGCGGCCGACCTTATAAAATGACGCCAGTCAAACTGCGACTGGCAATGGCATCAATGGGACAATCAGAAACAAAGGTCAGTACGCTATGCCAGGAACTTGGGATAACCCGGCAAACTTTGTACAGGCATATTTCCCCTGTTGGTCAACTGCGGGCGGACGGGATCAAGCTGCTCAACCGTGGATAATTTGAACGGACGGAAAAATCTGGGGTTCCGGCGTAGTACCCCTATCACCTCCACATTTTTGCAACAGTGCCTTATAAATGGCAGCCTTATGTTTACTTGCCAAGATGGGCTACCATATGATGTTTTATACTGAGCAATATTAATATTATCTTTAATGGAAAAATTAAGCCCACTAAGTGACCCACTGCTATATGGCTCTATTGTGAAGACGCCTGAGGGTAAAAATTTATACATGGTTGTCCCTATGTCTATTATTGCAAGGTTGACAATATTATTCGTTTTATAAATTTGAGCGTTTAAAATCACACATCAAAGCAATTAGTCAGGATAAACAACAATACCCAGTGCTTCGAGAATCAGTTCTTGCTGCCAGGCTGCAATTTTGATACCTGATGTATCGACTTTGCGGGGATCTAAACCGTCGAGTTCGGCGTGGCATAAATTGGCACCCTGTAGGCTAAATTGCCCCCAGACATCTTCGGAAAAAACACCTCGACTTAAGTCTGACTCTTTCAGTGATGCACCCGCTAGGTTCGTTCCTATCCAGCGATTTTCAAACAACTCACATTTTTCTAAACAAACCCTCTCCATATTGGCATAGGAAAGATTACATCCAGAAATAAATGCTGAGCAAAAGTACATACGATTACTCACTTGATGGGCAAAGTTTGTTCGGGAAAAGTTGGCACCTTTTAAATCACACGCACGGAACTCTATACCGTAGCAATTGGCATTACTGAAGTTTGCCATCGCAAGTTGGCATTGTTGGAAACTTGCATCACGAAGATCTGCGACATCAAAGTGGCAGCCTTCGATATCACCCTGTTCAATGAACTTGCAGTTGACGAATGTCGTATCACGCAAGTTAGCACGTCGAAAGTCGCTGCGAATGAATGTGCAAGCGGTGAAGGTGAGATCACTTAAGTCTTTATGTGAAAAGTTGTGGTGCCGATATGTATGATTGTAGGTTTCCATGAGTACTCCTTGTTGAAAGGAGGGCTAGACTACCATTATACATATGCCAAGACATTAAAATAAAAGCCTGTTACATCAACACATTACAACCCCTCAATTTACCTGTTTTAAGTGGTCAAATTGGCGCGTAGAGCGCCTATCGCTCTTGCATTGGCACGCGGCCCTGTTGAAAAAAGTTATTCGCTTTAGATAGGGTTAGGAGAGCCGTGCTTCGCCGGTAAAAAATCGGACTATCCGACGCAGGGCGGAC